>JAABSJ010000015.1 GCA_011390515.1 Oscillatoria sp.
CAAGCATCGGATGCGGGATTCACCGCTTTTGAAGGTGCTGACCAAAAAGCCGATCACGCCTGGGGAAGCAGAAATTGCCCACAACTCGCGATCGCGATCGGCCAAGTTGAGAGTATTCGAGCGCATTGAGCCGGATCCAACCTAGGAGATGTAACGTCCCCAGGTAAAGACTGACAGTCGGGGTGTGGTAGGGCCAGACAGACTGACCCACTGCTTTACCCCAACAAATTAACGGTCTTTCACAAATCGACCGAACTCAATTGCACTCGGCTAACAAGCCAGCTCTCTATGTTAAGCTCATTTGAGCGGAGGAAAGCCCGTTAGTGCCTGCCGATCGCCGGGTACTTTTGTAGAGAAAGGAATGCCCACCCAAAGCGTGATTTGCCAGTGGTGTTCTGAACCCGTTAGGCACCCGATTGAGATCGGCCCGTCGAAAACAGCCGTACAAGGGCCCAAGTCACACTGAATCCATATAGCCTGTAAGTGGGGTATCGCATGAGTCGGGGAAAAGGGAGCAAGCTGAAACTGATGGTGGTCGATGATGAAATCGACAACCTAGACTTGCTATACCGGACGTTTCGGCGGGACTTTGACGTTTATCGAGCAGATAGTGCGTTTAAAGCTCTGGAAGCGCTGGATGAAAGCGGCGAAATGGCCGTGATTATTTCAGACCAGCGAATGCCAGAAATGAATGGCACAGAATTTCTCAGTAAAACGGTAGAACGGTTTCCCGATACGATTCGGATTCTACTGACTGGCTACACCGATGTAGAGGACCTGGTAGAGGCGATTAACTCCGGCCAAGTATTCAAGTACATCACCAAACCTTGGAACCCTGAAGAATTAAAGGCGGTGGTTCAGCAAGCGTCTGAAACTTACAAGGTGGTTAAGCAAAGTACAAATATCCTCCGTCGTGCTCTGCGCCGGGAAGCATTATTTAATGCGGTGATGAGCGCGATTCGGGAGTCTTTGGACTACCGCAGTATGTTGCAGACGATTGTGGAAACTGTTGGCGAAAATTTTGAGGCGACTCGTTGCATTCTGCGACCTGTAGAGGGCGATCGCCTCACGCCGGACTCGTTTTCCTATCTGAACCCCGACACAGGCTCCATTGATGTACCCGAGGAGGAGGATGCCCTCATTGCCACGGTCCTGGAAAGCCGTCAGACTCAATTAGTTCAAGGAGACAATCAGGGCAAGGATTCCACTCGCTTGGTTGTCCCCCTGAGCTACCAAAAGGATCTGCTCGCGGTGATGTCGGTCTACCAAGATGGCAGCGCCACCAGTTGGTCTCCTGAAGATATCCAACTGATTGAAGGGGTGACCGAACAAGCGGCCCTGGCGCTGTCTCAAGCCAAGCTCTATCAGCGCACTGAGGAGCAAGCCCAGCAAATGATGGCTGAATTAGAGGTGGCTCGTCAAATTCAAACCAATTTGCTCAGGCAAAGTTGGCCGGAATTTGAAACCGCTCGGGTTCAAGCCTCTTGCTATCCCGCTCGCGCCGTCGGTGGGGATTTCTTTGAGGTCTATGTTCATGCTCAAGGTGATATCTGGGTCGCTGTCGGTGATGTGTCCGGTAAAGGGGTCCCCGCTGCGCTGTTTATGGCCAGTGCTATTTCGGTGATGCGGCGTGAACTGGCGCAAGAAACTTCGCCAGAACCCGAAACGGTCATGATGAACCTCAACAGCGCTCTGGCCGATGACCTAATGGGTAATAACTGTTTTATTACAATGGTTGTGGCTCGTTATCGCCCCTCTACCCGAGAGTTGGCCTATGCGAATGCGGGACATATCTATCCCCTCGTCTGGTCTCATCAAACGTTAACTTCTTCTGATGCAGCAACCGTTGAACCCAATTTCCTCAAAGCTCGGGGTATTCCTTTGGGAATTTTACCCGTCTGGAGAGGCACTGTTGGGAGCATGGAGTTAAATCCAGGGGAAGTTTTTCTGCTAACGAGCGATGGTCTCACGGAGGCCACCATCACCAATCCAGACTCCTCGATTGGACACCATAAGGGGTCGATGTTGGAACAAGAGGGTCTCTGGCAGTTGATCGGTCAGGAAAATCATCCCCTCGACCTCAATCACTTATTAGCTCGCGTCCGCGAGATTGCTCAAGAGCAGGAAGATGACCAAACTATACTTTCTCTGGAGGTTCTGTAAGCAATGAGAACTGAGTTGCACGTCCCAAGCGACTTGCGGTTTTTGACGATTGTTGAAAGCTGGCTTTTGGGCTGTCTGGAAATGGAGCTTGGAGATCATCTTGAGTGGCCCCGTCAGTCGAATCGCTTACGTTTAGTTCTGGCGGAAGCCTATTCTAATGTGGTGCGTCACGCTCACCGGGATCAACCTAATCTCCCGGTCCTGGTTCGTCTGGAACTCAAGGAACGGGATATTGCCCTAGAAGTTTGGGATTACGGCAAAGGGTACGATTTATCGACCTATATGGCCCCAGTCCCGGAACAAATGCCCGATGGTGGTTATGGATGGTTAATTATGAATCGTCTGATGGATCGGGTGGAGTACAGTCTCCAAATTGATGGTCGTAATTGTCTGAAGTTGGAAGCGAGTATGTCGGAACAAAAAGTGTAAGCGATTACCGAACTGTGGAACGGCGATCGCTCTATTTTTTGGCGGGGTTCAGATCGTCTGTTCGAGCACCGAGGATTCTCTCGGATAGCTACTCTCTAGGCGATCGCCCCTTGACGTTCCCCTCTCGCCCTCCCCCTAAAAAAGGGGTGCATTCTATGTCTAAGAACTCCAAAACATAAAATATCCAAAACCCGCACCCTCAAGGGTGGGGCTATACGGACAAAGCCTGCCTACGCAGGCTACATACAACAGTAAAGTAAATCTTTAAAGATTCTCTCTCCCCATCCTCCCCATCAACCCAGGACAAATGACCAATGACAAATGACCAATGACAAATGACAAATGACCAATCCCCTACCGTCTCAAATTGACCAACTCTTTCAACGATGCCAACAATTTAACCCGGACGCTGAGAATTTCTGCCTCTGGATTGAGGACAAACAACCAGGCAACATTCACTTTAAAAACAGCCGTCTCCACCTGTCCCCGGATTTCAAAATGCTGGTTCCCCTCTTCAACCGATTCCTGAAAGTCCGATCGCGGATAGAGTTTCATTCCCTTAGCTTCTGCTTCTAAATAGCTGGCGATCGCCTCCGGTCCCACCACAGGTTCCTCAAACGGTGGCCGAAGTTCCCCCTCTGATGCAAATAACAAACTGGCTGCTTCAAACTCCCCTTCATTCAACCCATTAAAATACTGCTGAATTGTTCCAGGAAATTCTTTTTGTCTTCCTCCTTCCGGCATAGAATTATCCAGATTGGAGTTAGAATTAGTCTCGGTTAGGGTCTCTAAATTTGTCATAAATTTCTCCTAAAAATTTTGAATTCAAGTAATAACTATTATTCTAGGTCAACAAATAAAAACTGGCTGGGGAAGAAAACCAAAACTTCCACAAGCCAGATTGGGTTTTGCCTAGGGAGAGGCAAGAACGTTGGAAAAACTTATATCAATCTCAATCGGAGGGTTTTATCTCCTCCTACAGATTCAGATAAAAACTTACAGAGTTTAAAATTTATAGAGTCTTCGCCGCCTTGCAGGTTCTGCCACCAACAAGGGGGATTAAGCCAGTCAGCGGATTGTTTTTGCTTTATGCTTTTCCTTTCTTGACTCCCATTATGTAACATTTCTTTACAAATAACAACTCCTCAATAATCAGAATTACCAATCATTGTCTTAACCTAGAGTAATGAGAGTCCCCAACCACGGCGACTGTCTTCATTCCAGGCGATTGACCCGCACCCTGAAGGGTGGGGCTATACGGACGAAGCCTGCCTACGCAGGCTAAGAAATAAAAATGACTGTTCATATCCAGATTTGGTATGAACAGTTGACACCGACACTTGCAAGACCCCCCTGGCGATCGCATTCACCCACCCAGAAATCCAGCCATGAACCCCACCCCCAGCCAAATTAAAGCTAAAGCCCAAGAATTGGGATTTCATCAAGTCGGCATCGCGGCGATCGACCCCCCAGACCCCGCCCCCGTCGCCGCCTTACAACAGTGGTTAGCCCAAGGCTATCAGGCTGAAATGGATTGGATGAACAATCCCAGACGCCAGGATATCCGCCAAGTCATGCCCGATGTCCAATCCGCAATCTGTGTCGCCCTCAACTACTACACGGAACATCAACACTCTGAAGACCCTGCCTATGCCAAAATCTCTCGCTATGGCTGGGGGCGAGACTATCATAAAATCCTGCATAAAAAGCTCAAAGCTCTCACCTTATGGCTACAAGGGCACAACCCAGATATTCAAGCCCGCTATTATGCGGATACCGGCCCGGTCCCGGACAAAGTGTTAGCACAACGGGCGGGAATCGGTTGGATTGCTAAAAATGGCAATGTGATTTCTCGACAGTATGGTTCCTGGATATTTCTCGGGGAAGTTCTCACGAATTTACCCTTAACCCCGGACTCTCCCCATACTTCCCATTGCGGCACTTGTACCCGTTGTATCCAGGCTTGTCCTACGGGGGCGATCGCTCAACCCTTTGTAGTTGATGCCAATCGGTGCATCGCTTATCATACCATCGAAAACCGTTCGGAAACCTTGCCGGACTCTATTAAACCTCACTTAAACCGATGGGTTGCCGGTTGTGATATTTGTCAGGAAGTTTGTCCTTGGAATCAACGCTTTGCCCAACCGACGGATGTGGCTGAGTTTCAACCCTATCCTGAGAATGTTTCACCAACTCTGGCAGAGTTAGCGGATATTTCTGAGGAGGAATGGGACCGAAGGTTTCGGGCGTCGGCGTTGCGTCGGATTAAACCGGAGATGTGGAGGCGGAATGCGAGGGCAAATTTAGGAGAGGATTAGGTTCGCAGGGTGTGAATAAGGTGGCGTTTGATTTCTATGAATTCTGGGGTGAGTTTGAGGTCTAAATGACGATCGCTGGGTAACGGAATGGCGGTTTCTTGTTGGATTTTTCCGGGATGGGGAGACATGACATACATCCGTTGGGAGAGAAAGATTCCCTCTTCGATATCGTGGGTGATGGTTAAGATGGTGGTTTGGGTTTTTGACCAGAGTTCTATCATGAATTGTTGCATCTGTTCTTTGGTTTGGGCATCTAAGGCTCCAAAGGGTTCATCCATGAGTAAAACTTCGGGTTCGTTGGCTAAGGCGCGGGCGATCGCAACTCGTTGTTTCATTCCTCCAGAGAGTTGTTTCGGATAGGCATTGCTAAATTTTTTCAATCCTACAACTTCTAAATAGTAGTAAATTTTCTCCTGTCGTTCTGCTTTGCTCATGCCTTTGAGGGATAGCCCAAATCCAATATTATCGCTCACGGTTAGCCAGGGAAATAAGGAGTAATTCTGGAAAATCATCCCGCGATCGCACCCGGGTCCTAAGACGGGTTCTCCATCAATCAGCACTGTCCCGGATGTGGGGGTTGCTAGTCCGGCTATAATGTTTAATAGGGTCGATTTTCCACAGCCAGATGCCCCGACGATACAGACAAACTCATTGGCTTTGAGGTGGATGTTGATATTCTCTAATACCACCAGGCGATCGAAGGTTTTATAAAGTCCTTTCACTTCGAGTTTGGGGGAATCCAGTTGGGGGGCGGCTTGGTTCATTGGATTAATTGCAGTTTGGTTATTTAAAATAAAATTTTGGGGCGCGGCGCGATTTTTTTTTGAGGTTGGGGTTGCAAACCTAGCGGTTCATGCTATTATATGAGATAATGAGAGTGGTGCTTGTTTTAAAATTTTAGCCACCACTCTCATTATCATATATATTATCACAAAAATCAATCTGCGGCACATTTTTTTAAAAAAAAGTTGGCGCGCCGCAATTGTAAAGTTATTTTAACCCTTGGGCGATCGCCATCATCGGAATGGCAACTGCGATAGAGTAGACGGGATTCGTTGCGACGAGAGATTTAAAGATAATGCCGCGATCGCCTAAACCCTATCTTAAGCCTTCCATATTTTGGAGCATTCGGCAAGGATTTCCCTACCGACTCCGGATTGTGTTAGCCATCAGCGCCCTAGCGATTCCCCTGGTAGTTTGGTCCATTTTAAGTTATGGCGGATGGATTTCACCGATGCTATTGCCCACTCCCACCGCTGTCTTAACTGCAGGCATTCAAATGTTTGCCCAAGAGAACTTATGGGGGGATGTAGTTGCCAGTTTCCTGCGCGTCGCTGCCGGATTTTTTGCAGCGGCTGCCGTTGGCATTCCCATCGGCATTGCAATGGGAACCTTTTACAGCATGGATAGTTTATTTAGTCCAATTGTGGGAACCGTTCGATATATGCCAGTCGCGGCATTTATTCCTCTAATTATCGTCTGGTTTGGACTGGGGGAAAGTGCCAAAATTGTGATTATTTTTTTAGGCATTGTCTTTTATAATGCCATCATGATTGCCGATGCGGTCAAGTTTATTCCCAATGAACTGTTAAATGCGGCTTATACCCTAGGTGCAAACCGATGGCATATTTTATGGCGAGTGATTTTACCCGCATCGGTGCCAAGCATTTTAGATACTTTGCGGGTGAATATAGCAGGGGCTTGGAATTTCTTAGTGATTTCTGAATTAATTGCATCCGATCGCGGGTTAGGATTTAGAATTGCCCGGGCGCAAAGGTTTGTGCAAACCGATCGCGTCTTAGTAACGATTGTGGTAATTGGGGCGATCGGTTTACTCCTAGATTTAGCCTTTAAAACCCTATCCAAACGAGTCACCCCCTGGGCGGAACATTCTCAACATTAAACTTGAAGGTGAGGTCGTTTGTCATTGGTCATTGGTCATTGGTCGTTTGTCATTGTAAGTCAATAGGGTGTTTTGGTTTTAAAATAGCCATTCTATGCAGCACTTTAGCGGCTGCATTTTCTATGATAATTTCTTGCAACTGTTCGCCGATGACAAGGGAGGCATCCAAAATTTCTAATCCCGCCAGCTTTCCATCTGGACTGTAATTGGCAATAATTTCTTCTGAGAGTTCTCGCGTTTCGGCGGTTGCTGGGGCTAAAGGCAACAGTTCGATATAGAGTGCATCAACTTCGGAATCGTAAGATATTTTCATGGGTTACTCTGTTCATTGTTGACGATTATAAAAATAAAGTAAATTGGATTTGCCATCTTGTCTGTAGGGTTTTTATTTCTGGGTTCATCTTAACAAAACTGGGTGGGGTATCGTTCGGTTTTGTCCCGATCGCGATCGCCTCCTCAAACAGCGGATACAATAGACCTCTTGCAAAATTCTTTAAAGCCCCCCTTCTTAAGGGGGGTTGGGGGGATCAATCCTTTTTTTGCAAGAGGTCTAATAGTCGATCGCCAGCCGAACCCGGGATCCACCCGACTGCCCCTAAATTTGCTGTATGACTCAAACCCGAGTTACCCTTCCAGAAGCGGGTTCCCTTCTTTAACACCACCCAAATCCTGAATCCATAACGGGATTAGGGAACTCCAAAAAATCAAATCTTCTAGGAGAGATCCCCCCAACCCCCCTTAAGAAGGGGGGCTTTTCCAATTCTGCAAAACTTCTAATGCAGAAGTTTTTTATGGAAATCCCTTACTGGACTTCGGGACGGGTTAGCATCTCGTCTAAACTTCACGCTAAACTGGATAGAAAACCTGACTTACCCGAATTTCTACCATGCTCAGTGCTACTGTCACCGATACCGGACAAATTACCCTTCCCCAAGAAATCCGCGATCGCCTAAAACTCGTAAGCGGGAGTCAAATCAGTTTTGTGATTGATGAAGAGGGACAAGTTAAACTTTTTCCCCTGAATGTTCCTGTGGAAGAACTCTCCGGAATCTTGCATCGACCCGACATCAAAAAAGTGACCCTCGAAGAAATGGAGAGTGCTATCTCTGAGGGGGCGAATGATTGGACTTGATACGAATATACTCGTTCGCTACCTCATTCAAGATGATGAGCAACAATTGTCTTTTGTCCCTTGTCATTTGTCCTTTGTCCTTTGTGAATTAATTAGGGTTCTCAGAGGGAGAAACTATGGATTTACTAAGGATGAAATGATTCAGGCTATGGAGGCAATGTTACCTAGTCCAGCCTTTGAATTTGAAAGCAGTTCTATAGTAGACCAAGCTCTCCAACGCTATAAACAAGGGAGAGCCGATTTTTCTGATTATTTAATTGGAGCGATCGCCCCTAAATTTGCTAGATGACTCAAACCCTAGTTCCACCCCCAGAAGCTGGTTCCTATCTGGTATTATATGGCGTCAGTTGGGAGATGTACGAACAACTGCTGACTATTTTTGCAGAAAATCCGACGCCTCGCATGAATTACTACAAGGGAACTTTAGAACTGAGGACGCCGTTACCGGAACGTGAATGCTATAGCTGGACCTTGGGACGTTTGATTACGGCGCTATCGGAGGAACTGGAACTGGAAATTTGCGGGTTGAAATCCACAACCTGGCGATCGCAACCCAAGGCAGTGGGGAAAGAAGCTGATGAATGTTTTTATATTCAAAATGAACCGGCAATTCGCGGGAAGTTAAAAATTAATTTAGCCGTCGATCCCCCGCCCGATTTAGCCATTGAAATTGATACAACCCATTCCTCTGTGAATCAAATGGATATTTATGCAGAACTAAAAGTTCCAGAGGTATGGCGTTGGCAGCAGGGGAAACTCAGCCTTTATTGTTTAACTGAGACAGGGTATGTAGAATCAAAACAGAGTTTAGCGTTTGGTTCGTTTCCGGTGAAAGAATTGGCCCGGTTTATGCAGTTAGACTCGGAAAAAGGAGAAAATGCTCGATTGCGGGAATTCCGGCAGTGGGTGCGATCGCAATTGCCAAGCTAGAGAATTGCTGACTCGCCGGTGAGGGGATGAAGCAAATTCAAATAGGCAGTCATCCCCGAATGACTCTAGCTGGATTGTTTGTCTCGTAGAGAAAGCACAAATCTCGGGTCAATGAACGGCGTTAAATCCGGAACTTGTTGGATTTGATTTCGAGATTGTAAGAATTGGGCGAGGGAATTCAGGGTATTTAATAAATAGAGTTCACTCTCAGGATTGGCTAACATTTCGATATTGGCATCTAAATCCGGGAGACGTACTCCTTGCAATCCTGCTTGTAATTCATCTGCTGGAATGCCTAATGGAGTGGAGGCGATCGCCACCCCTTCCTCGGGATTGGCTTCCAGAAATGCCAATCCTTCCAAAACTCCGGCAACAAAGGCTTCTACCATTTCTGGATGGCGATCGGCATAGTCCGAATCGAACACATAAAGGTCATTAATTGCCGTCGGCATTTGGGAAGAATCATAAATAATTCGCCCATCGGGTTGGGCAGTATTGGCTTGTTGTAAAAAGGGCGCATAAGTGACAGCAATGGGAATATTTCCCGATTGATAAGCTGCTGCTGCTTCAGCCGGTGGCGCATTAATTAAGGTAAAATCTTCTGCCCCCAAACCCACAGTTTCCAACACTTGCAATAGAAAGAAATGACTGACGCTGCCTTCTTCTACCGCAATTTGTTGACCGCGAAAATCAGCTAAACTGGTAATACTACGGCGGGCTAAAATGCCATCCGCCCCGACAGAAGTATCTTGAACTAAAACAATTTTAAATGCCTTGCCTGCTGCGGCTAAAGTTACCGCTTCCGATCCAACGGGAGAAACCGCATCTAACCGCCGAGAAATAAAAGCCGTATTGGCATCAGTATTGGCATTAAAGACTTTAATATCTAAATTTAAGCCCCGGTTTTGAAAAAAGCCTTGAGCTTGGGCAATATAAAGGGGAGTAGAACCCACCCAGGTAAATAAACCTAGGGCAGGGGATTGGCTATTAGTTGGAGGAGTGCAAGCGTGTAAGGCAAGACCCCCAGCGGCACCAACTAGCATCCACAGAGTTTGACGACGAGTCCAACGTTGAGTCATGGGTTCAGGAATTAGGATAGACGCGCTTGTATTGTATCGCTGATTTACAGGCATTTTCAGAGTCTTGAGCAAATTTTTTGCCCCGAGTAGAAAATTTCAGCGACTGAACCCAACAGACGCTTATTTTTTAGGCGAGGGGAAGTTTAGGGAGGCAAAATGTTCTAATAGGAGACGATGAATGAAAATATAACCTCCACCGACTCGTTGTAAAAAAATGCGTTCGGTTGCCCAATCTAAAAAGTGGGCATAGTTCCAGGGAATATATCCCTGAATATAGAGCATGATTCGCAAAATCAAGTGTTTTAAACAGGCTTCTCCACCGCCAGCAGCCATGCCAAAAATCAGGCCAAAACTGCCCCAAAATAAAGGATTCCAGCCGATTAAAATTGCAGCGGGACTCATCACGCTAATTCCCATGATTCCAAAAATTAGGGAGTTTTTAGCCGACTGCCGAATACTTTGATTAGGAATCGTGATTTGGTCAATCCCGGGTCCCGTCAATCCGCGAATTAATCCAAACAGGACACCAAGACTTAAGCCAAAGACTAACCCCCGCTGGATGATATCTTGGCTAAAGTTAACGGATTCGTCTGTAAAAATTTGCCAATGTAAGGGATTGGCAATGAGTTCATAAATGAGTTTGATAAAGATTCCGAAAATTGGGCCGACTATTAATCCGGCAGGTAGGTAAATTTTGGCTCGATTCCAGGACCATTTGAGGCTTTCCAGGGGTTGAATAGATTTGAGCCCAAAAATGCTCCAATATAATCCGGCCCCAATGAGGAGGCAAAGGAGCAGTTTTTTGCCGGATAAAAAGTATTGCAAAATGGACCCGCACAGGAGAAAATAAGCTCCTAGGATGGCGATTTTATAAAGGATGGTAGTCCATTGATTGGGTAACCATTGGGGCTGCATTCGTTCAATTAGAAAAACGGTTTGGGACTCAGAGGACATCCGCTTCGCCAGCCAAATCAGCCAAGTCATGGCTTGAGATTTGGAGTAAGAAGGGGATGAAAGTTTCCGCTGAAACATTCGGTCAATATAGGTATTAAAAAGATGCTGATGAGCGTCGGATGAGTTGGGTTGGGGTAAGTCATTAAGTGGGATTCCCTGATAGGCGATCGCCATAATATTCAGAATTAGGGGAGACTGGGCGAGTTGCTGTAACTGGGTATCCTGATTCAGGGCATGGCGCAAGGGTGCGAGGGAGTCGCCAACGCCCTCCAAATAGGTCTGAATTTGCTGAAAGTTCAGGGGTTGGAGGTAAATTGCCCCTTGAAATCGCAGGCGGGTGTTTAAGGATTCATAATCTTTAATCCGGCAACAAATAACAATTTCAGTTTGGCCGAACTCTTGATGAAACTGGTTTAAGGCATTTACACAGGCTGCGCGGTTAGCACTATTGACTTCATCTAAGCCATCTAGCATGAGTAAGAGGTTTTGATGGTTAATCAAATCCCGACCAATTTCTTTGGAAACTTGATATTTCGTATAGAGTTCTTGCACCAACCAATCGGCGATCACCTGCTTTCCTCCTGCCCAAGAGGATAAATTAAACACCACCGGAATGAGATGATAAAAATCCTGTTCAGCGGTGGCAATCAGGTCCCGAGTTAGTTCTAATAGCGTGGTGGTTTTACCGGAACCTGGGTCCCCTAAAATTAATAACGTCCGACCGGCACCCAGAGACTTGAATGGGTCTAAAATGCGCGTTCCCAGGGGTAAAGGTTGGCGGTCCACCTCGGGAGATTCCCATTCCAGACCCCAGGGGCGATCGACGGCATTGAGACGTTCTTCTAGGCCCAATTCTATCAAGGCTTTATCATGTAAAGAGGTTTCCAAAACCCCTTTAATCCAGTAGTTTTTGACCTTGTTGAGCAAAATTTGGCGATCGCGATAGTCTTGACGACTTTTAGCAGCCGTCGGCAGCGATTTTTGGGGGAGAGAACCCTCCAATGGTGTCAGTAAAATTTGATAAACCGGCACCGCTTCCGTAATATTTTTTAACTCCTTGGGTCCTAGATAAGTCGCCGCTAGAGGAAGGCTACTTTTGACCACATCATAAACGGTTTGAGACAGACAAATGCCCCCAGGAACAGCGAGGGTTTGCAGTCGCGCGGCGATATTCACCCCATTGCCCATGACATCATCTTCACTGAAAAAAACATCCCCCAAATGAATGCCAATTCGATGGGTTAAAACCTCCTGGGGAGACAATTCCTCTGCCCCCTCAGCGAGAGCTTTTTGAATGGCGATCGCACAAGTCACCGCAGCCAGCGCACTGGTAAAATACATCAACAAGCCATCGCCGGTCGATTTGAGGACATGACCCTCAAAGCGCCCACAGAGCTCACCCATCAGTTTTAAGTCCCGGTGAATCAGTTCTAGGGTCTGTTCTTCCGCCACGGACATTCGGGCACTAAAGCTGACCCCATCCGTAAACAGAATAGCAGCAAGGGTGCGATGTCCTCTCAACTCCGGGGGTACGCCGTTTTCCATGAAATTTCTTCCTGGTTTCTAAATGGATCCCTATGGGTAGATTGGCTATATTTTAGTCTGCTAAGGCCAATTTATGGAGATGTTACCCAAAGTTCTGTCGTTTGTCCTTTGTCCCTTGTCCTTTGTCCTTTGTCCATCGCCATCACTTAGCCTTTTGATTTGGATCTCAGGACCGACTCTTTTTAGAGTTGGGTTTTGGATGGTTCTCATTGGATACCTCAATTCCCCTGATTTTAGGAAGATTTATGCTGAATTTTCAACATTTGATTACCCCCTTTTCTAAATTCATAACCCACGGATTCAACCTGCAGATCAAACCCAGACATGGATAGATTCGCAATGACGGTTTCCAAATAGGGGGATAAGTTACCCTGCAAATTAATCAGCGGGAAAATCCGCACCTCTTCACAGACTCGCAGGAGTTCGGTAATTGCATCCAAATGAAACTCCAGGGATAAATGTTCCGAATAGGAAAACAGGAGATGAGAACAGAGTCCCAATTCAAATTGATGAGCCTCAAATTCTAAATGGGGCAAAGATTGTTCTCGATATCGACCTTCCACTTGACCCGCTTCATAATCTAGCAAAAACCGTTCCATTGCAGCCCAACGGGATTGTCCCAATTCATCGGCATTCTGGAATCTATTCCAAACATACTCATGGGAATTTTGCCGGACTTGGGAAACCACGGATTCGTAAGTGTTTTGCACCCGCTGTTTAATTTGTTCTCCAGACCATTGATAAATTGGGTCAACGGAGATAACTGAATGTCCCAGGGCGGTCATTTCCGCATTAAAGCTGGCTGGTCCATCTCCACAACCCAATAAGTTCAGTTCTAAATTGGCTGGAGACAGATTAAACATTAACTGATATTCTTCCAGGGTTCTGCCCCAAGGGATAATTTCATTCAGTTTCATCAGTTTTGAAATCAGAAGCGTAAGGAGTAAAATTTCACCCTAACATAACACTGTTTGTCCTTCCAGTCCAGGGTGGGATTGAGCGAGACTTGAGGCTATGGATGAGTCCGATTGGGAAAAGAAACCTCCCATACCACACAACCCTCCTCGGTTTTAAACAGACCCTGGACCTCACCCGGGGGTCTATAGCATTCCTAGCTGATTTGTACCTCACCCGATGTCCCCTCGGATGTTCACCGGACGCCAACGGTTGGGGGGATTGATGAGGACTGGATATTTGGAACGACCCGACAGAAGCTGGACCTCCTTTAAATCTTAGACCAAGGTTCAAATTTTTTAAAGCTGTTCTCTAAATCAATTGAAATCACTACTTGGGATTTTGACTCTCATTTTTATGATCTATGTTTGAGGACTTCCCCCTTTTTTAAAGAGCCCGCGCAGGCGGGCTTTATTCCTGTAGATGCACCGTTGATCGGGTCAGTGATTAATCTATTCCTCTAGCGCATATTGTCGGAGTTCCTCTTGTGAGACATACTCTAAAGCGGATGCGTGAGTGGCAGAGAGGACGATGGGGGGTGCGACTCCGGCATCAAGGGCTTCTTTCCAACGAGAGGCGCACAAACACCAGCGATCGCCGGGTTTTAAGCCGGGAAAATTAAACAAGGGAACCGGGGAGATCAAATCATTTCCCCGCTGTTTGCTGAAGGTGAGAAACTCTTCGGTGACTTGTGCACAAACGACATGAGCACCGTAGTCTCCCCCTCCGGTGTTACATTTTCCATCTCGATAATATCCCGTCATGGGGGAGGTGCAGCAAGTTTCCAGTTTTCCCCCCAATACATTGGTTGCTTCGGTCACGAGTGCCTATTCTCCAGTTGATTTGAATTACTTCCTAGAATAGCCGGAATAACTGACTCTTGGCAAGGGTTTGGGTTGTTCAGATTAGGAAAATTTACAAGTCTTCCAGGGATTCTTGATAGATACTGTGTAATAAATTCTCCAGTTTCTCTTCGGGACAGCATTCAATAATGGCTTCATAAACGTCCCATAATTTAGCAGCGGTTTCTCCCAGGGTGGGACTCATTTCCCAGACATCTTGCACCCACTCTCGGGGGTGTTCTTCGTCAAAAATTAGCCGTTCTAATAACTGTTTGGCTTCAGTTCTAGTAATTGCCATGAGGGTTCGAGGGATAAACAATAATCCTGATACTGGACTCTGATTGTAGCATGGTTTGACCGGCAGTGGCCTACGGTTTTCGGGGAAATTTTTTTACCAGATTTTATTCAAGTTCAAGACAAATCCGGGTAAGATGTCTTCCCCAGATAGGGAGTCGGTATCTCCCAATACTTCTACATTCTGCCCTGGGCGATAGATTTCTACTTGCTTGCGGATGGGGTCGATTAACCAGCATAGTTGCACGTCATTGTCAATATATTCCTGCATCTTTTCTCGCAGTTTTTCCAGGGAGTCATTGCCCGATCGCAACTCGATGACAAAATCAGGAGAGAGGCGGGAAAAGGTTTGCTGTTCTTCTGCGGTTAGAGTCTGCCATCGCCGATCGCTCACCCAGGTGGCATCGGGCGATCGCACTGCACCATTGGGTAAGGTAAACCCGGTGGAGGAATCAAATCCTTTGCCTAATGCGCTGTGCTCAATCCAGATTCCCAGTTGGACGATCAGTCCGAAATTTTGATTCCCCGTCCAAGGTGTTGTGGGTGGCATGACGATCAGTTCTCCAGTGGCAGTTCGTTCTAACTGCAACTCTTGATTCGCTTGACAAATTTCCTCAAATCTTTCTGGTGTTAAATGAGGAATCTTAATGCTAATGGTATTCATAAGAAGGATATCCTGAGTTATTTTTCAGTGACCATTTCATGATTTGGATTATCCGGAAGTTAAGCTTGAGTTAATACCAAATCCAGGTGTAAAAAGTCGGTTTTCTTTCTTAGCCCGCGCAGGCGGGCTTCGTCCGTGTAGCCCCACCCTTGAGGGTGCGGGTTTTTATTCTCAGAATGGGCGGATGGAGTTGTCCAACCGCCAAACCGTTGATTTAGGAATGACCTACGAGTTTATCCCGCAGCTTTTTGATGCGATCGCGCAATTTGGCTGCCTCCTCAAATTCCAGCTTCTTGGCTGCCTCTTTCATCTGGAGTTCCAGTTTAGAAATCGCTTCTGGAATATCTTCTAAAGGCAATTCCTGAAGGGCGAGGGTGAGGGAATCTACCCCATCGGCTTCCGCAGCATTTAAGCGGCGAGAAACGTCTAAAAAGGCCAAAATTGCATTACTGGATTTCTTGATAATGGTTGTGGGGGTAATTCCATGCATCTGATTGTAGGCCGTCTGAATTCCGCGACGGCGATCGGTTTCTTCGATCGCCAAGGTCATGCTGTTGGTCATGTTATCAGCATAGATGATCGCTTGTCCCCGGATGTGACGGGCGGCGCGTCCGATGGTTTGGACGAGGGACCGATGCGATCGCAAAAATCCTTCTTTATCCCCATCTAAAATCGCCACGAGAGACACCTCCGGCAAGTCTAACCCCTCCCGTAACAAGTTGACCCCAATCAACACATCAAACTCCCCTTCCCGCAAATCCTGGAGAATCTCAATGCGTTGTATGGAATTAATATCCGAGTGCAGATAACGCACCCGAACTCCCCGGTCCTGGAAATACTCCGTGAGGTCTTCCGCCATCCGTTTAGTTAAGGTAGTGATTAAAACCCGTTCATTGCGTTTCACTCGGTCTTTAATCTCACCCAACAAATCATCCACTTGACCCTCCGTAGGACGGACAAAGATTTCCGGGTCTACCACTCCCGTGGGTCGAATAATCTGTTCGATGACTTCTCCGGCAGATTGTGCGATTTCCCAGTCGCCGGGAGTTGCAGAGACGAAGATACATTGATTCATATTAGCCCAAAATTCCTCTGCTTTTAAGGGTCGGTTGTCGGCAGCAGAGGGGAGGCGAAATCCATGTTCGATTAAGACCAGTTTGCGGGCCCGATCGCCATTGTACATTCCCCGAATTTGCGGGACGGTGACGTGAGATTCATCCACCACCAATAACCAATCTTTGGGGAAATAATCCAGTAAACATTCCGGAGGTTCTCCCGCTTCCCGTCCGGCCATGTGCCGGGAATAGTTCTCTACGCCGTTGCAATATCCCACTTCTCGCAGCAGTTCTAGGTCGTAGCGCGTGCGTTGTTCTATCCGTTGTGCTTCGACTAATTTTCCCGCTTTTTCTAGTTCCTGGAGGCGGTCTTCTAGTTCCAGTTCGATCGCCTGACAAGCTGCTTCCAAGCGGTCATCGGGGGTGACAAAGTGACGCGCTGGATAGATACTTAAGGTATCCAGACTGGCGAGAATCCCCCCAGTCACTGGATCAACGTAGCGGATGGCCTCGATTTCATCTCCGAAGAACTCGACGCGGACGATGCGGTCTTCATAAGCGGGTCCGATTTCTAGGACATCCCCTTTGACTCGGAAGCGTCCTCGCCCGATTTCGGTGTCATTGCGATGATATTGGATTCCGGCAAGGTCGCGCAAGAGTTGCCGGGGTTCGAGTTCTTGTCCGACTTGTAAGGGAATGGCGGCGTTGAGGTATTCTGAGGGCATTCCCAACCCGTAAATGCAGCTAATCGAGGCGACGACAATCACATCGCGGCGTTCAAAGAGCGATCGCGTGGCGGAGTGGCGCAACATATCGATTTCCTCGTTAATGGCGGAGGTTTTTTCGATATAGGTATCGGTGACGGCGATATAAGCTTCCGGTTGATAGTAGTCGTAATAGCTGATAAAGTATTCGACGGCATTATGGGGAAAAAATTGCCTCAATTCGTTACAAAGTTGGGCGGCCAGGGTTTTATTATGGGCGAGGACAAGGGTGGGTTTCCCTACTTGGGCGATGGTGGAGGCAATGGTAAAGGTTTTGCCGGTTCCCGTGGCACCTAAGAGGGTTTGATAGGGTTTTTCCCCTTGGATACCTTGGACCAGTTTGGCGATCGCTTGGGGTTGGTCCCCTGTCGGTTGATAAGGCGCTTCCAGACGAAAGGGTTGCATAGTCGGATTGAGGATGAGTTCTTTCCCTATTGTAGAAGGTTGTTGAGGGAAACGCTATAGATTGTTTGTTTAAAGATATGTCGGAGGATAGAGGGCATCTTTGACACCGGATTGCTACTATAAGTTTAAGGCTAAATATTTAAGGCGATGGCCCAAATAGGTTAGCCCATAAAAAAATAAAGATATAGGGGAGAAATACATAATGAGTGTTGAAAATCGCATGAAAGCCACGGCTAAGAATATCAAAGGGAAAGCCCAAGAAGCCTTGGGTGATTTGACGGGAGACCCCAAGCAAAAAGCGGTGGGTAAAGCCAAGCAAGTCCAAGCCAATATTGAACATGGGGTGGAAAACTTAAAAGAAGAATTGGATGTCAAAAAAACTCAAGTAGAAGACTTGTAAGCCAGTTACCTGAAAAGGGCCAGAGTATTAATACTCTGGCTTTTTTTTGTTTTATGGAAGCTGAGAACCCCTGAATTTGGCAAAAGAGGATAAGAAGCTGCTTAGATATCAGCGATCCCTGTGTAGAAATCTTAAGGCGTAGGGCGAGAATATATCCATTGATAGATGTGTGGGTTGGGTTGTCCTTGCTAATCTAAATACAGTTAGAACGAAGTCACATTAAAGACGGAGAATAATATGAGCACTGAAGATAGAGTTAAGGCAACGATGAAGAACGTGGAAGGGAAAGCTCAAGAAGCGATAGGAGAAGTGACCGGCGATCCCAAGGATAAGGCTGAGGGCAAAATGAAGCAAACTGAGGCTGAAGCCCAACACGCCAAAGAAGATATCAAAGAAAACGTAAAAAAAGCGATCGACTAGAGCTTAATCTTTGAAGCGAGGGAAGGGATGGGGTGACCCCCTCCCTTCCCTCAGATATTAATTAATGCTCTGGCATCCTTTTGAAGGACACCTTCCTCTGATTCCCCTTGAAAAAGGAAAATCGGCAGGAGGAATCAATATTTTGTTTAAAAGTTTGTTGAAAGGGGCGATCAAGAAAGTTGGACAAGAGGTCTATGAATTTACCTCTAAATCAACGGCCATCCCCTGAAAACGGACGTGATATTACTATAAAATTCGGAGGAAAATTCAGGTGAGTGTGTTTAAGCGAGTTCAGAAAGGTTTGACTGCTTTGGTTTTGGTATTAGTCCTGAGCTTTGTCACCGCTTGTAGTGGAGGAACCCCGACGGCGCAGCAACCCAATCGCCTCTCCCCCTCGGTGACGAGTCTGCACAATTACGCCCAACTCGAACGGGGTAATACTCAAACTGGGGAGAATTTTGGCAACTGGGTGGTGCGAAATGCCAAAGGACTGATTCAAGATGCCTATGTGCGAGATAATGATAAATTAGGCGTGGTGATTACGCCGGAAGTTCGCCCGAATGAAGTGCGAGAGTTAGCCCGATCGCTGGCTCAAGGCTTTCATCACAATTTCCCTAATCGGAATTTAAAAGTGTTGGTGTATGCACCGGATAAACAACTGATTCTGACTGCGGATTATGATGTGCAGTCTCAGCAGATTCAGTATAAAGCGGGATAGAGGTTGAGGCAAATCGCAACAGTTTTGACGATCTATCGATGGAATAAATTAGGAGAATAAGATGGCGACGAGTGACGAATATAAACGGGAAATTATGAGCGATTTGTCCAGAGGCGATCGCGAGGTCATGCCGAATGCTCCCCAGACCGACGATTATCAAGATTTTGATGATTTTGCCCAGCGATCGACTCGGGAAGAGCGTCAGCGCTTATTTGGTGAGTCTCTGCAACACGATCGCATTTCTCCGGCCCAGATGGAACCGGAACTAAAAAAAGCGATCGCCCAAATTAAGCCCGATGAACGGGATGATGTGGCGCGGGAGTTCTTTAAAGAACTCAAAAAACGCGGACTCAGCGATCGGGATTTAGAAACACAACTGGCTCTTTCTACTCACAATCCTAAGAAAATGTCGGCAGATGATGTCTCTAAATTAGCCGCATTTGCCTATCATGCTCATCCTGATATTTTCCGGGATGTTTTAGCCGATAAACCCTGGATGATCAAGTTTTTGAGTAATCCTTTAGTCGCGGCTATTATGGGAATTGCTGCTGCCAAATGGCTGAGTAATCGCAAGTAAGGCGATCGTTAGACCTCTTGCAAAAATCCGGATTGATCCCCCCAACCCCCCTTAAGAAGGGGGGCTTTTTAGAATTTTGCAAGAGGTCTATTAATGGCGGATTGAATAAATTGGGGGCCAAGGGGGGATGGGTTGCGATCGCCCCTTGGCCCTTTTGTCGGATCCCCCCTTGGCGAATCTGCAAGAACCCTAGGATGACCGAGGAACGCCTATCGCCGCTTATGATCCCAATAAGATTTTTTGGGAGGGTTTTACAAAAATTTACAGTAATGTAGAGTGCGATCAACTCATCTGTAGATCCTTGAACCCGTATAATTAAGGCTTAAGTTAGAACCCTAAAAAAGATCTGACAGCGAAAGCTAGTATCCGACTCATAACATAAGGCCCCTATCGCCAGGGATGAGGTAAAAACTTACCGATTCAACCCTGCTAAAACAGGGTGGAAACGAGACGGATTTTCAGGAGCAAAGGAAAACTAACCGAGTGTTTTTGAAGGAGAATCCCGAGATGGCGGATAGCGCGATCGCTGATGAGACTGAGAAACCCAACCCAGAAAACGAACCCCAAGATAGTATGAAGAAAATACAAGACAAATTACCTGAAGAAGCCACCCCTAAAGGCATTCAGCTTTATCGTCAAGGGGGTTTACCCGGAAACCGCCCCATCGGACTGAGCAACTTCGAGATTTCCGACAGTATCAACCTGTCCGGCAACCGTCCCGTTGAGGTGAGCAATTTTATCGTCGCCGATACCTTAAACTCCTCGGGAATTCGTCCGATTGGGGCGAGTCTGATTCACGTCGCCCACTCCATGCAGGTGTCGGGAAATCGTCCGATTACAGAAAGCACCATCCTCATGAACTGCGATCATCTGATGGGAAACCGGCCCATTTGCTCCAATGAAGGGGATGACACCGATGGAATGATGGGTTTCCTCGATTAACCTCAATGGGGGAATCAGGGCATAACTATGGGTCGATATCTATAGCAATTTTCACATTGATGAGGTACGTCTATTGGATCCCCCCTAGCCCCCCTAAAAAAGGGGGGGACCGGGAAAGTCCCCCTTTGAGGGGGGGACCGGGAAAGTCCCCCTTTTTAAGGGGGACCGGGAAAGTCCCCCTTTTTAAGGGGGATTTAGGGGGATCGGTGAATGTACTTCACCACCAAGAGAAAGGCTATACCTGCCAAAGGGCGATCGTCTGGTCCCAACTCCCGGAAACCAGCACCCGCCCATCGGGACTAAAGGCCAGCGATCTCACTGCATCGGAATGTCCCACCAGGGAGGCAATTTGTTCTCCCGTTTTCCCATTCCACAGGGCCAGGGTTTTATCCCAACTCCCGGAAGCGAGTCTCTCGCCATCGGGATGAAACCTCACCGCATTCACCCCATCAGAATGTCCCACCAGAGAGGCGATTTGCTCTCCCGTCTGGTAATGCCACAGGGCCACAGTTTTATCCCAACTGCTAGAGGCAAAAACCTGTCCATCGGGACTAAATTCGACCCCCGTCACCCCGGCAGAATGGCCGGTGAGGGTCCGCAATTTTGCCCCCGTCTGCAAATTCCACAGGGCAATCTGACTATCCGTACTGCCTCCAGCTAAAAATTGGCCATCGGGACTAATCGCCACAGACTGAATCTCCCCGAGTTCCTCCTCCAAGGTGAGGGTCCATTGATTTTTACCCGTGGCCAGATTCCAGCATTTCACGGTGCGATCGCCACTGGTACTCACCAGAGTTTTGCCATCGGGGGCCATTGCCAGGGCTAAAACAGGTTCCTGATGACCGCCAAACCATCGCCCCAACTGACGAATCGGCTTAAACTGGCCTAAATCCCAAACCTGAATTTTTTTATCCGTCCCACAACTGACCAAACTTTGACCATCCGGGGAAAAACTCACCGCCAGAACCGATCCAAAATGTCCTTTGAGGGTATGGAGTTGTTGACCCGACTTCAGATCCCACAGGGCGATGGTGTGGTCCCAACTGCTACTGGCGAGGGTTTTTCCATCCGGGGCGACTGCCACGCAGTTCACCCGGTCTAAGTGGCCCGAGAGGGTCTCAACCCATCGCCATATCTTAGGTTCAGGCATTATATGTTTGAATGCAAGGGGTTTTGGTGAATATTTTACCGGCAATCGGATCAACTGCAGAGGTGGTTACAGCATCCCGCTTCACCTTAAGCAGCTTGATGAAGGGTAACCTTTTGAGGGGGAGTCTTCACCACCAAGGGTAGGGTAATCTCAAACACTGACCCTCGCCCTAGTTCGCTTTCCACGGCGATCGCCCCTCCCATCATCTCGCAAAATTTTTTAACCAACGCTAAACCCAATCCCGTCCCGCCATACTTGCGCGTGGTGGAATCATCCCCCTGCACAAAGGGTTGAAACAGTCGGGCAAGCTGTTCAGCACTCATGCCAATTCCCGTATCCCGAACTCGAAAGAGAATCCAAGGCGTATCGCTTGGGGGCACAGGAGTAGAATTCAGGGTGACCTGTTCCCCGGGATTCTCTCCGGGATTTTTAATGTTCACCTCTAAAATAATTTTGCCCTTTTGTGTAAATTTAGCCGCATTACTCAGGAGGTTTAAGAGGATTTGTCGGACCTTGGTGAGATCTGCTGTCATCATCTCCATGTGTTCGGGATAATCCACCTGGATCGCGTTGCCATTCGCCAGCATCAACGGTTCTAGGGTGGTGACGACCTCCTGAATCAACTGAGGGACATCAAAGGCATCCAGACACAGATCCATTTTGCCTGCTTCAATTTTAGAAATATCTAAAATGTCACTGACGATCGCCAAGAGATTTTTGCCCGCGATGTTAATTTTTTGGAGGTCACTGATCAACTGTTCATCGGCGAGAATCTCCTCTACTTCTTCTTGCAGCAGTTCGCTATAACCGACGATCGCATTCAGTGGCGTTCGCAATTCGTGGCTCATATTGGCTAAAAAGGTGCTTTTCGCTCGACTGGCTGCTTGTGCGGCATAAACCGCTGCCTCTAATTCTAAACTGTGTTCTTCCACTTGGCGAGAACGCACTTCTAACCCTTTGAGTAAACAGTTGACCTGTTGTGCCATTGTATTCAGGGTGGAAGAGAGCACCCCAATTTCATCTCCAGAAACCAGAGGCGATCGGGCGGTTAAATCTCCTGATGCTAATCGTTGGGCGGTTTGAGTCACCCCCTTTAAGGCCCGAGTAATTCGGGAAATCACAAAAAAGGCCACAGCCATTGAGATGATGCTCAATAGCAGTAGTATCAGCAATAAATATTGACTGCGATGCGCTGCCGCCATCACTGCATAGCCCCATTGCAACATTTCCTCCTGGGGTGTAGACAGTTGCTCAACTCGGTGAATTAAGGCGGCGATATTCGTCTCAATTTCCGCTGCCGTCAGCCATTCTAAACCCAAAGCAACCCAGGCACTCGCCACTAATGCGCTAAATAAGCTCATCAGTTTGGCATTGATTCCCCAGCGGAATCCCCGTTGCGAGAGACCTGCGGCCCAAGGATAGCGGGATAAAAAGGGGTCTGGGGCGACGGCCTCTTGGGAGTTCCAAATTTCGGCGATCGCCCCATCGGGCTTGATTTGGCCAATGCGGACGGTATTCCATAGATGCTGGGTTTTGGCATCCAGTTTGACTAACCCTTTGGGGGTGACCAGTTCTATATTTTTAGCGGCCTTTTTCACCTTCGCAACTTTTGTAGACTGGGCTTTTTCCACGGCTTTTTTCCACAAATAGACTCCCAGATATCCCGAGGCGATCGGGTCGGAGGTGACGCGATCGCTGCCATATTTGGCTTTATAGGCCCTCACGAATTTCTGGTTTTCCAGGGTATCGATGGTTTGAAAGTAATTCCACGCCACCAGATGTCCGGCGATCGCCTCTGGCCCTATTTCCCGGACCTCCGCCTCGGCAACACTCACGGACATCACCAGCAAGTCATCCGGGGTCAACCCCGCTTGCTTTAACTCTCGGAAAAATGCCACATTGGTATCGCCATTGAGGGTATTGAATACCGCATCCGGTTGCACGGAAAGAATATCGGCGATCGCCGTACTCACCTCCTGCGAACCTAGGGGAATATATTCTTCCCCGGCTAAAACCGCATCTTGGGCTACTAATTGCGCTTTAATAATTTGATTGGCTGTCCGGGGGAAAATATAATCTGACCCGAGTAAATAAATGTGGCGAAAGCCCCGATCCAATAAATATTGCACCGCTGGCACGATTTGTTGATTGGGTGCTGCACCCGTATAGAAAATATTGGGGGACTGTTCTAATCCTTCATATTGCACCGGATAAAACAACAATCCATTTAATTCCTCTAAAATCGGGAGGACGGCTTTGCGTGAGGCCGAGGTCCAGCAGCCAAAGATCACCTCCACTTGATCCTGGGTGAGTAATTGTTTGGCTTTCTCCGCAAAGGTTTTTAAATTGCTTTCGCCATCGGCAATCACCGCTTCTAGGGGGCGGCCCAGGACCCCACCTGCCGCATTAATTTCTTCAATTGCTAACAAGGTGGCATCTTTGACGGATACTTCTCCGATCGACATCGTACCCGTTAGGGAATGTAATACCCCCACTTTAATCGGTTGATTCGGGGATTTGAGGTGATCAGGCACTGAAAAAATCCGCTCATACATGATATTGAGTAACGTTCGCGAGGGGTGGTTAGAGTCTAGTGATAGGTCAGATCCCAACAGCAACTGTTTGTCATCAGCGTTATGTAACCGAGGGGCGATCGCTGTTCAGGGATAACCGGGGACCTCTCAACTTGGCATTGGTGCTTCGGACTTGCTTTAAAGGCAAACGAAAGTAAACTGGCCAAATCCGTTCGGTTTAAATAACCGACGCGACGACTCCTTAATCCCCAAACTGTACTGTAGGCTACCGAAATCCACCGCAGTCCGGTGGTCCCAAAGGGCAGGGGAGTGCTGGAGATGATGGTAGCGTTACTCCTCTAATCTAGCAGCGATCGATATCACCAATGAAACCCGTCTTCTCTACCCAGGGGAAACTCGTCAAAATCCCGGGAAAGCGCCTATAGTAGTGATCTGCTGCTAATTTTTATCCCAGAGGTTATTCATGTCCCGGTTTCGCTTTTTCTCGTTGACTTTAGCCTGCTGTTTGATATTCGGTTTTGGATTGTTCGGTTGTACCAGTCCCAATGGCACGAGTGCCAATTCCGACCTCGAAGCACAAGTCTTGGAGATTATTCGGAATAATCCCCAAGTCATTGTTGAATCCGTACAAGCCTATCAGGAGAGTCAACAAAATGATGTTCAGCAAGCAAGGCAGGCTTTCTTACAGCAGATGAGTACCAACCCGGGGGCAATTATCGGAAATTCTCCCGTTAAAGGTGCTCCCCAGAAAAATATCGTGATTGTCGAATTTTCCGACTTCCAATGTCCGTTTTGTGCCAAAGCTCACGAAACGGTGAATCAGTTTATGGCTAAACATCAGTCTGAGGTCACTTTGACCTACAAGCATCTGCCCTTGACTCAGATTCATCCCCAAGCCCTGCCCGCAGCTCAAGCGGCTTGGGCTGCTGGACAACAGGGGAAATTCTGGGAATATCATGATGCTTTATTCCAACAGCAAGAGCAGTTGGGAGAACCGTTATATGGGACGATCGCCCAAACGTTAAATTTAGATTTGGAGAAATTTAACAGCGATCGGCAGAGTGAAACGGCCCAAGCCGCCATTGAGGAAGACCTGATGCTGGCCCGCCAATTAGGCATTAATGGAACCCCGTTCTTTTTCATGAATGAAGAACCGTTCTCCGGGGCTGTAGAACTGTCGGAAATGGAAACAATTTTAGCTCGAATTAAAAGTGCTGGGAGATAAATTATTCCCCACTCTTCTGACATCCCGTCAGCTTACTCCCCGATTAGGACAACAGCAATCCAGGTCGTTCGCCCAATTTCCTCGGAATCCGCACGACCTGGAACCCAATAAACCGGCAGACTGTCTTTAACAATTTTTGGCAAAAAATCCTCGGTCAAATCACGTCTAACTCTCCATCAAATCTCCCGAACTGACCGATTAAAGGTCACTGAATGTTCTGAATTTTCAGCCCAGTGTTATGATGGGTTGCCCTCTAGTTGATGAATTCAGGGGGGAAGAACAAAACAATCCCAACCCTGTTCTATAGCAGTCCTAAATCAGTTGTGGAAGACGTCGGCGGCCCCCAACCCCTCTCCCAGAACGGGAGAGGGGAGAAGACAGATGTTACAAATCATTTAGGATTGCTATAGGTGGCGTTCTCATCAGGCATGAAAGGCATTTTTTAGGGGCAGCAGGGTGGGAGGATCACCCCCCTACAATGGGGGATATAAAGATACCCCGACGATCGCCTTGCATCCCCCTCAAACGGGTCAGTTTAGGAAAAGCGCCTCCTCGGGCGATCGCCTAGGGGTCCCCAGGACTAGGGCTGATCCGGCCTTGGCGATTAAGACAGGGTTCCTCTAGGGCCATCAGATCCCCGACCCTGTACTAAAAAGTCCCATCCCCGTCGGATATAGCGTTTCCCGGACTGATTATGTACTTTTTTGCATCCCCTCTCCCGTTCTGGGAGAGGGGTTTGGGGTGAGGGTCTGTACCTTATGGAGATGAGAAGCGCTATATCAACTTTCCTGGCGATTTTTCCGCTATAATCCCATAACCTGAATTCTCTGTGGAGACTGGGTGAAAGGCTGCATCCTACTGAATCGAAACCTGTCAATTATAATTGGAGATAATTCTCCGGTTGCCAAAAAATGGACGGTGCGATCGCCGGTGTTGTCACCTGGAAAACTTATGAACTGGCCATTGATTCAGCTCAATCCACCCCCTAAATTTGAAAAGTTCCCGCTGCGGCAGTTGGAATTGGGCATTGATCCTCTCAACTCCAGTCTTTTAAGGTAGAGTGTTGGCGATCGCAATGCATCACCCGATCCACTCCCCCTCGGACTCAGTAACCCCAAGGGAATACCGCGATTGTCTTTCTTCCAGTTATTTTGGCAGACTGGAGAAAAGGCGATCGGTTATTTGAGCTAAACCGGAATCATTTCCCCCGATCACCCCTTCCAAACCTCAATTTCAGCCGAGGATTCCACACTTTTCTTTTTACCCCTATTCAGATCTCAGACAGCATAACTTATGACCAGTGGCGCTTTACCCAATGGGCAGCAGCCAGATTCCCCTAATCTGGACGGGCAGTCCACTCCCCTTTATAAAAATGAAGAAATTATTTATAACTTTTTCCTAAACTTGGTGAACACGAATTCTCCGGAAATCGTCACCATCGAGTTTAAAACTTTATTCATTGAATTTGTAAATACCGATAAAAACACCGAGGCTTGGAATGTCCTATTTCGGATTATTTATGCGGAAAATGAAGATAAATTTCATAAAATCCTCAATCGCTGTTGTTACATTCTCGTCAATAATTGGCAAGCGAGTCGCCACAATGCCGCTATTCAGGACCTGATCCAAATGTTTCAGGACAAAACCATTGGTTCCTATACGGCTTCTATGAGTTTGCACCGACTCCGAACCTGGTTAACTAATTTTTCCAACAGTGAAGATTACAAAGCCCTAGAACTGTTTGCCTCTCAGAGCGAAGATGGTCATTGGAGTCATCGCTATTCGAGTTACTTATTAGCTCATCAATCCGTCTTTGGCAAATCCAAAGAACAAAAAGAAGCCGCCAAAGCCCTCTCCCGCCAACTCAAAGAACGGTTTAAGTTTGACCTAGCCATGTACACGGCTCGGTCCCAAAATCAAATGGTCCAGCCGGAAGTCACGAACAAAAACCCCACGGGTTTGGGTAATGATGTTCTCCGACTGATTAAAACAGTGGTCGCTAAACGAGGACCTTACAATTATGTCAATTTGGCCCATATTTTTATCAATCAAACTCAAGGGGGTACTTATAAATCTTTTAAAATCGCCCTCAAAAAATATTTAATATTCTCCGTAGAACATCAGACTTTTGTTGATACCATCAATAATAAACTTTCCACTAAGCTAGTAGAGCTGGGCAAGAATCATGATGAGGAAATATTAACTCCTGTTTTACTCAAAAACACTTGTAAAAAAACCATTGAATTTTTAACCACTGAAAACGGCAAAGAACCCTCCTTGCTGTTTATTCTGTTATTGGCAAACGGCAATCCTATGACCTTAGCCATTGTCCTGTTGAAGCTGGTTTTAATCTGTAAATCCTGTTCCCCTCACTTAGAAGCCTGTTTAGCCAATTTAATCCGCTACTATGAGGAACAGTCTCAAACTGAATGCAAGTGGCTGATCAACTTCTTAGAAGTCGTGCGAATTACCTTCGCCATTTATGCTGACAACGTGGAATATAACGTAGTGAGATGGGATGGAGACTCCACCACCGGCTTCTCCGATAGTGAGAACAAAAGCTACCGGATTTTCTCCTCGGTGAAACGCCCGATATCGGAACCCGAGGATGAAGGATAATGCCCACTCCCCTGGGAAAAGCGTTACACTTTGGCGATAATACCTTAATGATTTGATATTCATGCTTTCATCGGAAACCCAAACCCCCAAACCCCCCTCACCCGTTGCCACCACCGCCCTGGATGTGGGCGGCATGAAATGTGCCGGTTGTGTCCAAGCAGTAGAACGTCAACTCACACAACAACCCGGAGTCATTTCCGCCCGGGTCAATTTGGTCACGGAAGTCGCCGCAGTAGAGTATGAACCGGACAAAATCGACCCGGCACAACTGGCCCAAAAGTTGAGTGCATCAGGATTCCCCACAGAACTGCGTTCGACCACCCCTTCGGGACCAGGAGAGAATGCCCAAACCACTCGCCACCGCCAATCCATTCGCGCCGCCTTATGGAACCTGGCAGTCGCCACCCTGTTAATCCTCCTCTCCGGTTTAGGACACCTCGGCCAACTCGGACTCCTCAACCACATCGAATTCCATTGGGCCCTAGCAACAGCGGCGATCGCCATTCCAGGCCGTCCCATCCTCGTTGAAGGGGTCCGCGCCTTATGGCGCAACAGTCCCAACATGAATACCCTAGTCGGATTAGGCGCACTCAGTGCCTATCTCGCCAGTTGCATCGCCTTCCTCTTTCCCCAACTCAAATGGGAATGCTTTTTCGATGAACCCGTGATGTTACTCGGATTTATCCTCCTCGGGCGCACCTTAGAACAACTGGCAAGACAGCGCGCCTCCGCCTCCCTCCAGGCCCTCATCTCCCTCAAACCCGCCACCGCCCGCTTAATCACCACCCCCCTCTCTCCCACCACCGATTCCGACTCCCCCCCCTTCACCCTAGAAATCAACGCCGATCGCGTCAAAGTTGGCGAATATGTCCAAGTCCTCCCCGGAGAAAAAATCCCCGTGGATGGGGAAATCATCTCCGGCAGTACCACCATCGATGAATCCATGTTGACCGGCGAATCCCTCCCGGTCCTCAAACAAACCGGCGATCCCGTGGTTGGCGGAACCCTCAATCAGTCCGGCGTCATCGCCATCCGCGCCACCCGCATCGGGGGAGAAACCACCCTCGCTCAAATTGTCACCCTCGTAGAAGAGGCCCAAACCCGCAAAGCACCGATTCAACACCTCGCCGATACCGTCGCCGGATACTTTACCTACGGCGTCATCACCATCGCCACCGTTACCTTTGCATTTTGGTACTTAATCGGCACCCACCTCTTCCCCCAAGTCTTACAACCGGCGATGCAGTTGACTCCCCTGTTACCGATGGGAGGTCACCTCCATTCCCTGATGGAACCCACTTCCCCCTTGTTACTCAGTTTGAAACTGGCGATCGCCGTCTTAGTCATCGCTTGTCCCTGTTCCCTGGGACTCGCTACCCCCACCGCCCTCCTCGTCGGCACCAGCATGGGTGCAGAACGGGGATTACTGATTCGCGGAGGAGACATTCTCGAAGGGGTGGCCCAAATTGATACGGTAATTTTTGATAAAACAGGCACCCTCACCACCGGGGAACCGGAAGTCACCGATTGTCTCTGCATTGACTCGGTGGATGCTGCTGCAATGCTGCAACTTGCAGCAACAGTGGAAAGCGGGACCAATCATCCCCTCGCCAAGGCCATTTTAATCGAGTCCAAAACCCAGAATCTCCCTCTCCTGAGTGGCGATTGCTTTCAGACAGAACCGGGATGCGGGGTTTGCGCAACCGTAGAGAATGATTTTGTCCTGTTGGGAACCGAGGACTGGTTTAGGCAACAGGGGATAGAGATTTCCCCAGACTGGAGTTCCCGGATCCGAACACTGGCAGAAGCGGGTAAAACCGTGGTGTTAGTGGGGAAAGGGGGAGAATTAATCGGGTGTATTGCTGTGCGCGATCGCCTGCGAGAGGATGCTCAATCCACCTTAGATGCTTGTCGGAATATGGGATTACGGGTGATGATGGTAACCGGCGATCGGCCAGAAGCGGCCCAGGCGATCGGGGAATCCCTGGGACTCAACCCCACGGATATCCTCGCCGGAGTCTCTCCTGCGGGTAAAGCAGAGGCGATCGCCCATCTCCAATCCCAGGGTCAATGCGTCGCAATGGTCGGAGATGGCATCAATGATGCCCCTGCCTTAGCTCAAGCGGATATTGGCATCAGTTTAAATGCCGCCACCGATGTCGCTGTAGAAACCGCAGGTATTGTTTTAATGCGGGATTCTCTGATGGATGTAGTCAGTTCTATCCACCTGAGTCGCGCCACCTTTCGCAAAATTCGGCAAAACTTATTTTGGGCTTTCGCTTACAATATCCTCGGCATTCCCGTCGCTGCCGGTCTGCTACTGCCTCTCTGGGGAATCTTATTAAATCCCTCAACTGCCGGTGCATTCATGGCCTTCAGTTCCGTCAGTGTCGTCACCAATTCCCTACTGTTGCGCCGCACTGATTAGACTTCTACCTTTCATTATAAAAAGCCCCCCTTCTTAAGGGGGGTTGGGGGGATCTCTCCGGAATGAAAGCAAGAGGTCTATAGAGGTTTTCATAGTTATTCGCCTACATTTGGGGGAGTGCGAGCATCTTGCTCGCTATTGACAATAGCGAGCAAGATGCTCGCACTTCTATCAATAGACTTCTTGCAAAATACCGTAGAGATCCCCCCAACCCCCCTTGGATCCCCCTCCCGTCCCCCTTAAAAAGGGGGAAGCCAGCGGAATAAATGTTTTATTCACGGGGGGCTTTTTAGAATTTGGCAAGAGGTCTAATATCTGTACCTCATGAGTCCGGAAATGGCTATATTCTCAATCGGTTCCCATTGCCCCTAATTGGCAACCACTACCCCGATTAACTTGCGGCAGTTTCTAAAAGCTCCCAATAGCGATTTTCTGCGATCGCCTCCGATAGCAGATTAAACATTTGCCGACAACGGTTATTTAAATGCAGGGGCAATTCTTCATTTTTCATCACCACATTCATCCCCACTTCATCTTCCACCCCAACCGTTCTATTGATTAACACTTCCACAGTGACTAACTTCGTAAATGGAACTTCTCCCGGTTGTTCCCGTGCCATAATATAGTCGGCAGTTTCGTAAATAATATTCAAATTCGCAGCCTCTAAAATTTCTCCGAGCAAGGGCCGGAAATTTTCCAAGGGAACTGCAACGATAAATAAGCCAGTGTAGCGAGCCATTATGTAATTAGGGGCGTTCAACGGTTTGATTCTCCTGATCATACTCAATTAAGACTCTTAATTCAGGATGATGAAGAGATGGACATTTTTAGGGGCTGTTTGCTCCCTTGCTCAACCGGACTGAGCCCTTCTCTCTCTACTCCGTAGGGGCGATTCCCGAATCGCCCCGCTGTTTAGGGTTCAATTTGCTTTCTTGGCATCAGTCCGGTTAATTTACCGCAGACAACAATCTCCGGTGCTCATTTTCAGCCTGACCCTGAGTTATCACCCACAGGCTAAACCGGATCTAGTCTAAAAAATTAGTTATTCGTGATGTTAATTGCTTTTTCAGATTTGGTCAACTGTACAGGGTCACGGGTCATAATCTTCACAACCGGGACCAACTGTAACCGTTTATCTTTTATCCGGGCATCCCGCATCCTTGATGCTGATGAAGCGGGATTCTAGGGATTGGATCGGGCTTAAAAAATTGGGGCTGACCGCAACGCCGTCTTACCTCAGCTTCTGACCTGGAAAAACCAGGTGGGCATCGTGGCTCATAGCTTTACGTTTCCGGATACAATGTCCGGTTTACGGCCACTAGAACTCTACGATTCCCTTATAAATTAAGGCATAGATCATAAAACACTATTGGCAGTCACCAACGTTGCAGTTCAGCTATCTCATTGTAATCTATTTCCGAGAAATGACAAGGGGGGGGTCGGGAATAAGTTGGAGGGACCTTGGTCATTGGTCATTGGTCATTGGTCATTGGTCTTATGTCCTTGGTCCTTGGTCTTATGTCCTTGGTCCTTGGTCTTATGTCCTGGGGAGATGGGGGAAATGGGGTTAACACCCCTGTAGGGGCGCTTCGGGAAGCGCCTGTACAGTGGTTTTAATCCTAGCCCTGCCAAGGTGTGTAGATTGTAGGGGCGCAATGCTTGCGCCCTATTTTGGGCGCAAGCATTGCGCCCCTACAAGAAATAACGATTGAGCGTCATTAAATTTACGCCCTATTTTGGGCGCAAGCATTGCGCCCCTACAAGAAATAACGATTTTCATTAAATTTACCACCTTGACAGGGCCAACGTTTTAATCCCTGTCGGTTGTTGCGATTAGGGTCTCGTTTTAACCCCCGCCGGTTGTTGCTACCCTGGATACCAGATGGATTCAATCTGGTGCGCGAGTTCCTGACATTGCTGCTGTAAGGCATTTCCGGATACCCCTTGGACGATCGCCGTAACATGACCCATTTTGCGTCCAGGACGGGATTGCGTCTTGCCATACCAATACAGATGCGCCCCGGGAACTGCCCGGAGTTGCTGCTGTTTGGCGCTATAGTCGTCCTCAGACTCCTCATATCCCAGCAAATTCACCATGACGGCCCCCGCACAGTTGAGGGAGGGGTCGGGCAAGGGTAAATCACAAACCGCCCTGAGATGCATTTCAAACTGCGAGGTGTTGCAGGCATTGATAGTTAAGTGTCCGCTGTTGTGGGTCCGGGGGGCAATTTCATTCACTAGGACCTGACCCTGGGGGGTTAAAAATAGTTCAATGCCGAAAATGCCGACGACATCTAGGGCGGATAATAGACGATGCGCGATCGCCTCCACTTGAGCATTCACCTCCGGAGTCACATCCCCAGGGGCGATCGCCCGACGGCAAACTTGCGCTTCCTGCTGGGTTTCCACCACCGGATAAATCACCACCTCACCGGCCTGATTTCGGGCTGCCATGACCGCTAATTCTCGCTCAAAGGGGATAAATTCTTCCAGGAGTACCCCCGGGCGACCCCAGCGTTCCCAGGTGGCGAGGAGAGTTTGGCGATCGCCACAAATAGCCGTTCCCTGACCATCATAGCCATGACGCCGCGCCTTCATCACCACCTTTTCCGATGGCAGGTCCGGGGTAGGCGGCAGTTCGGTCCCATCAAAAGCCATAAATTTGGGCACCGGCAACCCCAGCGATCGCAAATAACACCGCTGTTCATACTTATCCAAAATTGGCGCTAAAACCGACAACTTCGGGCGGAAGCAGACCCCTTGTCGTTCCAACTGTGCTAACGCCGTTAAATCCACAAACTCATTTTCAAACGTAATCACATCACAGCGTTCAGCCAGTTGCGCCGTAGCCTGGGCATCATCAATCGGTGCTAAAATCACCTCAGAAGCTCGGGCCGCTGCCGGATCGCTATTTTTGGGGGTCTGAACCACCAGTTCGATCCCGAGTGCATCCGCCGCATCCGCCATCATCCAGGCCAATTGACCCCCGCCTATTACTCCAACCCGGTTTATTTTTTCAGTGCGATCGATCTGGCTCATTGTCAAGTGCAGTTGTTCTGTTTCTGTTTATTTCTAGTCTTTCAGAAAAATTAGACATCTGGCAAAAAAATGGATTGATCCCCCCAACCCCCCTTAAGAAGGGGGGCTTTAGAGAATTAATTTTGCAATATGTCTATTCCTCTGGCCTCCCCCAGTAATAAAACATTTATTCCTCTGGCCTCCCCCTTCTTAATCTGGCCTCCCCCTTCTTAAGGGGGACGGGAGGGGGATCTCACGGGGAAAAAGGCGGATCAAACTGGTATTTTGCAAGAGGTCTATTGAATCCTAAACCCTTACCCCGATTAATTTTATCGCCAAATGCTCAAACGTTGGTTTTTGTGGATAATCGCCAGCCTTTTGACCCTCGGACTCATCCTCTGGGTGACCCCGGCCCGGTCTGAAAACAAGGTGGATGCGAACTGTACCTACAATGACATTTCCTTGTATGGCAAAGTGCAAATTGTCGAGAGTTTTCCAGACTTAAAGATTCAGGTGGTTGCCTCATTTCCCGACCTCCGGGTAAAAATGGTTAATTCCTTTCCCGATAGTTGTGGCAAGTGGCAGGTAGTCGAGTCATTCCCGGACTTTAAAGTTCAGGTTGTTGATTCGTTTCCAGACCTTAAAATTAAATGGGTGGAGTCGTTTCCGGGAATTCCTTAAAGACTGCTGCATCAGAGGTTTGCTGGGGCAAAATAGTCGGAGTTAAGCCTAAATAATGTAGAGGCGATTCGCGAATCGCCTCTACATTATTTAGTTGTAGGGTGGGCACTGCCCACCGGACCTACGGTGGGCAATGCCCACCCTACAACTCTTAACAAAAATGTGGGTAATTAGCAACAAATTAGGTTAAGAAACCAGGTTTCTTGTCCTAGCTTATCTAAGACTGTACCAAGTCCTAGGAGTGCAAGCATCTTGCTCGCTTTGAAGAAAAAATAAACCCGCTATCCGATAAAATTGGCTAAAATCGCCCCCGGCAATGGCAAAATAAGAGCACGCGCAAGCGTAAGGGGGCGCTTCAGCCATTGGTGCTGGTGCAATCCCGGTCATCAACGAAGGAGATTGCAGTCATGCTCAAACGAATTGCCACAATTATGGTGGTCATAGTTAGTCTGGTCCTCAGCAGTTGTACGGTTTCAGCCGCCAGTGGACTCAAAAGCCATATCGATAGTACCGATGGATACGAGTTCCTGTATCCGAATGGGTGGGTGCCGGTGAAGGTGAATAATGGTCCAGATGTGGTCTATCACGATTTGATAGAAACCCGGGAAAATGTGAGCGTAGTGGTCTCTCCGGTGAAAGATGGGAAAACCTTAACCGAATTGGGGACGCCGAGTGAGGTGGGGTATAAACTCTCCAAAAATGCGATCGCACCCCCAGGATCCGGGCGCGAAGCGGAATTAATTAATGCCGAACAGAGAGAAAAGGGTTCAAAGACTTACTATCTGTTAGAATATGCAGTAAAACTTCCCTACCAAGAGCGACATAATTTTGCCAGTGTTGCGATTAGTCGCGGGAAACTTTTTACCTTAAATGTCTCCACCTCGGAAGCGCGCGCCGAAAAAATGAAAGAGCAGTTTCAAACCGTGGTTGATAGTTTCTCGGTTTACTAAATCGGTGAACGTCATCAATCTGAAGATGGACCTCCCTCCCCCCAATTCTTTTCTATAGGAGGGGAGGGGGGAAGGGGTTTAAGTCTTCTACTAATAAGCAAAAATAAGGTTATGGGCATTCCTGCATTTGTATTAGCTTCAATTTCTCCGGCGCGTTTGCACCTGTTGCAAAGTGCGGGAATCGAACCGATTGTCTGTCGGAGTGATTTTGATGAATCAACGGTGACATCAACGGACCCGGTGACTCTGGTGAATACCCTGGCGCAATGTAAGGCAGAGGCAGTGGTAGCTAAGTTTAGGAATCCGGGCGATCGCACCGTCACCCCAGAAAAACCCGGCAAACCCTCCCGGGTAGTCGTCTTGGGGTGCGATTCAGTGTTGCAAGTGGATGGGGAAATCTATGGCAAACCAGAAACCCCAGCAGAGGCAATCCAACGATGGCAAAAAATGCGCGGGGGTGTGGGTGAACTTTATACAGGTCATGCCTTGTTTGATTTAAACAGCGATCGCCATGTAGTGCGCTGCCAAATGACCCGGGTGTACTTTGCCAATATCAGCGATCGGCAAATCGAAAACTATGTGGCAACAGAAGAACCCCTGCGCTGTGCCGGTTGCTTTGCGATCGATGGCCGAGGCGGACTCTTCGTGGAAAAATTGGAGGGCTGCCATACCAATGTCATTGGCTTAAGTTTACCCTTGTTGCGGAGTCTTCTGGAAGAACTGGGCTATGATGTCACCGACTTCTGGCCGGATTCAATTCATCGGTCTTTGTAATGCAGTGCTCTCAGTTGCAACAACCGCAGGGGGTTAATTGCCTGTGAATTACCCTCCGCGTATGCTTCACCAATTCGATGGGATCGCTCTTTGTAGGTCGGATAGTTGGGTCACCCCCCGCTCCGCAGATGGGTTCACTAATGAAAAATTAGATGATGGCTTGCAGTCTATGGAGTGAATTATCTAAGTACCCAGGCAACCGCATTCATATTTTAAGGAATTATTCCTTAAAATATGAATTTTATGAAGCCAATTATTAATCTTTGAATGCCAATAATTCCGATAGCCATTAGTGCTAATAACAGGTAACCACAAACAGTCGAGCATCGGTCTAATTCTTCTGGTTTTTTCCCCTCTATTTCTTCTGTTTTTAAACGTCCAAGTATTACTCCATCTCGGTTTATCAGCAACAAAAGACTGAAGACAATGGCAACAACTAATACCTTGTATTGAAGAACATTGAAATAGAACCAGCTTGCAGAGTTAAATCCCCACAAATTATATTGATTATATTGGTTTTCAAATAAAAATGCTAAAGCCATTAATGTAGTATAAAGTTTACTAACGTTTGCTTTATTCGGTGGCAAACCAAATCTAATAACAGCGTCGGGATAAATCAGTCCAACAATCCAACAGACTAAAAATAAATTCCCCCAGAAAAACGACCCATTCTGGTAAAATACATAACATATTAGCCCCCATATTGCCAATTTAATTAAACTGATAAGAATTTTAGGATCAGCCTTTTCTGGAGAATCCGGATTCTCTGGATTAGGCTTTTCCACTTCTTCAGGTTCATCACCTGTTATAAGGACGGGTTGTGCTTCAGTGTTAATGGTTATATTTTTATCGCCTGGAAGATTTGTCTTGATGATCTGGATAATACGGGTACGGGTAATCTTAATAGATTCAATTATTTTGAAGTTTTCCCCCTCAATTTCGGTTGATTTTTCGTAAGTTTCGGAAATAGAAGTAGTTAAGTTGTCTGATGAAAAACTTTGCACAACCTTACTTAGATAAGTTGAATCTTGATTTTTTTCTGATTCATTCATTTTTTATTTGCCTCTAATAATCTTCATTTCCTCAGATGTCAATCCATACAGATGAGTAATAATGGATGAGTTCAGAAACCTATATGGATAGAGTTATGGTTTCACTATAACCCAAACAAGCGGTATAACATTCTGGAGATTTCCTTAAATTTCTGAATGTCTTGTTGTTGCAGCGTTTCAGTCCATTCAGTTCCGTGCAAGTCAGACAAGCGGCCTCGCTAGGGATTGCAGTAGGAGGGTCAGAATAGGCACTCCAGCTTTTATCATGGGGTTGGGGTGAAGCGGCAAAGGGTGACCGTTTGGGGGCGTGATTCTTCGAGGCGATCGCCTCTAAAACTTTGGTGATAGCTCTGCATCAATGCCTTCCCACATTTGTGAAAGGGGCATAATCTGTCCTGTCAAGGCTTCCCGTAAGCCCTGCCGAATACCTTCTATGGCGATTTCCGTAGGGGTCTCATCCGGGTCTTCCTCGCCTTCTTCAATCATTAAGACGATGACGCGGACTCGCTGAGGCTTGGTCACTTCCAGAGAGCGATCGAGGGTGAGTTCTCCATTCTCGTTAATTGTGGCTGTGGTTTCAATTGCTTTCATGGTGGGTGATGGAGTTGTTGAATTGGGAGCTATTTCAAGCTATTTTAAGTTTAGTCTAGGGATTGACTTCAAGCAGCCTCCTCCGTCATCTTTGGGATGTCGGTGGTCAGTTCGCCGGTGAAGGCTTTCTGCACAGACTCGGCTTGTAATGCTCTGAGCCATGTGGCTGATTTTTGGCTTCAAAATACTCCTCTAGGTTGACCTGACAAACTTTCGCATACAAAACCACCGGATCGATATCTGCCCCATTGTCCCAACAGATAGTACCCAAGTCTGGATTAACGGTGACTGTAGCAAAATAAGCTGGATCGCTCAAGGGTGCAAATATGCCGGTAAATTCAATGATTTCTGTCATGTTTATTACTCCCTGAACCTCATCTTCAAATTTTAGATAAAGTTCATATCCTTCTAACGTTCGGGCCTCAATAATATCTTTCAACATGATTATTCTAAGGGTTCGATTTTGTTAAGTTCTGCATTTTGTCTGGCTAGTTCCCAGTTATCCATCAGTTCAGATTGATACAGGGCCGCCCATTCAATCACCAGTCCTAATGCTCTGGGTTTGAGTTGTCCTTCTAGCAGGGTTAGGGTCTCGATAGTAATTAGGGCTTTTTGTTGACCATAACGCACATGAAAGTGTGGTGGGGCATGGTCATTATAGTACATCGTAATCACCATGCCAAAAAAGCGGCTAATCTCTGGCATCACGTTACCTCCTTAAAATGTCAAAATCCACCTAGCTTTTTGATGCCTCAAGCCGTTTGAGGAAGCGGTTGATAGTGCAGTTGCATCACTTGATTTGCCCTTAACGTTTCTAAAGCGTAGGTTCTCCCCTGAAGGTCTACGAATTCGACCTCAAATACATCGGGTTCGTAAACTTCAATAATCGTACCGACTTGACCTTTATGAAGGTTGAAGTCAGGTAAGTTTTCGGTTAGGGCAACGACATCTAAAAGTTTCATCCTAAAGTTTAATGGTGGCCTGGTTTTCAACGGTGCGGTGAATGTTTAAATGGCTATAATTTTTAGGCTTCTCTCCATTTTTTACTCCCTCCTAAGTTGGGATATTTTCGGAAAATCTCTCCCTCATTTTGCCCGAGAAACATAGCTTATTCCCATCGCTGCAATTCTTCTTCTGGTAAAGGTTCAAAAAAAGCGTCTGAGAGTTTTCCAGGGAGTAACCCCGGGGTGCGCGCTTCCGCTTCGTTAACTGTCAGAGTTGCAGTTTTTTCTTGATTTAAACCTAAACGGAAGTAGTGAATCAGGTCATAAATTTCTGCAAGTTTCTCTTCTGGAATATCTTGTAATTCTTGGATGATTTTTTCGATTAACATAAATCCTCCCAGTTTTAAGGGTTATATCAACTAAAAGTATCAGAAATTTTGATGCGGTAATCTCCTTAGAATCACGTAAATTTTCGGTCAAGGCCACCCCATCTAAAAGTTTCATCATTGCTGCCATGAAAATCAACTACAGAATTGATGGTTCATTTTCTCATACTACCTCTAAAATTTGTGGTTGGGGTAAAGGTCTATTCTCTGCTCCATAACTTTCAATCAGCAATTCCAGCACCTCCTGAGCATTTTTGAGGGCTTCCTCGTAGGTCTCTCCATCCGTAAAATAGCGCTGAATTTCTGTAGCAAATTCTGGCAATTCTACCAGATAAGCTCCATCCACTTCAGACCAAACAATATTAACCCGATACTTAAGTTGTGATTGGGGTAAACATCTCATTAGTTCCAGCACCGATCGCGTATTTTTGAGCGCTTCATCAAGAGTCAGCCTGTTTCTTCTTGAGTCGCCGATCGCAAAAACTCTCCCACTAAAATGATGCAATCAGGAAACGCAAGCGGCGCGATCGCATCTTGCTCGGTTAGCTTTTGTTCCGAGCGATAGCCGTCTTGCCTTGGTTCTCGAAACACATATAGGCATCGTTCCTGCACATCCAAAATCCAATACTCTTGAATCCCAGAGCCGCCATATACCGGAACTTTTAGATCTCGGTCTCGCCGCAGGGTGCTATCGGCGACTTCTATTAACCAAAAGATTTCTGTTGGTGTGGGGTGATGATCTTCATAGTCCAATGGGTCAATGTGGGCGATCGCAATATCCGGCTCAGGTTCAGAAAAATCGCTCAACTGCACCGGGTCTTGAAACCGTAGCAACGCCCGCCCCCTCAACCGTTGCGACAAAGCCCGATCAATTCGGGTAACTGCCGCACTATGCGCCGTTCCCTTTGCTGCCATTGTGTAAAGTTGCCCCTCAATCAATTCCACCCGCTCGGAAGGGGCCAAAATTCCCACTTCTACCATGCGGTGATAATCCCGAACGCTCAGAGAGCGAAGTTCAGCGGCGATCGTCATAGCCTCAACCTCCTGAAATGTTCCCGAATCGTTACTTCTATTTTGGCACTTTCGACTTTTTTAAAACCTAAATCTAGGCGATCGGCCTCAAATCCTGCACCTACTCGCTAAAATAAGCCGGACATCAAATCCGCAGAGAGGTTAAGGGGCTGACGCAATGCTCAAATCAGTGATGAGGTCTGCAAGGTGGCTGGACTCATTGTTATTAGAATAACCTGAACAAGCCAGCTAATATTCTGGATATTTCCTTAAATTTCTGAATGTCCTGTTGTTGCAGCGTTTCAGTCCATGTCAAAAAATTTACGCTTAAATGTAGAGGCGAGAAAGCGAATCGCCTCTACATTTAAGCGTTTAATGTTAAAAATTGCGTAAGTCCTGTGAGAAACCATCTCTAAGTGATGCAGAAACCCTCGGACTAGAGATTACAAAACTCCTTGATTCAGAAAGTTTTGAATTGTATTGTCAACCTCCAGGATATTTTTCTCGGTTTTTTCTTGATTCAGATTATTTCGACGGGGGTCGTTTTTTGGATTCATTTTTCCAAATTTTTGTAGGCAATACTGAGATACTTGCGGAGAAACCAGACGTAGTAAAATCCACTTTCCTAATAGGCGCTGAACTTTTTTATCTAACAAAATGGGGGGATGAAAGCGAATGGCTTTTTGCAAATTTTCCCATCCGGTTTGGAGTTTTTCTGCATCGGGGGTATGGGTGACGCAGATGCGGGCTAAATATTGATAGGTATTGGCTAAACTATGAGTTTTCAGTCCTTGCAGTTCTGGTGGTGCGTTGGCGAAGGCGCGATCGATGACCATGAGGCTATATTTTTCCATGACATCAATTTTAGAGGCCATTGATGTGGCGGATTGTCGATAGAGGATTTGATACTGAGGGACGACTACAAACGGCCATTTCGCTGCCACCCGTAACCAATATTCCCAATCTTCGATGGATTTCAGGGTGCGATCGAACAGTCCCACGGATTCAATGGCTGATGCACGCAACATCACATTTGACCCTGAAGTAATGAAATTCCCCACTAACAATCGGGGGTAAACATTCCCTTCGATATAGGAGGGAAAATCTTTACTAAAGGATTTCCCTTCGCTATCCATAAAGCAGGTCCAGCTATAGGCGAGTCCTGCTTTCGGATTTTGTTGTAATGCAGTAACTTGGCGTTCTAATTTATCTGGCGTCCATAAATCATCTGCATCGATAAAAGTAATAAACTCCCCTGTTGCGCGAGCAATTCCCCGATTTCTGGCTTCGGGTAATCCGCCATTTTCATAGGAGAATACTTGCAGTCTGGGGTCTGGAAATTCTTCGATGACTTGTAGGGTATTATCGGTAGAACCATCATTAATAATAATCAGTTCAAAATCAGAAAAAGTTTGGTCTAAAATGGAATCGAGGGTTTCTCGAATGGTTTTGGAAACATTATAAGCCGGAATGACGACAGAAACTAATGGCATGGTAGTTTACCCCTCCCTAACATTGTTTTGATGAATGACGGTTTTTTTAAGGTGACTGAATTAAGCGGTCAATGGAATTCATGGAAGTTGATGATATAAGCTAGAGTTGCCTAAAGTTCAATGATTTTTCGGTTAATTTTCAAACTCCTTTTCTGATGGGTTTTGACTGAGTTCATCCCCCAAAATTTTCTGGCATTTTGGGGGATGAACTATTTTGGGGAAGTAAACCGGGGTTTGGATGTGGAAAATAGCTGGGATTCCTGGAGGTGGACTCTCCGATGGGGTGTTAATGGAGGCGGTATGCGGTCCAGTTTGCACCTAGGGAACTCCGAACAATAAACTCTTCAAAATCTTTTAGAAGAGATCCCCCCAACCCCCCTGATTATCCCCCTCCCGTCCCCCTTAAGAAGGGGGAGGCCAGAGGAATAAATATTTAGTTCCAGGGGGGCTTGAATAATTCTACCCAACTTCTAATGCAGAATTTTTTTTATGCAAATCCCCTAGGGGAGTCGAGGGGATGAAGGGTGGCAATGGTCCTATCCCTGGCGATGGCAATGGGTTAGCGAACCACTGCGGGTTGATTGATTAGAGGTTTCCCTTCGCAAAAGTCAGGAATGGGTACTTCTAATAAGGCTAATAAAGTGGGGGCTAAATCTAAAGAATGGCCGAAAGGCAAGGTAGAACCGGGTTGAATATTTGGTCCTGCTAGGGCTAAAAATCCATCGGACCGATGAGATCCGGTGCGATTAAAGGGAACGGGTCCAATTCGTCCAATTTCGGGACTTTCTACGGTATCACTGGCGCATTTATCCTGCCAGATAATCACTAAATCGGCATCGGGTAGTTTGGGGTCGGAATCGGTGGCAGTCTGGCGAGTCCGCACTACATTTTGGACCATTGTTTCCCCGGTTCGGGAGTCTTTGAGGTGCGATAATTTTTCGGTAATTTCATCACAAATGGTATTGTATTCCGAGGGGTCAACGATGCCATTGGGTTCCCGTCCTTTTAAGTTAATCCGGATATATCCTTCGGAGAAACTGGGGAGGGCAAAGGCTTTCATGCGGGGCCATGCGGGTTGATACCAACAGGGGGTTTGGAAGAATAGGCGATCGCCTTTTTTCTGCATTTCAAAGGGCGAAATCAAATCCTGTTCAGGTTCGGAACCAAACAGGGGTTCAATCCGGCTAAAGATTTTCGTGGGGAGGGTTCGCCGCAAAAATCCTCGCAATGGATTGCGATCGCCCTTCAGACTCCAGAGGGTTCCCATAAAGCCCCGTTTTGCCCGTTCTCCGACAATCAGTCCCCCAGGAGTTTGACCCATTTTCCCCTCTGCTAATCCCACTTTTCCGGGGAAATTCCACCGATATAAAAACTCGGGTAAAAACACCATACTGGGCAAATCCATGTTGTTAAAGTCCATGCCATGTGCCGCAAAGACAACCACATTGGCATTCTCTGGCGCAGCGCTTAAAATCTCGCCAATGGCTGTATCAATGGATTCAAAAATCGCTAACAATGGGTCTCCCGGATAGCGATTTGCCATCAGGGGATAGAGGGGATGTTCCGGTTGACTTAAGTGCCAAAAACAATGTCCGGCAGAGTGGGTTTCTCCAAAAATGGTTAACAAGAAATCCCAGTTTTCCTGTTGGAGTAACTCTTTACAAATCTGCCCGCGCCGCTCAATTCCGATTTGTAGTTTGTTCTGAAGTTCCTGGAGGGCCGGAATATCTAAGGTACTGGCAAAATCTTTATGTAAGGTTGGATGTTCCCCATGTTTGGCGATGATGTCAGATAGAAAGGATTCGGGTTTGGAATGGGTGGGGGTTTGGGGGGAATGGGCTCCCCAGGCTAATCCTTGGACGCCATTGACCTGACTGCTCAAAGGAGCTTGGGGCATATCAAAGACTGCTACTCGATAATCATCTCCTAGGGCATAAAAAGGTTGATATTCGGCAAAATCGTAGGCTTCTATGGGGTCTACATCATAGCTTCCTTCCCGCAGTTTCACGGGGGCCCAATAGCCGGTTTTTCCTGGAGAAGCTCCGGTTAAAAAGGTGGTCCAAGGAGTTTCGGCTCGATAATAATCAAAGGTTTTGAGTCGTCCGTAAGCTCCGCGATCGCGCAATTTTTGTAAGTTTTTTAAATGACCTTGCGCCATCCATTTTTCCAGCAGATTCGGGTCTCCGGCATCCAATCCAATGGCGATAACAGGATTTCTCATGAGTTTACCTTGATAGATACTAAATAAGTTGACAGTGGATTTGGCGATTGCCTCAATCGCCCGGTTTTAAAAGGAGGTTATCAATCTCCTGAAGTTGCATCCCCGGATTTTTTCAAAGGTTATGGGATTCCCTAAAGCAGAAATTATTCAGGGTCTGCTAGAGTTCAATACCCAATCTTCTGAATCTTTATAATCACTCCAGTTCACCTTGAGTAGATTAACTGGATTTCCGGACTCAGTGATACAGCATTCAGTGGCGATCGCCAAACGTTCCTGATTCTAAAAGCCGTTTGATGAGTCTCCGGTGAGTTTTCCTAAAAACGGCTACAAATTTTCCTGGGACTATTTGGCGATCGCTTTGACTTGAATTGGGAGCATCTCAATTTTGCCTAAAAACCGATCTGATCTCTCCCCCCTGTCCCCCTCTCCACCTCTCCGGTTGCCCTCTCTATAGAGGAGAGGGAGAATAAGGAGATTTTTTTATTGCTGGAGGGGGGAATAAATCCCTTTTTCCCCTGTACAGTAAAGACATTTATTTTTTATACCTCCCTCTCCTCGTAGGAGAGGGCAACCGGAGAGGTGGGAAGGGGGACAGGGGGTTAGCTCTCTTTTCAAAATTGAGATGCTCCCGTTGAATTCAATCAGTCGGCAGGATAGCTGATTTATTCCAAGTTTATCATTGGCTAGAGTTAAGCAATTGTAGGGTGGACAATGCCCACCTACTTTAACTTGAATTCAATCAGTCGGCAGGATAGCTGATTTATTCCAAGTTTATCATTGGCTAGAGTTAATTTCAGAAGTGTTATGTAAAGTTATCTTAAAGATTTTTATCCTCCTTAATTCATTCCTCGTTAGCCGGATGAGAGTTTTAAAATCTGTTGATTTCTTCCCCTAGATTAAAACACTCCAGGAACCAGAGTCATATATCTTTAGGAGTACCTTAAGAAAAAAATAATATTATCTAACTTAAGGTATATTTAACAAGTTTTGTTAAATATATCCTGTATCATAAGATATATAATTCAAATTTATAATCTCTATCTTTAGGCTTAGTCCCAGTTAAAATATCAGGATATTTTAACTGGGACTCTCCCCCATCTACCCGATCCTTACAAGAGTAGGTTTTTTACGTTCAGGAGGATTTGCCTCACTTCCGGTCCCCTCCCCGATGTCTTGGGGAGGGAACCGGAGGTGTAGTTAAGCGTAAAAATTTACTCTGGCAAGCATCTCCCCCATCCCCATCCCCCTCATCCCCCATCCTTGCCCAGGATCTCGCGAATAGCAGCAAGCAACATCCCCGAATCGAAAGGTTTACTCAAATAGGCAGTAGCACCTAATTCCATGCCTTTGTGAATATCCTCTCGACTGGCGCGGGAGGAGAGCATCACCATCGGTAAGTGATGCCATTGGGGATCCGATCGCACTGTCAGGAGTAATCCTAATCCATCTAAATGGGGCATCTCCACATCGGAGAGGATGAGATGGAAGTGTCCCTGGGGCGATCGCGCCAGTTGAGTTAATGCCTCCCGTCCATCGGTACAGACTGTGGGGACAAATCCGGCACTCTCGAATAGGTCCTGCAACATCCGGCGCATGGTGAGGGAATCATCCACAATTAATATCTGCGGGGGAGAAGCATCGGAACTCAACACGGTATTCTGTGAGACATCGGCGACTTGTCTGAGGGGGGAACGGGGAAACAGTAAGGGGGGAAAGTGATGGGGGGCGAGGACCGGCACCACTTCACCGTTGCCTAAAACAGTACAACCGGCAACGTAGGGAGGGACTGAAACTGTGAGATCCAGGGGTTTGAGCATCACCGGACGTTCTTCGAGTACCGCATCCACAGCGATCGCCACCTGTTGACCCTGAACCCGCAGAATCAGACAAACCGAGGGCGAATTTACTGTAGAAACTGCTTCGCGGACCTGAGTTCCATAGGGCAGCAAATCCCCTAATCTAAAAATGGGCAAGGGTTCGGTTTGTCCGGGAATTTCCTGATGGCGATCGCCTATTTCACTCCCTGCGATCTCTGCCTCGGATAACTGCACCACAGCGATCGCCTGATCTGCGGGAATTGCCACAGTGTAGTCCTGACATTGGCACAAATAAACGGATAACCGGCTCAACGTCAAGGGAACCGCAATGGTAAACTTAGTACCCTGTCCCAATACTGTCTCAACTTGCAAAGTGCCGCGCAGTCGCGCCACTTGATGTTGCACGATATCTAACCCCACCCCACGCCCGGATAAATCCGTCACCTTCGAGGCAGTCGAAAATCCGGGAGTGAACAGAAATTGTAAAATCTCACTCGGGTTGGAATTCCCCTGAAATAAGGTTTTAGAAAACCCTTTTTCAGGATCAATCAGTCCCATTGCTAAGGCACGTTTATAAACCTTCTGGGGATCAATCCCGCGTCCATCATCTTCCACCGTAATCACCAGTTGCGACCCTTCAACGGTGGCAGAGAAGGTGATTTTAGCAGTCGGTGACTTACCCAGTGCTTTGCGTTCCGTGGGTAACTCGATGCCGTGATCGAAGGCATTGCGGAACAGGTGGGTTAAGGGGGTTTGTAATTGTTCTACAATCGGTTGATCCACCCGTCTATCTTTTCCCTGGATGACTAATTCAACTTGCTTGCCATACTGTCGTTGCAAGGTTTCCAAGGGGGTGATAAATCGCTCGGCGATCGCCCCAAAGGGAATCAGTCGGGAGTCGGTGAGGTCCCGGTTGAGTTGGTTTAAAGAAGTTTTGAGGCGATCGAGGGTTTGTTGGATGTCGGAGGCGATCGCCCCTAGGTTTGGGGATGGGGGGGATGGGGGGGATGGGGGAGATGGGGAGAGGGTGGCGATCGCTGTTTGGAGTTTTTCTTGTTCTAGGGTGAGGCGATCGGATTCCATAACTAAATTATCCAGGGTATCACTCATGCGATCTAAGCGCGTGACGGGGACTCGCAGGGTGAGATTTGCCGGTGTCAGATCAGGATTGGGATTGACAATCAGGTATTTTAAAAACCTTTCTGGGATAGAGGAACGGGTTGTTTCTGACTCGGGAGATGGGGAGGATGGGGAGGATGGAGAGGATGGGGAGGATGGGGAGGATGGGGAGGATGGGGTGAGGATTTCGGTGCGCAGGGTGTCAATTCGGGCGATCGCCAGTTGTGCTAATTGTTCCGGTGGCGCTTGTTCCTGGGAGAGGGATGCAGAAATGTCCCGACTGATGGTAGTTAACCCCTCTAACCCCAAAGTTTCCCCCAGGAGGGTGCATTCTTCTAAAAAAACCGTGAGACTCTCGTGGAGTGAGGGTTCTGCCGAGGCGGGATTGTCGGTTAATTCATCTAGCGATCGCCTTAGGCGTTGTAGACAATCCTCTAAATCCACCTCCAAGGCAGTTTTCACAAAAGAGTTCACTGGGGAATCAGTGGCGCGAGGGAAGTCTTCCCCTGCGTTTTCTTCTTCCCAACTCTCTTGAAGTGGAGGGGGTAAATCTTGGACAAAGCGATCGAGGGTGAGGATCAGGTTTTGGAGGCGGCGATCAGAGGTTTGGGAGTCGGTGCCATTCCAAGCGCGCACGAGTAAATCCCCGATGGGATCGAGACTCAGAGATAAGAGTTCGTAGGCGGAAGGTAAGTGAGGGACTCGTCCATCATTGAGGGCGATTAATAACTCTTCGATCGCGTGTGCCAGGTGGGAGAGTTGCTGTAACCCCACCATTCCAGCACCGCCTTTGAGGGTATGGGCGGCGCGAATCAGATCAGGGAAGGCAGCGCTGAGGTTCTCCTGAGTAGCGGCGTTGCTGCTTAAGCACTGGATACCCTGTTCTAAGGCAAGTAAACATTCTGGTGCTTCTTCATGGAGGAAGCAGTGGCGCGCTTCTGGGTTGATGTTGGCGATCGCAAGGGAGTCGAGGGGGTGATTTTCCGGCACAGCGGTTTCCCGATTGGATGCTATCATCGAAATTCTCCAACAGTGGGGGTACTGTGCCGACTGAGGGCGTCAAATAGGGCGCTCACTTGGAGCAATCCCACGGGAACCCGACGCGATGCAGTATCGGTGGGGGGTGAGATCCAGATTAACCCGGAAAACAGGGGACGGAGTAGGGGTCTCCAGGGATCCGGAATGGGGGTAACCTGGGTGGCGTTGAGACTGAGGGTGACAAGGCGATCGCAGACGAGACAAGCGAAGGGAGTGACGGTGGATTCTTCCTCTTGGGGGTCCGGTTCTGTTCTGGGGTCCTTGCGAATGATGACCAAGGTTAACTCATCCACCCGCGAAGGCGATCGGGGAGTCAGTCCCAATACCTCCGTCAGAAAATCAGCCAAATCAATTACCCATAGCAACTTACCGGCGGTATTCACCACCCCTAAAATGGGTTCGGGAACCCCGGGGATCGGACAAATTTGCCGTCGCGATAAGGTAATTTCCTCTACCACTTGCGCGATCGGCACCACGACTTGTACCTTGGGGCTTAATTGCAACCCTGCATACGTTCTGAGCATTTCCCCGGTTATCCTATCGCACTTTGAATCTCCATAAGGTACAGACCCTCCCCCAAACCCCTCTCCCAGAACGGGAGAGGGGCTTTGAAAAGTACCTCATCAGTCCGGGAACCGCTATATCGCGCTTTAGAATGGCTAGTTCCAATCCCTTTGCTATAGATTACGATAGTTCATACCCTGGGGATAATGATATTAAATCAGCCGGTTTGTAAAATTGTTTCTCTTTCAGAATCTGCCGTACCGAGTAACTGCATTTCGATCGCCTTCAAGAGTTGTTGGGCATCAAACGGTTTGGTGATATAATCATTTGCTCCCACCATCCGCGATCGCATCTTATCGATGAGCCCATCCCGTCCCGTCAACATCACAATCGGGATTTCCTGTAACAAACTCGACTGGCGCAACATCCGGCAGAGTTCATAGCCATTAATTTCTGGCATATTAATATCCATCAACACCAACGCCGGTTTATAGCGTGCCAAAGTCGTTAACGCTTTCGCCGGTTCCGTTAACATCAAACAGCGGTATCCCGCCGCCTGCAAAATCGCACGAACGTGCCGATGAGTTGTTTTACTATCATCAATACAGGCAATAATCGGCCCATCTTCTACTTTTTCCGACTGATAGGGTTTCACCCCCACCGCTTCCGCTTGCACCAACGGTTGCAGTAACAGTGCCAAAGACAGGACATCGATTTTCAACCCTTGGGCCACTTCATACAGACATCCCCCTCGATTTAAAACTTCAATCAGCCGTTTAATCCTTTCAACATTTTTAAACGTCGGCCACAACAGTTTAGGAATTTGCTCTAAATTCCTAATAAAAACCCTCTGAAACGGCGAGGCAATTTCCGCCCTAATTTTTCCCCACTTTCCAATGGCTTCCCGCATCGGTAAAATCGTCTGCTTCAACGGCACAGAGAGCAGAATTGGGTCCAGTCTCACCATCTTTTCAAATTGCAGTCCCGCTTGGGGTAAGTTGAGGACCTGCACTAACGCTTCTTGGGTTAGTTTAAGTAAGACTTCTCTGGCCTGTTGTAACGAAAGTTTTCCGGCTTTCCAGTAATGGCAAATCGCCTGATAATCCGACTGAAACCCTTTCAGGGAAAGGTCTTTCAGTTCCGGACAGAACCGAGAGAGGTAATAACTCAAGCGCTCCTGGTATCCCGTTAAGCTACTGGCAAAATGGACCTTGCCATTGCCAAAATGGACTCGCCAAAAGACCGAAGGATCCGACGGATCTCGAATCGTCAGTCGCCCGGATAGATTGTTGGTCACGATTTTTTGCAATGCCTTAGTCGGCGACCCGACAAGCTGGGCGGCTGCACTACGAACATTCTCTTGTTTTGGCGGATGTATTGTCGGGTTTTCTACCATGAATTCCTCCCTATATTTAGACTTAAAATTGCAAAAAAAATGAACTCTAACTAAAAATGCTAGATTTATTTTTAATGAATAGACGATTGTTTTTTCTAAATTAAAGGGGGTTAAATTCCCTAAGTTTTCCAAGTTCTTATCAATTTACCTCCTGATTTTTAAAGGTGAACAGCTTATCTATTTTGTCCCCCAGTTAAGGTTGGCGGTGTTACTATTGTAACATTCAATGAACTCATTTCCCTAATTTATCATGATTTTTTGACAATCGCCGATCAGTCACCCCGGGAACCTTTGAATGCTCTAAAATTACTGAATCCATGTCAAGCCGCTTAGAGAGTATAGTTACATGATGACCCATAGCCTAGGGCGATCGCATCAGCCAGATGGCTGATTTTTAAATCCTTTCTTTCGGAGTTCACAAAACCAACTTGAAAAACCTCCGCTTTGCCTAAAATTCAACGGTCAACTCTCATGAATTTAATCATTAAGTAGACAACTTGACCAGATTAGAGAAAATAATTAAGATTCTCAATACCCTCTACAACCGAGGGTCAATTCCTCATTTCATCTCTTCACCCCCTAGAAAGGCTGACTTTCCCAATATGCTATAGCAGTCCTAAATGATTTGTAACATTTTTAGCTCCCCTCTCCCGTTCTGGGAGAGGGGTTGGGGGTGAGGGTCTTCCACAACTGATTTAGGACTG
>JAABSJ010000152.1 GCA_011390515.1 Oscillatoria sp.
GCTTGCGCCAGGTGGAAATGATGGGAAAGGTTTTAGCAAACTCAACGCCATTTAAACCCAGCGTCTCAGCATACCGCAAGAGAAAACCCTGAACATAAATAGGTTCGGGCAGGTTATAGAGTTGCCCTTCTTCAATCGATCGCAGCAGACTCACTCGAATCATCGTTTTCGCCGCGACTTGTTCAAGGGTCATCGACTGAGACTCCCGCACTTGCCGTAAATAAGCACCCATCTCGGCCAGCTTGACCGATGGATCCTGCTGTTGTTTCAGGATAGCTTTAGGGTTATGCTTCTTCATCGGGTCGGTTCCTGAGTATCTGCTGGCAAATTGACGGAGTTTAGGGAGACTTGACTTTGTAAGAAACATATCTCAGAGGGGTTCAAGGGGCGATAGTAGCCGTGGGGCAAGGGAGCTTCCCCGGGTGGGTGGAGATGAATCGAGCCGATTGCGATGCGGTGTAAGTGCATGACCGGGTATCCTAACAACTCAGCAACCCGGCGGATTTGGCGATTTCTGCCTTCCCAGAGAATCACTTCGAGCAGGGTTTGGGACGGACGCGGGCGATCGAGGATGCGAACCTCAGCCGGTCGGGTTTTTTTGCCCTCTAGGATGACTCCGCGACGCCATGTTTCCAAGGTGGATTCCTGGGGTTCTCCGGCAACCGTCACCTGGTAGGTTTTGGGAATGCTATGACGAGGATGGGTGAGTTGGAAGGTCAGTTCTCCGTCATTGGTCAGCAGTAATGCGCCAGTGGAGTCAAAATCCAACCGTCCAACGGGATGGATCCCTTGCTGTTGCCGTAAGTCAGCCTGGAGTAAGTCGAGCACCGTGGTCCGACCCTGGGGATCGGCGCAGGTGGAAACAACTCCGGTGGGTTTGTTTAATAACAAGTAAACGGGACTGGGACGATCGCCAGGGTTGACGGGGATACCATCAACTTGGATGCGATCGCGTTCCGGGTCGGCTTTCTGCCCGAGGTGGGCAATTTCGCCATTCAGTTTAACCCGTCCCTGTTGAATCATTTTTTCAGATTGACGGCGTGAGGCAATGCCCCATTCGGATAGGATTTTTTGCAGTCTAGCATCCATATTTTGGACGGCTGCGTTTGCTCGCTTTTTTCTAAAAGTTTTTAGGGGTTGAGTCCACCTGACAACTTGCCAGACTGAACTATGTACAAATATTACAGGATCGGGGAGAATACAAGCACTCAGAACCGCAGACTAGGGGGTAAAAACACTCAAATGCCCTGTCCGTCCCGTTGTGGGTGGTGCTGGATGCTCTAAGATTTCACCGATTCTCCCTAACTTCCCTGATTCTAGGGCCGGGGGCCGGGGGAATTGCATTGAGAATATTTATGCGTGAAAAAGAAATTATAAAATTAACTTCTGTGTCCAGCGATCGCCCGGAATTATCCCAATCAGAAGAGGATTTACCCCTGACTCCACCCAGCCGCCCCACTCGGTCTCGCCTCGGTTGGGTCCTCTCCAGTGCGGTGCAGTTGTGGTTGCGATCGCAGGTGGAATCCGTTGACGAACTAGAGGTCCAGATTAACGGGGGCGATCGCCAAATCCTCCAAGGGGTGATTCCCCAGGTTTCTCTATCCGGGTCCGGTGCCATCTATCAAGGTCTGCATCTGAGTACCCTAGAACTCCAGGGCACAGGCATTCAGGTCAATCTCAGAGACATTCTGCGCGGGAAATCCTTACACCTTCAACACCCGGTCCCCGTAGTGGCGCGGTTACATCTGACGGAAGCTGACCTGAATTCCTCCATGCGATCGCCCTTGCTTGCCGATGTCTTCACTCCCTTATTCTTCCCCCAATTCGCCGATGCCCTCTCCTGGGACTCAGAACCCACCCTCACCTGGGAGGGCGCTGCCATCCTCTCCTCCGAGGAAACCCTCTCCCTGCGCGGGAGTTTCCACACCCCCTCCCAAGCGGCCCAACCCTTTCTCCTGCAAACCGGGTTACAACTGGGCAACCCCTCAGAATTACACTTTGTCAATCCCACAATTCAACTGCTTTCCGACTCAGGGGTAATCCCATTAAAAACCGTGATTTTACCCCTAGGGTCTGATGTGGCCCTTTCAGAACTTTCTTTCACCACAAGTGGGTTAATCTGTCAGGGGCAACTGACGGTTCTGCCTTAAACGGTCCGGGATGATGAGGACCCGCTTACTGCCCCGAAAACCCGACCCATTGCGATAACAAAGGCAACAGCAGGGTAATAAAATAATAAACAAAAGGAGCCGTAAAAATATAACTATCCACCCGGTCGAGAATTCCCCCGTGACCGGGAATCAGTTTCCCGGAATCCTTCACTCCCGCATCCCGCTTCATCAGGGATTCGATTAAATCTCCCATCAAACTGGCAATCCCGAGGAGTAACCCGAACGCCACCCCAGTCCCTACCCAGAAGGGCCAATTGAGATACTTCGCCCCGAGGGTTGCCAAAATGACACTGCCCAGGATTCCAAATACTGCCCCTTCCACGGTCTTTTTCGGACTGATATCGGAAAAATGAGTCCGTCCCAACCACTTACCACCGACATAGGCGGCAGAATCTGCCATAGAAATACAAATAAACGAAAGCAAGGTCACACTCAACCCTGTGGGTAGATCGGAGATATGAGGCCAAGTTTGGGGCCAATAGCCATTTAAGGGGAGATTACTGGCCGCCTCAGACCCTAACGTGCGTAACCGTAGCCAAAAACTGGGTAAATAACCGATATAAAATAGGCCGAGAATGGAGGCGGCTAAATCGGCGATCGTGGCCATTTTCGGCTTAAATAGCAGATAGAAACAAATACAGGTTCCGGCGATCGGCAAGAGGGCATCGGTCAACTGGGAATCTAGGGTTGAAAGAACCACCAACCCCAGACTGAGAAATAAACTCGTTTTTGCTGCGGGGTAAATCCCTTTAGCCCGGACCAGTTCCAAATATTCCCGATGAGCAATACTGACCAGAATGGAGAAACCGACCGTAAAGTACCAACCTCCTAGGAAGGTCGTACCTAGCCCTAGGATAAGAGCAACAATGGTACTGAGAATTCGAGACAAAGGCATAGAACAATTTTATAGTTAATCTAGTATTAGCCAAATAGAGTTCTGGCATCATTTAGGAACGCCTCCGTCTTGTCAGCGTTTCCTGATATTGCGGAACCCACCCACAAAACTGTACCGCTGGTTCACGGGGGGAGGGGGTCATCTGTTTGTCATTCTGCAAGAGGTCTAATTTCACGGAGTCTGGTAAACCGGGCTGAATTTCAATCCAGCTTTTCTCCACTCAGGATAAAGATGGGGTCAACCGCCACAAAACTTTGATGAGTTCCCCTTCCTTCTAAGCGGTTGAAGGAGGACTGGACCACCTCCACATTGCGGACTTGTAACTCAGCAAAGCTTTCAGAAATGGCATAGAGATTTTCTAAACTCCCGGCAGTGGCAACGACTCGCCCTTCTGGGAGTAAGTATGACCAGACTTTTTCTAAGATAGTTTTAATGGGACGGCCTCCTTCAATACAGACGCGATTTGGGGCATAAGGTAACTGGGACAGACATTCTGGTGCACTGCCTTCGATGACTTCTACATTTTCCACCCCGAAGCGATCGCAGTTAGACCGAATTAAGGCCGCTACTTCCTCATCTCGTTCTACGGCTAAAATCCGCCCCTTCGGACAGAGTAATCCCGCTTCTACAGGGATGGTTCCCGTTCCCGCACCGATATCCCATAACACCGATTCAGATTGCAGTCGCAGGTGGGAGAGTAACAGCAATCTCGTTTCCCGTTTGCTCATCGGAATTCCCGGCAATCGCTCAAATAACTCATCTGCAATACCCGGGGTAATATAAGGCCAAATTTTAGAATTCATAATAATATTTATGCGGTTTTCATCAGTAATTTTAAGCAGTTTTTATGTTATTTGATAGACCAAAGTTTAATAATTTTAGAAAGGGTTGTCCCGGGATTAAGGGATTCACAAATCTGGAAAAATGGAAAACTCCAATAATTTGAAGCAATTGTAGGGTGGGCATTGCCCACCCTACTTCTCCGGTGAACCGGCTAAATTTATAAATTAGAGGATTAAATGAGAGATTCAATCGTCCTATTTTTAACCGATTTCTGGATTATTTCTAGCCCGGTTATCTAGTTCTAACCACTTTGAGGGTCGTTAGAGTCCGATCGCTACATCCGGTGAGGATACCTCCCTGGGCGAGCACTTGTTGCAAATAGGCGACTGCCTCTAAGGTAATCGCCTCTGAGGGCATCAAAATTGGGATTCCCGGGGGATATGGACATACTAACTCAGCACTGACCCTCCCGATCGCCTCAGTCACCGGGATTGCTTCCACTTCCGCGAAAAACGCATCCCTCGGACAGCAGGAAAGGGCCGGAGAAGGTGGCATCGAGTGCCGGTAACCCAGTCGCCGGTTGTCCCCATAATCCTGGGCGAGGGTCGATAACCCTTGCACCAGTTGGTCAATATCTGCCTGGGTGTTTCCCAAGCTGATAATAAAGGTTAAATGGTCCGGAGACGGTAATTCACAGGTCACCCCGAATCGTTCTTGCAGCATTTCATCCAGGTCATACCCACTCACTCCCCACTCCCAAACCCCCACGGTCAGACGGGTGCGGTCGCCTGCCACAAATCCCGGCATTCTCGGTTCAGACGGCGTTAACACCCCTAACCCGGGGATTTGGGCAATCTCCTCCCGGGCGCGACTACTTAGGGCCAGAGTTTGGGTCATCAAATCTTGACCCTGTAACGCCATTTGTTGCCTTGCCGCATCTAAGGACGCCAAGAGTAAATAACTCGGACTGGTGGATTGCATCAACTGCAAACTCTGACTCAGGCGATGGACATCAATGCAGTCGCCTTGAATATGCAGCATCGATGCCTGAGTCATCGCCCCCAGGACTTTGTGAATCGATTGCACGGATAGGTCCGCCCCGGCAACCAGGGCCGGAGTGGGTAAATCGGGATGGAACGCAAAATGCGGCCCATGCGCTTCATCCACCAACAGGGGAATGCCAAATTGGTGAGTCACCTGGGCGATCGCCTGAATATCCCCGCAGACCCCCTGATAGGTGGGATACACCATCATCACTGCTTTGGCATCGGGATGGGCCGCTAATGCCTCCGCAACCGATGCTGCGGTGATACTCAGGGCTAAACCCCAGATTGGGTCAAATTCTGGGGGGATAAAAACCGGCAAGGCCCCGGATAAAATTAAGCCAGAAATCACCGATTGATGGACATTTCTGGGCAGAATAATTTTCTCCCCTGGGCGAACCGTTGCCAGAATTGCTGCAATAATTCCAGCGGTGGAACCATTGATTAAAAACCAGGTTTGGGATGCACCAAAAGCATCGGCAGCGAGTTCTTGGGCCGCTGCGATCGCCCCTGTTGGTGCAAATAAATTATCCAGATCGGGGAGTTCGGGTAAATCAGCTAAAAACACCGAGGTTCCTAACAGATTGCTCAAAGGTTGGGGAATTCCTCGGCCTCGTTTGTGCCCCGGTGCATAGAAGGGGGTGTCTGGTGTTCGGACACAGCGGGCGAGGGTTTCTAATAGGGGGGCTTGATGGTGGTCTTGGAACATGGATTAGAATAATGGACGCGATCGGCGAACGAGTCGATCAATTTGTTCAGTGAAATAGGCCTCATGATAGTTGAGTTGTCGGGCTACCTCTAAACCGTTTTGAAAGGCTTGGATGGCTTGGGGATAGGCATTTTGTCGCTGATGAATTTGACCGATGCGATCGTAAGTATGCATTATCCCATATAAGTTGTAGGCGCGACGCTCAACGATTAATAAGGCTTCATAAACTTCTAAGGCGGCATCGAATTGTTCGAGGGTGGTATAGAGGCGGGCGAGGCGTTCTAGGGCATCACTGGCGATGTAAAATTGTTGTTGGGTCCAGGCGAAGGTATAGGCTTGTTCATAGGTGGCGATGGCGGTTTGTAGTTGCCCGAGACGTTCATAATCGGAGGCGATCGCTAGTTTGAGTTCAGGGATTTTGCTAATATCTTGGGGGTTACTATAAAGGGTGACCAGTCGTTGCCTGATGGCGACTGCGCCTTGGGAATCATTGGCTTGGGTGTAGATAAAAGCGAGTTGTTCGAGGTAGGACAATTCTTGGACGCGATCGCGTCGTTGTACCGCAAAGGAGAGTAATCCTTGATAAGGTGTTGACGCATTGACATAATCGAGTTTTTCCAGGTAGAGGCGACCCATTATGGTGAGGATGGATTCTTCTGCGGAGGCATCGTTGCGATCGCGGGCATCGGTGAGCAATTGCTGATAAACTGTTAGGGCTAAATCTCGCGATCGCACGGTTTCAAATCCCGTGGCTAAGGCTTGTAACAGGGGCAGTTCACAACCTTGAGGACTGAGACAATACTCTTGATGAATGACTTTGAGTCTTGCATCAATGGCTTGCAGGGCGGTGATTTCTGATTGTTCCCAGGCAGTCGCCCCCACCCGAGTTAAAGCCCGCACCTCCGGCAAGGGTCCGAAATAACGCCGTAAGCGCAATTCTCGATACCAAATCGTGAAAGCTGCTGGGTTATTTCCTGCCGCCAACTCGGCTGAGGCTTCTGCATCTAAGATATTTAAAGCCAATTCTAACTCCCTCAGTTGTTCCGGAGTTAAGGATTGATTTTTCTTGGGGGGATTCGGGACTAATGGGTCCGGGATCAGCACTTCCAAGGGATTGGGAGGCAGCAGTGGCGGTGCAGAATTTTCCGGTTGTCCGAGAGCAGTTAAAGCATTAAAACCGGAAAAAGTCAAGCCTAAAATCACCAAAAATAATCCCCAATAAGCCCGGTTTCGGTGGAGTCGAATGGGGCGGGTTGGGGCAGGATTTCCTCTAGGTTTTACTCCGGTTATAATTTTCATCTCGTTTATTTTTGAAATCACTCAACGGGTTAACGGTTCAATTTAATCGCTCTACATAACCGGGGTTCGGGACTGATTCAAGAAAGCTGCACCCTGCCAATGGAGCCGTCAATTTGTTACATTGAAAATTGAACTGTTTAGATTTTCAAGGGTTGGAGGCGATCGTGAACTGGCGCAAATTTCAAATTTTCCCCTGGGTGATGGCATTGGCACTGGTGCTATCAACGGTATTAACCGCCTGTGCTTTGCCACAAGTCAACGCCCAAGAGCGCATATTTCTCGGGTTGTCCCTAGAATTTTTAGACGAGTATGAACTGCCGAAACGTCCCTTTCAGGATACGCCCGTTGGAGGATTATCCGGCATCACCTACGATCGCCAACGCGATCGCTTCTATGTTATCTCCGACGATCGCGGACATTATGCGCCCCCCCGGTTCTATACCCTTAAACTGAATTTGGATTCTAACAGTTCCGATTCCCCTAAAATCGCCAGTGTTGACATTGAATCCGTCACCTTTCTCAAAGGGGAAGATGGCAACACGGTTGCCATTGGTGAAATTGATGCAGAAGGCATCGCCTTTGCCTCCCCCAACAGCGTTTATATCGCCAGCGAAGGGATTGCGCGCAAAGGGTTGGCCCCCTTTATCCACGAAATCGACCTAGAAACCGGGCAGTTTGTCCGGGATATCACCCTTCCCAAACGCTACATCCCCGATAGTGCCGAGGACCAAACCGAAGGTATCCAAGATAATTTAGGGTTGGAGTCCCTCACCCTCAATCCCAGAGGATTTGGGGATGCTACCGTCGATCCCTATCGCCTGTTTACCGCCACGGAAGCACCCCTGGTTCAAGATTTGGATGAACTGGATGCGGAACTCCCCCCCAAAAATCGTTTACTTCATTATCTAATCTCCGATGGACCCCCGATCCTAATTTCTGAGAATCTTTACACCCTCGATGATAGTGTTCGCTGGAGTCTCTACAACGGATTACCGGAATTATTGGCATTAGAACAGGGAGGGCATTTGCTCAGTTTAGAGCGCAATTTTGGGTTTCTCGGTTTCGGTGCAAAACTCTTTGAAATTCAAACAGGCAGCGCTACCGATACTTCCCGAATTGCTAGTTTAAAAGGGGAGTTGAAGAAGGTTGAACCGATTAAGAAGCGATTGCTTTTAAACTTACAAGATTTAGGAATTGAGTTAGACAATCTGGAAGGGATGACCCTTGGACCCCGTTTCCCAGATGGCAGTCAAAGTTTAATTCTGATCAGTGATGATAATTTTAATCCGGACCAAGTGAATCAGATTTTATTGTTCCGGTTAAAACTCTAGGGTTTTTCCCTGGAGTTGGGAGCATCTCAATTTTGGCTAAAAACCGATCTGACCTCTCCCCAAACCCCTCCCCTACCTCCCCCCGGCCCTCTCCTCAGAGGAGAGGGAGAATAAGGAATGAATGTTTGTTGGCTCAGGGGCTTTGAGACTCCCCCTTCCGGCTCCCCCTTCCCTCTGAGGGAAGGGGCTCGGGGGTTAGGTCTCTTGAACAAATTGAGATGCTCCCCCCTTATAAGCCTTCCCCCCGGGAATTCTCAACCATTGAACTCAAAAAATTAATGCCCTCAGTGGTCTGAAGGCATTAATCGTCAATTGATTGATATTCAATTTTCAACTGAACCATAAGAATTCAACAATTTAACGCCACTTATCTCTAGAACTTCCCGGATAATCCTGCAAACGTAGGGTCAGAAAAATCAGCCAGTTTTATTGAGTTCTCGGTGAACTTAGTCTATAGCAGTCCTAAACCAGTTGTGAAAGACGTCGGCGGCCCCTAACCGTCGGCGGCCCAGAACATCCGAGGGGACATCGGGTGAGGTACAAATCATTTAGGATTGCTATATCACTTTAATCCATCCGCGTTTTACCGCGTGGAAGATGCGATCAATTAGTCGATAGTCCGATTCGTTAAGGTCATGATAACTTAATAAAACAAATTTTAACTTTTGACGATTTGTATCGGTCATTTCATGATGATGCCAAACTGAGAAGAACAACTCAGCAATATCTGATTTAGGTAAAATATCAGAGCTGTCAATATTAGGCTTTTTCTCAGAAAAATGGAATCTATGTTTGACTAAAGATGTAGGGAATAAAGATTTAGGAAAAGTTAGAGGACTTTCAAGAGCTTGCATAGAGGATTCCTTCTTGTGATGAGTAGTAAATCGCCCTTTTTATCCCTTAATGAATAATTTGATAGAGGGCTAATTTAGGGGATGGAATTTAAGGGAGCAAGCCCTTGGGAAAGAAATCAAATTAATTAGTCTGAAAATCTAGGTGATTTGGCTAAACTTTCCGTCAGACTCCTTGATTTTCAGTTGATCCCTGGCCAGAGCATGATTGAAATTGCTCCACTCTATCTAGGATACTCTGATGGGTCTACAGCCGCCCTCTATCTAAAGAGGTAACTCCCGGAAATGTTGATCCCGGCCCAGAGGATGATGGAGATTGCTCCACTCTATCGAGCATAGTCTGATGGGTCTAAAGCCTCTCTTGGTCTAAAGAGGTAACTTCAGGAAATGTTGAGGGGATCGGCTGGGTAGAGTCGGTAGGGAGGGTATGAAAAACTGGACTAAGCATTGAGAGGGATTTTTAAAAAGTTTTGTAGTCCGGAGTGAGACAACTTCAGTGAGTCCGAAAAGCCCTATCTATGAGTGATACGGAATCCGGTTGTCAAAGGTCTGTAAAAACCCGCAGGCTGTAGCCCGGAGGCCATACGGACGAAGCCAGGGGGCGCGGGCTAAAAGAAAACCCGCAGGCTGAAGCCCGGAGGCTATACGGACGAAGCCAGGGGGCGCGGGCTAAAAGCGAAAACCGACTTTTAACAACCGGATTTGGTATGATTCAATCTTTTTACATTTCTGATAACTTGGAGATTAGAGGCTCCAAGCGAGGAACGGAGGAAATCCAGCTACGGGAGGACAATTACTCGCCTCTTTAAGGCAGAAAAGGGGAGAATCCCCTACGGATGGGATGAGTACGGAGACATTTGTTGTGTCACCGGGTGTAACAAGATCGTTAGGGATTTCCATAAATAAAGTGGGGCATTAGAAGTTTTGCAGAATTATTCAAGCCCCCCTTCTTAAGGGGGGTTGGGGGGATCTCTCCTAGAAGATTTTATTTTTTGGAGTTCCCTTACACCTCTCGATTGTGATCCGGAGCCGTTGGGGCCTGAAGAACGAATCTGCTGCGGGATAGTGGATTGGCGATCGCCCTTTGATTACAAGATGTAACGATTTCGGGGATGGTAGCGTAAGTAACTTCGGAAATTTGGTAAATCTTTGTTAACTTGATAGAGCAAAGACGTTCTTCTATTTTTTCCGATATGCAAAGCTGTGAAACTTGTAAGCATCGAGGCACCAAGCACTGTCCAGTTCAGACCAAAGCGCTGATTGTTGGAGAAACGAGCCAACTCACAACCCAGGGATTCTGCGATCGCTATTCCCCGAACTTGGGAAACTAAACCCTCCTGTTCATGAGTTGGTTGGTGAATCTCCTGTGAAACAAGCACTCCAGGTCTAAACTATCCGATCAAGCGTCGCCATAGCCGGACAATCCATCGCCGCACCCAACGGATCACACGCCCCACAGGACTCGACGATCGCCGCACTGGGGTGGGGTTCGGGACTATCTCCGGGGAGGGAGTCTCCACCGGAGACTCCGTAACCCTCTGTGTAGAAGAAACCTCCACAGATGCCTCCTCCGGTTCGGGCGTGATTGTAGGGGGCGCGGGTTGCAATTCTAACGCCCGCTCATAACTGGTGAGGGCTTCTTCCTGGCGTCCTAACTGTTTCAGCGCCACTCCCCGATATTTCCACCCCTGCCAATTCTCCGGATCCAGGGAAATGGTGCGATCATAGCTGGTAACCGCTTCCTCATAGCATCCTAATTCCGCTAAAGCACTGCCGCGATCCAGCCAAGCTTCTGGATCATCGGGATAGCGTTCCACCAGGCGATCGCAGGCGACGAGTTTGGGATGATCCAGGGGAACCACCGGCTGACTCGGGACTGATTTTGGGACAATTTCCTCCTGTTTCTCCTGTTTCTCCTCAACTGGGGTTTCCACAGGTTCTGGTTTCGCCGGTTTGGGACTGGGGGCCATCTCTTGCAACTTCGCCATCGCCGTTCGTCGCAACCGTTTCGTTTCGCGCCAGGTGGGTTTGAGGACTAAGACGCGATCGTAACAGGCGATTGCTTCTTCATAGCGTTCTAATGCCGCTAACGCTTCCCCTTGGTTATGCCACCCTTGACAATACTCCGGAGAAATCGAAATCGCCCGTTGGTAACTCGCCACAGCCTCCTCGTAGCGTTTTAACTCCACCAAAGCATTCCCGAGGTTGTTCCACCCTTGGTAATAATCCGTTTTCAGGGCGATCGCCTTCTGATAACTCGTCACCGCCTCTTCATGACGTCCCAAACACTTCAGGGTCATCCCCCGATTATTCCAGGCATCGGCATAGTTCTCATCAAGGGCGATCGCCTTCTCATAGCTCTCTAGCGCCTCGTCATAGCGTCCTAACTTATAAAGAGAACCGGCGCGATCGTACCAGGCTTTCGGATTATTCATCTGGATGACAATCAGACCCTCTTCCTCATTCTCCTCTGATGAATGAATCGAAGAATTAAAATTGTCTTGTGCTTCTTGCCCTGTCATTAATTCACTTTCTCCCTTCGTAAACCCTATTTGAAACACCCTGATGAGAGCAATTCTGCTCACCGATCCCCTTTAATTAATCACCTGATCATCGCCAATTTTCCACTGACCGTTGACCCGTTGTAAGCGGATAAATTCCCCCTGCGAAAATTGGCATACCGCCAATCCGCATTTCGGAGATTAGCCCCAGTGTAAATTGGCTTCCGACAAATCTGCACCAAGCCAGCTCACTCCTTCTAATAGAGCATCCCTCAAATCCCATCCTGGACAGCGATCGGTATCCAGGAGTTGCCGTAGGTGTGCTGGGGGACGCGCAGCAATAGGTAAAGTCAACCCCACAGGCACTAACAGAACTGTGATTCTTCCTACATTTTTGATCACCATAGACGGGTGATCACAGTAGCAAAAGTTACCAGGGTAGAGGGAATGATGGTTCCCGTATCAATGGGAGCCGGTAACATTTCTCCCCGAAAATCGAGCAACTGCACAACAATCAGGTAGGCGATCGCCAGCAAAATGGAAATCGCACCCGTAATGATAGCTATAACTTTAGACCGATCCATTGTATTTTTTCCTCTTGCTCCCTAAAACCATTCTATTTCGCAGTCGCAGCAGGAGCAGCAAAAGCATCAAAGCAACCGTTCAACGTCCCGACTTCAGTCGTTATCCCCCAAGTCGCTCAAGGCCCTAATCCTCAGTTCAACGTCCCGACTTCAGTCGTTTCCGGGTTCGTAGTAACGACTTCAGTCGTTTCCGGGTTCGTAGTAACGACTTCAGTCGTTTCTTCTGTTCGTAGTAACGACTTCAGTCGTTATCCCCCAAGTCACAGGAAAAACACCCCAAACCCCCCTGAATCAGGCTCCCATCCGTCCTAACATCGGCGCAATCCAGAGAATCTTGCCCCTGAAACGATGTAAAATTAGGCAAACTTGGGTAAATTCGGTACAAGATAGAACTAGATTAGGTTGCACCAAATTGGGAAAGGGACATGGATTCTGTCGTTGATTGGCCTACCGAACCGATAACCACTGAGCGAGTGCCTGCGATCGAGACCTTTCAACTGCGAAAGGCTTACCGCACTGGGTTTTGGATGAATAAACAAGTCGAAACCCTCAAAAACTGCACCCTAACCGTGTATGAGGGAGAAACCTTTGGGTTGCTTGGCCCCAATGGGGCCGGGAAAACGACCATCCTCAAAATTTTATTGGGCATTTTGCGTCCGAGTGGGGGTCGCGGGTTATTACTGGGACAGCCTTTGGGCGATCGCACGGTTCGAGAACGCATCGGTTATCTCCCAGAAAATCCCTATTTTTATAAATATCTAACCGGCTGGGAATTTTTAGCTTTTACTGCCAACTTATTCCAAATTCCCGCCACTGAGCAGCGCCAGCGTATTCCCGATCTATTGGATCTCGTTGGCATCGCCAAATCTGCCGCTCGTAATAAAATCCTGCGTAACTATTCTAAAGGGATGTTACAGCGCATTGGCATGGCCCAGGCACTGATTAATAATCCCGATGTGGTGTTTTTAGATGAACCCATGTCGGGATTAGACCCTTTGGGACGCTATCAGATGCGGGAAATTATTATTTCTCTGAAAGAACAGGGGAAAACAATTTTCTTTAACAGTCACATCCTGGCTGATGTGGAAAAAATTTGCGATCGCGTAGCCATCCTCGCCCAAGGGGAATTAATTTGCTCCGGTTCCCTCAAGGAATTATTGGGGACTTCTGACCTTTATTTTGTCAAAGGGACTGGGGGGAATTTAGAAGTGCTCAAACAGTGGTTACCCGACTTGGAGTTAGAAGACGATCGCTGGCAAGGGCATTTAAAAGGTTCGCCCCAGGATTTTCTGGCCAGCTTGCAACTGATGGGAGGTAAGCTGATTACAATTGACCTAACGGGTGCTTCCCTAGAAGAGTTTTTTGTCCAACAACTGCGCGATCGGGGAATTACCGTCAGTCAATAAGTTCACCCTAAATTTCCTCCCTGTGAAAGAGGGCTTGGTCTGATTTCTCATGTTATTCCTAAACAGAAATCAACAAAAATCCTATTTTTAGGGAGAAATCACTCATGGCTAACTTAATAGAAACCGCCCAGGAACTGGGGCAATTCAAAACCCTGATGACTTTAGTGGAATCCGCAGAGCTCCTCGATTTGCTCAAGAGTCCCGGACCCTATACCGTTTTTGCACCCACGGATGAAGCCTTTGCCGCCCTGCCTTCTAATACCATTGCCAATTTGATGGAAGATATTCCGAAGTTGCAGAAAATCCTCTCTTATCACGTTCTGAATGGAGACGTGCGGACGGATAATTTGGAGGAGTTAGCTTCAGCAGAAACCGTGGAAGGTTCAGTGGTAGGGGTGGATACCTCCGATGGAATCAAAATCAACGATGCTAAAGTGTTGAGTGCCGATCGCCTCACGGACAATGGGGTGATTCATGCGATCGACAAGGTACTGATTCCCAGTCTGGTTTCGGTATAAAGTCTCTAAAAACTAGCCCTGTCAAGGTGATAAATTTAATGACGAAAAATCGTTATTTCTTGGACAGGCGCT
>JAABSJ010000153.1 GCA_011390515.1 Oscillatoria sp.
GTACCGATGCCCTATGGAAAATGAGCAATGGCATCGGTCTAATAATGATTGCCGACTTTGCGATGGTGAATCGCTGGTAAGGCATCGGGATTGGAGACTCGGCCATTGTCTACTTGGCTATACACGATCCAGTGATCGGAACATTCCATGCGACTGATGACTTGGCATTCCAGATAGGCGAGGGCTTCACTGAGAATCGGACTGCCGTTGTTCGCACTTTGGGTTTTGATTCCGGCAAAGCGATCTGCCCCCGGGGGGAAGCGTTTGAGGAAGTGTCTCATCAGTCCTTGATAGTTGTCTTCATCGAGGACATTGAGCACGAAGGTATCACCGACGTGCATCAGGGCTTCGATCGCCCGGTCTTTGGCAACGGCAATGGTAATCCCCAGGGGTTCAAAACTGGCTTGGGTCACCCAGGATGCTAACATGGCACTACTCACATCCCCTTTCTGGGCGGTGATAATATACAATCCCCCACTAATCCGCCCCAAGGCTTTATCCAGTTCGCTATCTAAGGATTTCATCTGTTTGATAGCTTTTTTCAGGGTCAGCATCTGTCCCATGTCGGTTCCCGCTTCATCGCACAGTTGATAGGTGGCTTCTGTGGGGTTTTCCTTGACGATAATATTGGGAAATCCCTGTTTGAGCCCGAGTTCTTTGAATTTAACGGCGAGGGGATAGATGGATTGGTCGTTACCCCCACCGGATTCAAAGAGTCCGATCGCCTGTTTGTTATTGGCGGCCACTAAAATGGTCCCGATCGCCGCTTCTGCATTCTCTGCACCCCGTCCAGTTAATGGCGGTGCACCGAGGGCGATTCCCGTGGCGATACTGACGAGTTCCCGCACTTCCTGGGGTTCTGCCGATCGCAAATCCATCATTTCTACGTTGACGCCGGTTTTGGTAATCCCGTGGGCCACTGCTTGGGAGAGGCGATCGCTATAGCCATAGTCGGAAAAGTAAAACACCGCAACGGTGGTGTCCGCCTTGGCTTGTTCCTGACTCCACTGTTTGTATCGTCCGGTGAGTTCCCCGACATTATACCGCAGCAGGGGTCCGTGGCCGGTGGCGATCGTGCTAATTTTTTCCACTTCCGGCATCCGTTTCATGGCACTCAGGACCGATCGCGCATTGGGGGCCATCAAACATTCATAATAAAAGTGATAATCCGCTTCAATGTCACTTAAATTTTCATCGAAGGTTTTATCGGAACAATAATGCATCCCAAAGGCATCGCAGGTAAATAGAATCTGCGTTTTGGCATCGTAGGTAAAAATGGTATCCGGCCAGTGCAAATTCGGGGCATTGAAAAATTCTAGGACGTGACCATTGCCTAAATCCAGGGTATCCCCATTTTTGACAATTAACCGTTTAAAGGGTTGATGAACTAAGTCTTCTAAAAACTGAATGGCAACTTTTGCCCCGACAATGGTAATGTCCGGGGCGAGTGCTAAAACATCTTTGACTAATCCGCTATGATCCGGTTCGGTATGACTGATGATTAGGTAATCGATTTGGGTTGGGTCGATTTCCTGGCGCAGGGTCTGCAAATAGGACTCGCGGAATTTGGCATGGGAGGTATCCACCAAGGCAGTCTGACTTCCCCGAATCAGAAAGGAATTATAGGTGGTCCCGTTTTGCAGGCCAAATTCGATATCGAAGCGATCGCGGTCCCAATCCAAACAGCGAATTGCCCGGGTTTCGGTGGCGATTTCCCCTGTGGCGATCGTCAGTCTCGGTTGTACTCTGTCGGTGACGGCTACCATTGAGTGGCCTCCTTTTCTTGTCGATGTTAGGGTTTGCTTGCTTCTGATATTGTTACATATTTTAACGATTAGTTTTTATGGAAAAATATATGGTAATCATAAGCCTTACCAATCAACGAGTCTTTCCCGGAATCTCTGTGTTATGATTAAAGATTGATTTTTACCCTAAATGTAGAGGCGATTCGCGAATCGCCTCTACATTTAGGGGTTCATATTTAAGTATTCCGTAAGTCCTATCTAGGAATATCGACGACTTGCGGGATGGAGGTGGGGAATATAGCGTTTCCCGGACTGATTATGTACTTTTCTTCTCCCCTCTCCCGTTCTGGGAGAGGGGAGAAGAAAATGTTATAAATCATTTAGGACTGCTATAGTTTTATTTCCCTTCCATAATTTTAATGGGCAGTTCTACAATAAATTCCGTCCCTTGTCCTTCGCTGATGCAGCGAATCTTGCCGTTATGACCTTTGACGATAATTTGATAACACAGAGATAGACCCAACCCGGTGCCTTTTCCTACGGGTTTTGTGGTAAAAAAGGGATTAAAAATTTGGTCTTGAATCTCTGGAGAAATTCCGGGACCATTATCTTTAATGGAAATGCTCACCCAATTGGGAGAGGTTTCGCAAATCGAGAGGGTCAGTTCCCCCTCGGTATCTGGATTAGCGGCGATCGCATCTAAAGCATTATCAATTAAGTTAAAAAACACTTGATTAATCTGGGCCGGATGACATTCCACTCGCCCTTGAGTCTGATAATCTTTATGAATTTTCAACTCCGGGGAACATCGATGTTGCAACATCGATAAACTGCTTTCGAGTCCTTCACTGAGATTCACAGGTTTAGCCCCAGCTTCATCTAACCGTGAAAAGTTCCGCAAGTTTTGGACAATTTTGCGAATGCGATCGCTTCCTTGCTGCATGGAACCAATCAGGTTCGGGGAATCAGACCGGATATAGTCTAAATCCAACTCTTCATTCAACTCCTCGATTTCTGGAGGAATTTCTGAGGCCGCACTTTCGTAAATATCAATCGCTTTTTTCAACGCTTCAACATATTCCTGGACATAAAATAAATTGGCATGAACAAAATTATTGGCATTGTTAATTTCATGAGCAACGCCAGCCACCAATTGTCCTAAACTGGACAGTTTTTCGCTTTGAATGAGTTGTTGTTGGGTGGCTCTGAGTTCTTTTAAAGTTAGTTCTAATTGTTCAGCCTGGGCTTGATATTGGGTGGCCGAATCCTGAACTTTCTGATACAGTTCTGCTTGTGAGATGGCAATGGCCATTTGATGACCTAACTGTTCTAGGAGTTCTATTTCTCCTTGGGTCCAATGGCGGGTTGCATGACATTCATGAGCAATCAACAACCCCCAGAGATGATCAGGCATGGCAATGGGAACAACTAAATTGGCCTTGACTTGCAATTGGTCTAAAAACTCTGCATGACAGGTATTTAATCCGGCATTATGAATATCATCGATCGCCCGAACTCGCCCTTGTTTATAGAGTTCGGCATGGTCAGTTTTAAAACAATTATCCGCCACAATCCCCCCAAAAATCTGCGGCCAAGGCACATGAAGGTCTTCGACCACGATTTCCCCGGCCCAGTCTTCCATAAAGCGGTAAATCACCACCCGGTCAGTATTCAGGAGTTTACGGAGTTCACGGACTGCGGTTTTTAAAACGGTATTCAAGTCCAAGGTACTGCGAATTTGGTTGGTAATCAGGCGCAGTAAGGATTCCCGTTGTGCGGCAGCACGGGTGGCACTGTACAATTGGGCTTGGTTAATGGCGATCGCCAGTTGAGAGGCGACCCCTTCTAACAGGTCCTGTTCCCATGAAGACCACTCCCGTTCGCGATCGCACTGATGCAGTCCGATAATCCCATTGACTTTCCCCTGGTAGGAGGTGGCGATCGCCAGCATGGACTTAATTCCCAGTGCCTGTAACAGTTGTAAGGTCTCTTCCCCAAAACCGGGAAACTCTAAAAACTTTGTCACAGCGAGGGGTTCCGCCTGAGACATCAACTGATGCAAGTGGGGATTATCCGCCAACGGCACTCGGGTCCCCAATTGGCTGGTGTAATCATCACTCTTATACTCTCCTCGGGTAATTAACCACTCCCCCTCTTCCGATTCGTTGACTAAAATGCTGACTCGACTACAGTTGAAGGTTTCCCCTAACAAACGACAGGCAGCTTGCAGCACTTCATCTAAATCCAGGCTACTGCGAACCTGATTATTGATCTCGTTGAGCAATTGAGATCGCTGGACTTCCCTCTGGAGTTCCCGAGAGTGTAAATCTTTTATCTGCATATTTTCTTTGTAGATCTCAGTCGCCTCGTGGATAGGCCAACTGGCTTGCGGGAGTGATAAATCAGGCTTCGGCCATGTACAGTAGGGGGCTTGTTCTTTTATATACATAAATTTTTTATCGCAGGGGCCAACATAAATGGCTGAACCAGATGCAGCTATTCCTTTTCCTGCTATCTTAACAAATTTTTATAAAAATTTAAGGTTATTTAATAAGTTTTAGTGAAATAAATTAAAAAATTTTGCTATAATGTCTCAGGAAATTCTAAGAGATTCAATCGATTCATCTCTATTTGATTATAAGCGACTTTAAGCGGACGTAAAAAGCAGGGGAATGCAGGGCCACCCGACCATGAGCAACACTGCCACCGACTCCGGAAGTAATCAGCGCAACTGTCTAGCCTTAAGCATTGGCAATTCGAGACTCCATTGGGCCTGGTTTAAGGGAGAGATTTGCAAACAGGTGTGGCATACGCCTCATTTAGACCCTGCTGCCGGGGAAAAACTCATTCATGCCTGGAACCGGGGTGAGTTGTGGTGTGGGGAGATGGAGTTTCCTGGTGTACCCAGGGGTGAGGCGATCGCCCCCAACCCGCCCCTGTGGATCGCCTCGGTCGTTCCGCAACAGTTAGCGCTTTGGCAGTCTTACCGAAAATTCAACCGGATTACCCTAGGGGATTTGCCCCTGTTGGGAGTTTATCCCACCCTGGGAATCGATCGCGCCTTGGCCTTAGTCGGGGCAGCCTGGGAATGGGGTTGGCCGGTTTTGGTCGTAGATGCAGGAACCGCCCTCACCTTGACCGGGGCGGATCCCGAGGGCCGATTAGTCGGAGGGGCAATTCTCCCGGGATTTGCGTTACAACTCCAATCGTTAACGGAAAAAACCGCAGCATTACCTCCGGTAACATTTCCAGGGACCTTACCTCCACGCTGGGCCTTAACCACTCCCGAGGCGATCGCCTCCGGGGTGATTTATGGGATTGGTTCCGGGGTGCGAGACTTTATCGGTGACTGGAAAAAACGCTTTCCCACCTCTGCGGTGGTGATCACCGGGGGAGGCGGGGAAATCCTGCTGAGATATCTCCAGGAGAGTGCGCCGGAAATGGCAAAACAGGCGATCGCCATGCCGGATCTAATTTTTGTGGGGATTTGCTGCATCAAACAACAGCAATCGGGGTAAAGTTGAGGTCATTACATCCCCGCCTCGGTTTCAGCCTCTATATTAGACCTCTTTCAAAATTCTTTAAAGCCCCCCTTCTTAAGGGGGGTTGGGGGGATCAATCCTTTTTTTTGCAAGAGGTCTATTAGAAATAAAATTGCGAATCTGTTCGGCCACCGGATCCGGGAGTTCCTCGGGTAAATTAGACTGGCCTTCGGGAATCCGATGTAAATCCGCATCAGCGATCGCCCGATGGTAGGTTTCCGATAAAGCGACTGCCGTGGGGGTATCGCGATCGCCAATTAAAATCACAACCGGGATTTTTAGCCAACTCAAGCGGTCCTGTAACAACTCCCCTTCAATTTCACTCTTCCGACGTTGGAACAAAATCTGACAAGCTACCCCAAATTTTTGCAAGCGATCGGCATTTAACAAAGCTTGATGCATCACTTGGTGCAAGCGCAACAGTCTGGCGATGGGAAACAGAACCGATTGTAAAGCGCGAATCAAAGGCAATGCCTGGATCCAAAGGCGAGTGCGAAACCAGCGCTTTTTCAAACCCTCCACTTGGACCCCTTCCGGTGCCAGTAACACCAATCCTGGCACTACCTCGGGATATTTCAGGGCGTAACTCGCTGCCACCCAAGCGCCGAGAGAGTCACCCACCAGATAAACCGGGCCGGGGTTCACCGTTTCCAGAAATTCGTGTAAACACTCCACCTGGAGGGCGATCGAGTAGTGGATATTCGGCTGTTCCGACTCACCAAACCCGAGTAAATCTAAGGCAAAACAGTGATAATTGGCCCGGAGGCGCTCAATCACCGGCACCCATTGAGCGCTATCGCTCCACGAACCATGTAAAAATACTAGAGTGAGTCCCTCCTGGCCGACTTCACGCCAGAACAGTTGCCCTTGGGACAGTTTGATTCGGGAATTGCGGAGCGGTAGAGTCATCCTGAGTCCTTGAAACGCATCCGTATCGAGTTAAGGGTTTATGAGGCACAGAGGAGTTGAGGATCGCCGTTGACCGAAAGGAAACCCGAGGCAACTCCTCCGAACCCCAATCAGGCTAACACGCTCTGCGACCCAATTAAGCGACCGTCGTCACACCATTGAGAAAGTCCTGTAATTGGCGATCGTGGTCATGGGACAGTTGACCTAGGGGGAGAGAATCCCGGTCAAAGGCCTTGACCTCCAGAATTTCAGCCGTATCATAGATTTTCATCTCCCCCTGAACCTGTGCCGCGACGACGACGCAGATCGAATGAATCCGGGGATCGCGATCGGGGGCGGAATAAATTCCGACTAAACGACCGACTTGAGTCACTTCTAGGCCAGTTTCTTCCGTGAGTTCCCGTTTTAAGGTATTCGGAATATCTTCTCCCCAGTCCACCATGCCTCCAGGTAGACCCCACTTGCCATTATCGCGACGCCGGATCAACACGATTTGACCGTTGTCTAACAGGGGAATAATGCTAATTCCGAGGACGGGATGTCGAAACACAATCCCGAGTACGGCTTGCGTAAAATGCCATAAGCGCTTCATAAATCAAATCATCCTGGATTCAACAACCACCGCCCAGACTCAATCTCTCTACCCCGATCGCCTTGTTGTTGAGGCTTGATTCTGACTCCCTCCCTCTGCTCCCTGAGCAAAAATCAACGTGGAACACCCCAGTGACTTGAGCCACGAGATGAAACCGTTGCTAACCCGTCCTGATTTTAACTTACAACCTACTAGAATCATCATCGTTGATGAGTTTACAGAATTTCAAGACCACAAATCCTTACTTTCCCAAGTTCGTAGTAACGACTTCAGTCGTTCCCCCCCATCCCTTATAGCGGTTCTCATGAATATACGGTACAGCCCTCACCCCAAACTCCTCTCCCACCTTGGGAGAGGGGCTTTGAGAGAATACCTCATGAGTCCACCGAACCGCTATAAGGACAAATGACAAATGACAAATGACAAATGACAAATGACAAATGACCTATCCCCCATCTCCCCCATCTCCCCCATCTCCCGTTTCTCCCCCATCCCTTAAGGACAAAGGACAAAGGACCACCTCCCCCGAAAGGGATAGCGCTTTCCTGTTATCATGGATTCAGTGCTACGCAAGTTCGGTCATGCCTGAGATTGAGATTCCAGAGAACTCAGCTACAGTCTTGGCCGAGACCAATTCGAGAAATTGTGCGTTTCCTAGCATAAAATAGTGGATCGGATTCATCCTTCAGTAGCGGGCGTCAACCGTCCCCTCCAAAAGAGACTCACAGGATGATGGGCGATCGCTTGCTTGCTTTCGGGAGAAAGGTTCTCCTCTCAACCCGAATGGATGGGATTGAGCCTATCCCCATCCGAAATGGGTGAAAGGGGGGGGGTTCACCCTCGGTACGAAACTGCTCGGATATCAGGTGGGAGTGCTAACCCTCACCCCTGTTCAGGAATTCAGTCCCCTTGCCCTGTTTGTTCTAACTCTTGAAAAAGTGCAATTGACAACGGTGCAATCAAGGGTGCGATCGCCGGGGGTCAGCCTGTACCTCCTGGCGCTCATACCCTTGAGCTACCCTTGAGCCAAGAGTCATTTTTGTTGTTTATCCTTGAGGTCCATAATAATGGCAAAACGTCGCAATCCTAAAAAAGAAAAAGCACAACGGAACAAAGCGTATGCGCGCCAGTTCCGCAAACCGACTAATTCCGGTCGCTTTTTCAAGAACCGTAACTCTAATATGAATGGCAACCGTGACGAAAACAGTGAAAACACAGAAGGGGAAGAAAACTAACGGAAGTCTCTGGGATTTAAACTTCACTCAAAGCGGAGTTTATCCCCCGATGAAGGTGGGCTAATCAAGAGAATAAAGTGCGGTTGAGCCACGGATTTTTGAGGGATTTGGGAGAGTAAAAGGGAGTCGAAGTGGAAGGTCAGTTGCCAAAGAGGTAACTGACAACTTTGTACTCCCGGGTTATGAACCCGAAAAATCGAGCCGTTGCATGGAGAACATCCTCTAACCTCGCAACTCGAATCCCGTAGTGGGAAAAACATCGGTTCCGAGTGGGCGATCGCCATGAGATTGCCCACTGCCGAATTTTTCTGGGATTCCGAGGCGATCGCCTGCCTAGATTCAGTCCTCAACTGGCTTCCCGAGGACTGGTCAAACCCTTTCTTTTTGGGCCCATCCACTGCAATGTTGCTCATTCCCTACGTCAACTCGGGGCAATGTATTCCCTTTCCAATTCTCCACCTCACCAGAAGAGATACCCTGGAAAATTGACTGAAACAAGCACAGGGATAACATCAGATCCCCTTAAAAGTTTTTCAGCCTAAGACCCAACCCCAAAACCTCCAAAAGCAGAGGGGAAAAGAGCTAGACCGTTAGGCTAACCTTCATAAACTCACCGGGAAAGTAAAAATTGAAGATTTTTATTTCTCATGCCTAAAATTCGTTAAAACTTTATAAAAAATCGGTTTTTTGCCTCCTAAAATTCGTTAAAACTTTATAAAAATGGGTTTCCTAAACTACAGAAATCGGATAAAATCTGGATAAAACCTAACCCAGAAGAGGAGTAGAGCAAAGGGGGTATCCAGGGAAGGAAGGGAAACTTCACGGACCCCATCAAAATCTAGGGATGCGGTCGAAACGCATCAAGGCCCAGAAAAACCTCACTCCCTGCAATCGCTTTTGCTGCCGAAGAATACCCATGAAGGTGAGTAAACTAGCAATGGACGCGATCGGGCAAATGTTCTGACCCCCTGAGTGCTTTGTTCGGACACAGAGCCTCAATATGTTGTGGTTTGGACTGATGAAAAAGGGTCCTATAGCGGTTCGGTGGACTGATTATGTACTTTTTTGCATCCCCTCGGATGTTCTGGGCCGCCGACGGTTTGGGGTCGCCATCGCTGTACCTTATGGACATGAGAAAGGCTATATCGAGGAGTAAAGTAAAAGAAAAGCAACAGCGTTTGTCCCTTTAAGGGCTAGGGAAAAAATCGCGATAGCGAGACAGGCGCTGGGTCTGTTGTATGCAGAGAAACGGCTCATAGAGCGGCACGGAGTAAAAAAAGCAATGGCAAATCATCCAACTCAGCCAGTCCATGCTAAGGCGGCGATCGCAGATATCGAAGCAAGAATCGATACCCTCACCACGGCTGCAAATCAGGGACCCTCGGGATTAGAGCAGGTCATCCTGGCATTAAAGGACGAATCAGAACCCGTGCAGCGTGCGGCCTATTTGCTGCTGCGAAATCGTCCCGAACTAGAGGTTCGCAAAGCCTTACAAGACTATAACCCCTATCGCTTTTTTAAGTGCATCCGCACGATGGGGGGACATTCCAGCCGGATTTATTCCGTGGCGATTAGCCCCAATGGCCGATTGGTAGCCAGTGGCAGCAATGACAATACCATTAAACTCTGGAATCTGGAAACCGGAGAAGAACTCGGCATTCTTAGTGGACATTCCGATTGGGTGGATTCGGTTGCCTTTAGTCCCGATGGTCGCTTGCTCGCCAGTGGCAGTGGGGATGCCACCCTCAAACTCTGGACCATCAACGAGGAAAACTCCCCCAAAATCGCCTCCCTCAAACAGACCCTCACCGGCCATTCCCGGTGGGTCACCTCGGTCACCTTTAGTCCCGATAGCCAACTCCTGGTTTCCGGTTCCAAGGATAATACAATTAAACTCTGGAATCTGGAGACTGGAGAAGAACTCAGAACCCTAGAGGGTCATTACGACTGGGTATATTCCGTTGCCTTCAGTCCCGATGGTAAACAGTTAGTCAGTGGCGGAGACAGCACCGTTAAATTATGGAATCTTGACACTGGGGAAGAATTACAGACCTTTACCGGACATCGCGACTGGGTGTATTCCGTCGCCTTTAGTCCCGACGGACAGCAGATTGCCAGTGGGAGTGAAGATGGCACGATTAAACTGTGGAGTGTAAGTGACCCGAGGGCGATCGCCACCCTGACCAGCCATACGGCAGGAGTCAACGCCGTCACCTTCAGTCTGGAGGGACGATTGCTGATCAGTGCCAGTGCCGATGATACCGTGCAACTGTGGAATGTAGAAACTGGGAAAATCCCCGAAGATTCAGCCTTAAAAATCCTCAGAGGACATGGAGAGTGGGTCAGTTCCCTGGCGATCGCTCCCGATGGACGCCGGTTAATCAGCGGTAGCGGCGATCGCACCCTGAAAGTTTGGAGTTTAGAAACCGGCGAAGAACTCCGCACCCTGGGAGGAGACGCCGAGTGGGTTGATTCCGTCGTCTTTACCCCCGATGGTCAAATGGTCGGCAGTGGCAGTGGCGGAGACACCGCCAAATGGAACCTGCATAGTGGCGAAGAATTGCGATCGCTCAGTGGCATCTCTAGCTGGGTCGAAGACATCGCCGTCAGTCCCGACGGCACTCGCGTCGCCAGTGGCAGTGAAGATGGACTCGTCAAAATCTGGAGTCTCAACAGTGGCGTCCTCGCCATCCTCCTCTCCGGACATACCGAAGGCGTCTGGTCCGTCACCTTCAGTCCCGATAGCAAACTCCTCGCCTCCGGTAGCGGCGATGAAACCATCAAAATCTGGAACCTGCAAACCGGCAAAGAAATCCGCACCCTACGCGGCCATTCCTATCGCGTCGATGCCGTCGCCATGCATCCCAACCTTCCCATTTTAGCCAGTGGATCCGCTGATGAAACCATCAAACTCTGGAACCTGGATACCGGAGTAGAAATTAGCACCTTAGAAGGCCATTCCGACGCCGTATCCTCCGTCCTGTTCAGTCCCGATGGACAATCTTTAGCCAGTAGCAGCATGGATGGCACTATCAAACTCTGGAATTGGAATACCTCCGCAGAACTCGGCACCCTAGAGGGTCATACCGATGCGGTTAATTCCATCAGCTTTAGTCCCACCGGCAAAACCATCGCCAGTGGCTGTGAAGATGGCTCCATCAAACTCTGGAACTTAAGTACCTGTGAGGAACGCGGTACCCTTTCCGCTCATTCAGAGCCCGTTAATTCCGTCGCCTTCAGTCGCGATGGCTATCAATTGGCGAGTGGCAGTGCAGATAGTACCCTCAAAATCTGGCATCTGCGAACGGGGAAAGAATTCCGGATGTTTTCCGGCCATTCTAACTGGGTTAATGCAGTGGCGTTCAGTCCCTCCTCTTCCCATTTCATCGTCAGTGGTAGCGCTGATGGGACGGTCAAAGTTTGGGGAGTGGAGTGATTGGTTATTGGTCATTAGTCATTGGTCATTGGTCATTGGTCATTGGTCATTGGTCATTGGTCATTGGTCATTGGTCATTGGTCATTGGTCATTGGTCATTGGTTATTGGTCATTGGTCGTTCAACGTCACGACTTGCTGTCGTTCTCTTCGTTTGTAGTAACGACTTGCTGTCGTTATCTTTCATAAGTTCGTAGTAACGACTTGCTGTCGTTCTCTTTCTTAGTTCGTAGTAACGACTTGCTGTCGTTCTCTTTCCCAGTTCGTAGTAACGACTTCAGTCGTTATCCGGGTTGCCAAGGCCAAACTCATCCCCCTCGCCCCACAGCAGTTCAAACCCAGTGGGTAACTAGAGTCCCGATCGCCACTAAGATAGAAGCATTACCTTCACAACACTATAATATTTATGTGGCCTCGCATCAAATCCATCCTTTCTAAACTGCTGATTATCCTTTCCCTGGTAGCATTCCTGATTTTAGGAGAAAGTCACTTCACAGCCCAACCCGCCTGGGCGGAAATCCGCCAAATCGAGGAAGCGCCCGGTCAACTCCTGTACCAATCTCAACATAGTTTACGAGACCAGGGCGGATATTCTTGGCAAGTGGTACTCTTTAAACAAGTTAAAGACGCAACCGTGACTGGAGTCAATCTCAGATTAGTGGGATTTCCAGGAGTCGCGGAGTTTTCCCATCCTAAACCGCTTCAGATTAAAATAGAGACAGGGGAAATTTTCACGGCAGAAGATGAGTTTGCGGACAAGTCTCCCGCCCCAAATGTGGGGCAGTACGATTTTAAATCAGTGCTGTTGAAACTGCCGATGAATCAGCGAATCGTACTCCTTGTACCGATCGCAGATGATCAAACGATCGCATTGCAGATTCCACCTTCTATCATCCTCGAATGGCAAACCCTCGCCCAAAATTAAACTGGGAACTGAGGCGATCGCCGTTGCCGAGGACTGATACGGAATTCGGTTGTGATAGTTAAAACCCACACCCTCAAGGACTCTGTTGGCGAATCAAGAAAGAGACCTCTCCCCAAACCCCTCCCCACCTCTCCCCGGCCCTCTCCTAAGAGGAGAGGGAGAATAAGGAATGAATGTTTGTTTGCGGAGGGGCTTTCCGGCTCCCCCTTCCCTAAGAGGGAAGGGGGTTGGGGGGTTAGGTCTCCCGATCGCCAACAGAATCCTTTAGGGTGCGGGTTTTTATAGACCTTTGACAACCGGATTCCGTATAAGACTGAATCCGATTGGTAAAAGTCGGTTTTCGCTTTTAGCCCGCGCAGGCGGGCTTCGTCCGTATAGCCCCAGGCTTGAGCCTGCGGGTTTTAACAGACCTTTGACAACCGGATTCCGTATAAGACTGAATCCAGGCGATCGCCACCCTATCCTTATTTCCTGAATCTTGTTCATTTCATCTCCCAGCGATTTTGGCTGGCGATTTTTTCCCAGAGTAGGGGGTTGCAAAGGTGGAGGTGGGGTGCTGCCAGAAACGATCTAGGGAAGGGAGGAGAAAATTGTGGGGGAAACACTTTACGAGCAGGATTTCTATAGCTGGGCGTTCAATCAAGCCCATTTATTGCGGGAGGGCAAGTTTGAGCAGTTGGATTTGTCCCACCTCGTTGAGGAGTTAGAAGATTTGGGGAATGGTCATTATGATCAACTCAAATCTCGATTCATCCAGTTGATCGCTGACTTGTTGAAGGGGCAAGTTCAGGATTGGAAACAAACCCATAGCTGGCGAGGGACGATTAGAGGGCAAAGAACTGCGATCGCCAAGTTACTGCGGCGCAATCCAGGGCTGAAATCTCGTTTAGATGAAGCGAAGGGGGAAAGTTGGCTGGAAGCGAGAGATTAGACCTCTTGCAAAATACCGATTTGATCCCCCCAACCCCCCTTAAGAAGGGGGGCTTAAGAGAATTTTGCAAGAGGTCTATTTAGCTATTGTGGAAACGGATTTACCTGATGAGCAGTTTCCTGAAGTCTGTCCGTTTTCCTTAGAGGAAGTTTTGAGTGAAGATTTTTGGCCTGATTCCCCGTCCGCTTCTGATTAAGGTGGTTTCTATAAAGGCTTGACTAGGATGAATCTTTATGATAATGACTTTTATGCTTGGACGCAACAGCAAGGGTCAGCCCTCAAACAACATCAATGGGAACGACTGGATCTGCCCAATTTGCTGGAGGAAATTGCAGCCTTGGGCAGACGAGAACGGCAGGAGATGAGAAATCGTTTGGGCATTTTGCTGGGACATTTACTCCAATGGCAGTACCAGCCTGAATTTAGGGGAAATCGTGGGTTGGCGACGGTTCGAGAGCAACGGCGGGAAATTCTCATTTTATTAGAAGAGAATCCTAGCCTTAAGCCCTATCTGCAAGAAGCGCTTGCCTTAGCCTACCAAAATGGGCTAGACCTGGCTGTGCGCGAAACGGGTTTATCCTACGCCCAGTTTCCGGAATTCTGCCCCTATAGCTGGGAACAGACCTTAGATGCAGAATTTTTTCCGAATTGAAAATGATTAAGGGGGGTGAGGATTGGAGGGGTTGAAAAGGCGATCGCCCTGAAGTCGGATTCAGAGGTTCTGGGGATTGCCTTGGGGCGATCGCCTAGGGATTGGTAACTATGATGCTTTGCATCTGGCATCAGCAATTCATGGCCAAGCTAATTTATTTGTTTCAACAGATGATAGCTTGC
>JAABSJ010000154.1 GCA_011390515.1 Oscillatoria sp.
ATACCAAATCCGATTGGTAAAAGTCGGTTTTCGCTTTTAGCCCGCGCAGGCGGGCTTCGTCCGTATAGCCCCAGGCTTGAGCCTGCGGGTTTTAACAGACCTTTGACAACCGGATTCCGTATCACGCACTCTTGGAGGCGATCGCGCTTGTATGGAGGCTGGGGAAACCGCTTGCTTCGTGACGTGCGATCGCACGTCACAAGAGGACCCCACCCTAACCCTCCCCTTGCCAAGGGGAGGGGACCGGAGGTGTACTTAAATTTGAGGTAAATCCCCGAGGTGAACAACAGATGACAGCTAGAGAAAAACTGATTCAAGCCATTCAAACCCTCCCTGAATCCCAGGTGGATCAGGTTTTAGCCTATATTAATCAGGTCAAGGCTGACGAGGGTAAAACTCAGGAACAAGACTCTCAGGCAAAGCCATGTTTTGATGACATTTGGTGGAATAACTTATCTGAGTTTAGCCCGGATTTTTTAGAAGTTCGAGAACAACCTCAACTCCCGCGACGACAGGATATTTTTGAATGAGATTCTTACTCGATTTATTCGCCTAAAATAATCTGTAAAACATTGCGTAGTGCTTCTCTATCCGTTTCTTGCAGTTGTCCAAGTTGTCTTAAAACCAGTCCTTTTTCCACTGTAGCAATAATGCCTTTGATGACAGAAGGTTTCAGTAAACCCGCCTCCTTCCAGTAGACTACGGTGAGATCGCCTACCCTACTGGCAATATAGCGCTGACTGGTAATAGCCATAACTATTAAATCTGGGTGTTGTTGATTGTACAAAGTTGAGCTAACTACTACTGCCGGACGTTTTTTGACACTCGTTTGGTCTGTAAAGAGAAATGGAATTAAGATAATATCGCCGAAGCTATAACTGGTCATAGTCCGCATCCTCATCATTGTCCCAAATCTTAGAAAAAGCAGTTTCCGATAGTTTTGCGGCTGCACGAGTTAAACGGATCTGGTCCTGTTTCTCTAACAGAAAATCTACAAAATCTTCGACTTCTGTCATTTTATCAGGAGGTAAGTTGCGGATTTTGTTAATTAAATCATTTTCGGAAGAAATACCTGAATTCATAGTCTTTCTTGATATCGTGTTTACTCAGGATAAATAGCCTCTTTCCACCCTTGAGGCACATACCCATCGAGTTTGGGTAAAGGGGGGAGTGTTAGAAGGTTTTTGATAGTTTCGAGTGGGATGTGGGGGGTGGACTCCATTTAACTAGCCTCATTTGAATGGCGGCATCACTGGGGTTTGTATGAGTCTAGCATAGTTTGTCAAAGCATTTGTCCGTTGGGTGCAGCGAAACCCGACACCCTAGCCAATCTTGGGTTCTATTGCATTCCACCCCACCCACACAACTCAGGACTCAGAAACGCGCTGAGTTTGTTATAATTGGGTGAAACAGCATAGATGCTGTTAAAAACTCGGTGTGTTTATCTTAGGAGAGTATCCCATGAGCGATCGCATTCCGTCGTCGGATTTTTTACAAATCATTGAAGATTTCCTCACCTTTCTGGAACAAGCTAAAACCAACCCCCAGACGCCACCCCAACTCTGGGAACATCTCCGAACGTTAGAAACCCAATTGACTGCTGCCGAAGATAAAACCTTGAAACTGGCTAAAATTATTAAAGTCTGGTGTAAAGAGTATCAGATTACCTTCAACCCAGAAGAGTTGGCAACCATTCGCGCTAACATGATTACACAAGGGAAGAAAATCCGGAAGCCAGCGGAGGGAGAACGACCAGAAAACGTCTATAATAAAGCCTTTCTGTTGGAAAAGGTGCAACCACCAACAAATGAGCCTGCTTAATCTTTTCCTGATTTTGAAGCGAGTGATTCATGAGCGAAAAAATAGCCTCAATTTATGCACCGAGTTTATATTGGTTTGCCTATCAATATCATCGAGGTTTGGTGACCTCCTCTGATGGCACTACCGCCCAAAATTTAGGGGGTATCAATCCCCAATGGGTGCGGAACCAATATGACAGAATTCTGACAAATTTTGAGGTTGAGTTAAAGTTAAAGATTCGTCAAGATGAACCCGCCCAAGATTTTGATTTGCTCATCGGTCCGGATGATGAAAGAGCCATCGAAGTTTTTACCACTTCCCAGGATTTAGAAGGGTTTATTTATCCCCAATGTCTTCATGATAGTTATGCCCTAAATCTGAACATTTATCAACCTGAAAGTCGCGGAAAAGAGGAATATAAAATAAAAGATTTGGCTCAATTCAACCCCGAAAATTGCTTTAAGCCTGAACTGGAATCCGCCTCAATTTTAGGTCAAACTTTGCTGTTGAGTGGTTATGTCAACACAACTCCTCCGGACGATATCCGAGAGTTGTAACCTTTAGCTAAACAATGCTGGATTGAGTTTTTTCACCTAAAAAATGGGCAAGTCTTACCGCCGCTGTATCGCGCTTATAACCTGTTGGGGGGATATCTCTACGAATATGGCAGTCCGAAAGCTGATTTAGTCAAAAATCCTTATGGTCGTTTATTGATTTGGTTTTTATTTGAAGAATATCCGACTTTAAGGCTGCAAGATTGTTATTGGGAATTGCCGGAGTTATTTCTGTACTATCACAAAATTTCTAAAAGTTTTCAAGATAGTCGGATTTATTATGATTGTGCCGATCGCCTCATCACGAACCATGAAACCGAATTCAATCCGGTGAGTCAAACCTATCTCAATCTTCAGAAAACATCCCCCCTCTCTGCCAGGGAACTCCAGATTTTGAAAACCAATTTAAAAAATCTGATAAAAACTTCCCTAAACTATACGAAACAACTGCGAAATCTGGAATATGCTCGCAATACTATCGCCATTAATAGTAAGAACTATCAAAGCAGTTTAGAACGGATGGAACAACAGGCGCAAAGAGGGATGGAGGGGTTGAGGTTGTTTCACGACAAAGAAGCGATCGCCTTTCAAGAACAAATCGGCGCTGATTTAAACTACTTTTATCCTGGGTCAAACCTGCTGAATCAAGCCATTGCCACGATTCGCGGTTTAGTGGAAATTGACCAAGCGGAACGCGATCGCCACCTAGAACAGCAAATCCAAACCATTGGGACGGCGATCGCCTTCGGTGCCATTGTCGCCTCCACCTCCCCGTTACTGTTTGAAGAATCCATGACATTTCCCTGGCAAGAACCTCATGGCGATCGTATCCATCCCTTCATCCTTGCTGTATTACTCAGCATCGCCGCTGCTGCTTTCGCTTGGGGAGTCGCGGGATTCATCCGGTGGTTGTGGAATCGGCGATAGTAGGTATGAATTACGCATTATTTAATATCACACACTAAATGTGGGTTGATTCTCGAATCAACCCTACAGGATATGGGTTTTATGGGTAAGGAGTGCGTTCGGTTGTTTGTTTCTTTCACACCCTAAATGTGGGTTGATTCTCGAATCAACCCTACAGGATATGGGTTTTATGGGTAAGGAGTGCGTTCGGTTGTTTGTTTCTTTCACACCCTAAATGTGGGTTGATTCTCGAATCAACCCTACAGGATATGGGTTTTATGCGTCAGAATTGCGTTCGGTTATTTTTTCCTTTTAAAACATATCTGCCATCCAGGGATGCGGTCCCGAAAAGAGTTGGGTGGCGATGGATAACGCGCTAGGGTTGCCTTGAAGATGACCGCTTAAATGGAGTTGATGGGGGGTAAAAAAGCCTGTATAAAGAGGCGCTAATCCCCGCACATCTAGGCTTAAATCTCCACGTCCTCCGGGAGTGACTTTGCCTTTGCCATTGGATACGGTGAGGATGAATTTTCCATTGTTTTCCGACAAGATATTATCCTGTACTTCTAAATGCAATTCTGCCTCAATGCCGCTGGGATAACCCCGTTGTTGCAGGGATAAAGGGACATCGACAATGCGTAACATCCAGTGAGAGAATTCAGTAATTTTTCCCGTTTGTTCCGGGAGACATAACAAGTATGGATCAATGGGAGAACTCCGCCAAATGACGTTGGCAAATTGTGAGCGAAAATCGGCGATGAAGGTCCAGAGGCGACGGATGGCAGCAGGGGTCAAGGCAACCCAATCGGCGATCGCAAGGGTTTGGGAGTTTCCTTCTCGCTGTTGACTATAGATAATATACCCTTGCCAGTCATCGGGTTCACCGATTAAGTCGGCATAGAGGGGTTCTTCGGGGATGGGTTTAAAGATGTTTTCCCAGATTCCGGGGTGGCGATCGAGATTGCCATTACAGGTAACTGCCTGTTGCTGATAAAGTGCGGCAATGGTTTCGGATAATATGGGTTCGACGGGGTGCATTGTCAGGGTGCGATCGCGCATCCGAATACTATGGATGGGGAGTTGCCACTTACACAGACTTCCCGCCTGTTCATAGCCTACTTTTCGATAAACAACCTGCGTCGCTGGATAGAGAACTGACAACGGAATTTGATTATCATAGAGTTCTTGGAGGGTATGTCTGAGCAGTTCATCCGCCACCCCAGTTCCGCGATGTTCGGGAGCAACTCCCACGGCAGCAATTCCCGCCATTGTAACTGGATTGCCACCCCAAAATTGTGCCATTGGATACAGTCCTAATCCGCCAATGATTTTGTGGTTTTGCCAAAGCGCACGGTAGTTTTTGATACCAAGGCGATCGCGAAATAGTTCCCACCCGGTAAAATTGAAGCTATGGCAAAGCATTAATCCGAGGTTTTCTGCCTCTTTATCATGGGAAATGGGTCCAAATTTACGCTGATGTTGCATTATAACTTTCGATTATAGATCTGTTCAAATTCAGTGATTCACTTCTTCCCAGGGTTCCAGCTAAAACCTCAAACGAGAATAAATCAAGAGGGGCTTAAGTAGGGTTTACCGAACTCTGTCCTGCTTTGAATTTTTGTTTGCAAGAAATAATTTTAATAAAACCTAAAGAGAATCAAGATAAACGATTGCAGGAATAGCGTAAACCTCCGGTAATCTTCCGGCAGTGGCCCCTCCAAATCCTCAAGTTGAAATTTTAGCTGATCTCTTACCTGTCAAAGCATTGAAATCTTAATGTGATTTGGAAAACTCCCGCCTGAAAATTTTAACTCTTCCCTGGACTCCTACCCAAAGATTGGTACGGTTAATACGACTACCCATCCAATGAAGAGTCACGTTAAGTTTTGAGCGTAGGCAATCAACGGGGTAAAAATACTTGCTATGGGTCGTTTCTACGAAATAGCAATTGTTTCACCCTAAATGGCGCTTAAACCTCGCACAAGTATTCCGGTTTAAGCCTCAAAATCTACCTAAAGATAGATGCGTCAATTGCTTAGTTCCGGTTCATTACTTATTCAATTTAACTGCATTTACCACCGAGGAGAGAAATATGCGAATTGCTCAAGTTTCACCCTTAGCAGAACGAGTTCCGCCACCGGGTTATGGGGGGATCGAATTAGTCGTTAGCCATTTGACGGATGAATTAGTCCGTCGGGGTCATGATGTTACCTTATTTGCGTCAGGAGATTCCCACACTTTAGCTAAATTGGAATCGGTAGTTCCGCGCGCTTTACGTCTTGATCCCACGGTGAAAGAGCCTGCGGTGTATGATATGCTGCAACTCAACCGAATTTATGAAATGGCTTCGGAGTTTGATATTATCCACTTTCACAATGGATACACGGCATTGCCTTTGGCGGAACTGATGAAAACCTCGGTGGTGCATACCCTGCATGGGAACTTTAGTGCCGATAGCTACAAGTTGTATCAAAAGTATGGCAACCAGGGTTATGTTAGCATCACCACCGCTCAACGAGAAGGTGGACCCGAGCTAAATTATCTGGATACAGTCTATAATGGGATTGATATCGAAGCCTATCCGTTCTTTCCCAAACCCCAGGACCCCCCCTATTTGGCATTTTTAGGCCGAATTTCCCCGGAGAAAGGGATTCATCATGCGATCGCGATCGCCAAAGCAACCGGCTGGCATTTGAAAATTGCTGGTAAAGTCGATCCCGTAGACCAAAAATTCTACGAAAATGAAATTAAACCTCAAATCGATGGCACCCAAATTGAATATTTAGGCGAAACCAACCACCAACAAAAAGTAGACGTAATCGGAAATGCAGTAGCAACCCTATTCCCGATTACCTGGAGAGAACCCTTTGGCTTGGTGATGATTGAATCCATGTGTACAGGAACCCCACTCATTGCCATGAATCTGGGTTCCGTTCCCGAAGTGATTGCTGATGGTAAAACCGGCATCGTCTGCAACAGCATCGAAGAAATGATTGCTGCAATTCCTGCCGCCATGAAGCTCGATCGCCAAGCTTGTCGCGATCGCGTCGTGAGCCAATTTAGCATTGCTACAATGGTTGATGGATACGAAGCCGCCTACCGTCTTGCACTCTCGAAAACCATTCACCAAAATGGTCATCTCAAGGATAAATTGACCGTCATTGCCTAAAACTTTTCCAACAAAATAGGAGGTGTATTTACATGAAAGTCAGCAATCAATGTCCTTGTTGTAATGGCTCTTTATTACACCACATCCGCCAAGGGGGTTCTTACTGGTTTTGTTCCAACTGCTGGCAAGAAATGCCCAATAATTCATTGCCGGACAAACTTATAAACTCAGCCTCTAAAAATAAGGTGACCTAACTATTGACTAAATTCTCCGCTTAATTTCAATTTTGTTTTTCTAAACCATAGCCGAAGATGGAGCTTTTCTAAGCGCCATCTTCGGCTTTTAACATGATTGAGCAGTCGTCCGGTTTTCTACAGTCCCGGAATTATGAGGTGAAGATATATATTAGACCTCTTGCAAAAAAAGGATTGATCCCCCCAACCCCCCGGGAGATCCCCCTCCCGTCCCCCTTGGATCCCCCTCCCGTCCCCCTTGGATCCCCCTCCCGTCCCCCTTAAGAAGGGGGAAGCCAGAGGAATAAATGTTTATTTACTGGGGGAGGCCAGAGGAATAAATGTTTATTTACTGGGGGAGGCCAGAGGAATAAATATTTAGTTTCAGGGGGGCTTTAACGAATTTTGCAAGAGGTCTATTGATATTTTCAGGACTTACGCAGATTTTGAAAATCGACCCTAAATGTAGAGGCGATTCGCGAATCGCCTCTACATTATTATTTAGGTAGGGTCGATTCTAATCCTCACTTCTGACCCGAAATCCTTGGCGAATGGGTCGATTATCTGGGGGTTGCACTTGAAATGTCACTCGATCGCGCAAGTCTCCACTTTTAACTTCTAACGTCCATTCCCCCACCTCCATCGGCCAAAATAAAGCATGATTCGCCTCAGTCTTCAGTTGTTGTTTCCCCGATGGACCGATTAACCACCATTCTATGGGAGTTTCCGGTGCAACGGCTAACTTAAATTGAATGCGCGACGCAGAGTCTCTCTCATCTAAGATAAAATAATCATCGTTTTCCGGAAAGGCAATTTTCAGCCGATCGCCCGACAATTGAGGTTGACTTTGCCTTGCCAACCAGCTATTATATTCCGCAGATAACTCAAATTCCGCTCCCCGATTATACGCACTCAAATGTTCCGGAGCCAAATATTCCAGAACCACTGAAGGACAATCCGGCTGGGGTTTTAATCCCGTTACCGCACAAATGGGATATTGTGCTAGATTTTCCGGAGTCGGTAAAGCACCAGGTTCCCGGGTTTCATGGAGATGTAACATGATCCGATTCCACAAAGGGGCAGCACCTGTTACTCCTGATACTTTTCTCATGCGATCGCCACTAAAATTCCCCACCCAAGTTGCTACCGTATAATCTACCGTATATCCCACCGTCCAAGTATCCCGATAATCGGAAGAAGTTCCCGTTTTCACCGCTGCTGGAAACGGTAAACTCAGAACGGAATCAACCCCAAACGCCTGCGATCGGGCATAGCGATCGCTCAACATATCCCCAATCAGCACCCAATAGGAGGATTCAGTGAGCGGATGTGCGGACGAAGCGGGGAGACGACTGCCCGGAGTCACCGATAACGGAATCAAATCCCCATTACGGGCGATCGCCACATAAGCCCGCGCCAACTCCCATAAACTCACTTCCCCACTCCCTAAAGCTAACCCTAACCCATAATATTCAGGGGATTTGGTGAGATGCTCAAACCCCAACTGATGCAGTCGCCCCAAAAACCGCTCCACCCCCACCTGTTCCAAAACCCGCACCGTTGGCACATTTAGGGAATTCGCCAACGCCGATCGCACCCGCACTGGCCCTAAAAACTTTTCACTATAATCCACCGGGCTATACAACTGTGCCCCGGGAATGGCATAATGGGTGGGAACATCCGCTAAAATCTGATTCGGGGCGATCGCGCCAATTTCTAAGGCAAACTCATACAAAAACGGTTTAAGTGCCGAACCCGGTTGCCGTAACGCCTGTACCCCATCATTCCGCCCCTGTTGCGCGTCGGCGAAGTAATTGGGAGACCCGACATAAGCCAACACTTCCCCAGTATAATTGTCAATCACTAACGCTGCCGCATGATTCACCTGATGCGCCGCCAGGGAACGAACCACCTCCTGCACCTGGGTTTGCACAAACTGCTGCAACGGGCGGTCCAGGGTCGTTTGTACCGTAGAAACCCCATCCGGCAAACGTTCAGCCAGCCAAAACAGGAAGTGAGGGGCGGCGATAATCCCGCGATCGGGTAATAAAACCTGGATTTCTTCTTGTTGAGCCCGAGTCGCTTCCTCTGGGGTAATATAACCATCGGCAACCATGCGATCCAACACATACCGCTGCCGCTTTTTCAGCGATCGCCAATTAGAATAGGGATTATAATAATTCGGTGCATTGGGAATCGCTGCAAGAATACTGGCATGAGCCAAATTCAGTTCCGAAGCCGGTAGCCCGAAATAAGTCCGCGCCGCCGCTTCTACACCATATATATTACCCCCCATCGGCAGACGGTTAATATAAGCCTGGAGAATTTCATCCCGATTCATCCCCGCAAACAATCGCCAAGATAGCCACACTTCACCCAGTTTATTCGGCAAAGTGCGAGGGGCGGGTTCCAACATCCGCGCCAATTGCATCGTAATCGTGGATGCGCCGGAAACCAGCGATCGGGCTTGTACTGCTTCCAAAACTGCCCGGGCGACAGCTTGTAAATCCACCGCACCATGCTGATAATAACGCTTATCCTCTGCCGCAATAATTGCCTGGAGAAACGATTCAGAAACCTGATCAATCGCCACCACAGCAGTATGATCTTGGTCTCGGGTGAGGAGGGTTCCCAAGGGAAGTCCATTGCGATCGCTAAAAGTCACCGCTTGTTCATTTTGGGCAATATCTTCAGCGCGGATTGGTGCTAAATAAGGCAACATCCGGACAGTTGCACCAAGCAACGCGATCGCCAGTAAAATTTTCAGAGAACCCCGCAATTTGGGATGTCGCCTCAATCCCAATTGCTGAACGAATAAGCCGATTTCGGACATTTTGCTCATGGTTTTATTCTCGGAAGAAGGCAACATAAAAAATCATCCCTCCCCGGGGGAATTTTTTAACCCTTTTGGGCTTTTTCCCTCGGCAGGAAGAGTCTGTATTTATTCTAGGACGTGGGTACAGGATTGGTTAGAAACCGGGTTTCTTGAGCAAATCTGTAGCCATCCGCAACAACTCTAGCCTAGAAACCCGGTTTCTTGTCCTAGGCGAATCCGGTTGGTGAGGTTCTCGGGCTGATCCCAAATCCGGTTGTCTCAAGTCTGTTTTCTATCTTAGCCCGCGCAGGCACCGCTTCGTCCGCAAACGCCCCACCCTTGAGGGTGCGGGTTTTTATAGCCACCACATCCCGATTGATTTACCCTCAAAGGGGTTCCGTGAGGGATAATAAAGAAAAAATCATCAGCATCCGTAATATGACCGATCCTATCGGAGATATTTTATTAGTAGACGATCGCCCGGATAACCTGCGCTTGCTTTTAAATATTTTGAAAGACAGGGGTTATAAAGTCCGGTGCGTCACCAATGGGGCGACGGCCCTGAGAGTCTCTCTCAGACATCCTCCTGACCTGATTTTGCTCGATATCCAAATGCCCGAAATGAACGGTTATCAAGTCTGTGAAAAACTTAAAGCCACACCCGAAACTAGAGAAATTCCCGTGATTTTTTTAAGCGTGATTGAAGAGACGAAGGAAAAGGTTCATGCCTTTAACGTCGGGGGAGTGGACTATATCACTAAACCGTTTCAAGTCAGAGAGGTGGTTGCTAGGGTGGAAAACCAACTGCAAATTCTGCGACTGCAAAATAAGCTGAAAGAGCAAAATATTCGACTCGAACAGGAAATTCGCGATCGCAAAGCCATCGAACAGCAGTTACTGGAATTAAACCGGGAAATGAAACGGTCTAATCAGGAACTTGAACAGTTTGCTTATGTGGTTTCCCATGACTTACAAGCCCCTTTAGGAAACATTGCCAGCTTTGCCCAACTGTTACAAAACCGTTACCCAGATAAACTTGATGGCAAAGCCCTTCAGTTTATTGAGCGCATCATCACGGGTAGTCTGACGATGCAACAGTTGATTGATGACTTACTGCAATATTCCCGAGTGGGGAGAATGGCACAAGTCTTTGAACCCATCAACTGCGATCGGATATTATCCCAGGCCCTGGCGAATCTCGAAACTAACATCAACGAAACTCAAGCCCTGATCACCCATGATCCATTACCGGCGATCGCGGGCAATAGCATGGGGTTATTGCAATTATTTCAAAACTTAATTAGTAACGCACTGAAATACCGTCACCCCGATATTTCACCCCAGATCCATATTACAGTCTCTCTACAGGAGGATATGTGGATATTTTCGATTCAGGATAATGGAATTGGCATAGAAACCAAACACCTAGAACGGATATTTCAAATTTTTCAGCGCCTCCATTCCGACAAAGAGTATCCCGGAACAGGCATCGGGCTCGCCATTTGTAAAAAAATTGTCGAATTGCATGGAGGGAAAATTTGGGTCGAATCTTGTCCGTTACAGGGTTCAAAATTTAACTTTACCCTACCGTCTCAAACAAACACAGAGAATCCCTGGATGGAGAATCCTAAATTATAACTGGACCTGATTTTTATACCGCCCCCCAATCCCAAATCTTATCGTGACCCCAACTATGAATTCAGCCCTCAATCCTCACACTATTTTAATCGCAAATGACGAGTCTTCCTTCTGTCTCCTGATTGAAGAAGCCTTTCACGAAGTTCGCGCCAACCTCACCCTATTTTTTGTAGAAGATGGAGAGCAACTCCTCGACTATCTCTATCGGCGTGGTCGTTATCAGGACCCCCTCAATTCGCCTTTTCCCGACCTCCTCTTGCTGGATCTCAATATGCCCAGACTCGACGGACGAGAGGCATTAGTCCAAATTAAATCCGACCCCCAACTCAAGATAATTCCCATTGTTATCCTGAGTAGTTCTTATCATGAAGAAGATATTTCTAAATGCTACAATGCCGGAGCCAATTCCTTTATCGTCAACCCCTTAACCTTCGACCAATTGGCAGTTGCCATGCAAAGCTTATGCAACTATTGGTTATCCGTCGTCGCCCTTCCCCCGAAAAATTTATAACAGAATTCATCCAAGTCAATACCACCCATTCACAGACTTGCTGAATTCGCCTCCCCTTATGAAAGAGCCAATATATAAAAAAATAAACACCGATGTCGGGTCAGAAAACGTCAAGTTTTACCTGATCCAACATCGGTATAAGAGGTGGGTTCCGCGTGGGTTATTCGGCGTGATTTCCCGGAATTATTTATGCCGGATGGATTCGTAAATCTCTACATAATTTTTCCCAGGATAATTCCACGAATAATCATATTCCATGCCCTGAATCGCTAATTCCTGAAACTCTTTCGGTGACTCATACCACAAATCGATCGCCCGCCCCAGGGCCGACTCCACCGCAGCGTGATCCGTTTCATAAAACACATAACCATTCCGTTTTTCCGGAGGCTTATTCTGGTCATGATCGCGGTCAAAGACCGTATTCACCAATCCCCCAACCCCGCGCACAATCGGAACCGTGCCATATTTCAAGCCAATCATTTGCGTTAACCCACAGGGTTCATAATTACTCGGAACCAGAATCATATCTGACCCGGCATAGATCAGATGGGATAACTCTTCATTAAAGCCTAACTCCAAATGACAGTCAGGATTATCATTTAAGAACTGTTTTTCATGCCAGAAATGGTCATTAATGGCCGGTTCCGTTGCTGAACCCAGAAGGACAAACTGCGCGCCTTTACCCAGGGCATAGTACATGGCATGGTGAAGTAAATGCACACCCTTTTGTTGGTCAAGGCGTCCAATATAGGCGACGATTGGCTTATCTTCATCTCGGAGCAATAATTGCGATCGCAGGGCTTTCTTCGCTTCCTGCTTGGCATCAAAATCATCAATACTGAAATGAGAGGGAATGTAGCGGTCTGTTTCCGGATTCCAGAAATCATAATCAATTCCATTCAGAACCCCGGTAAACTTATCCTGATGTAAATGTAACGTATGACCCAATCCCGAACCCACCTCGGTGTAATGGGCTTCCCAAGCATGGTGAGGGGAAACCGTCGTTACCGCATTGGAATAAACGATGCCACCTTTCATGAGGTTGATAGCAAAGGGATTGAAATTATCCCGGAGGCGATCGTATTGGAAGTAATAGGCATCTTGATTCAGACCCGTTGCTCTAAGCACCTCTGAACCCGCCAGTCCTTGATGTTTAAAATTGTGAATCGTGTAACAAACCCGCTGATTCCACATCCCATTATACTTGTAGATTTCGTACAACAAGACCGGAACTAAACCCGTTTGCCAGTCATGACAATGAATAATATCGGGTCGCTTATTACTTCTGAGGAGAAACTCTAAAGCTGCTTTGCTAAAAAAGGCAAAGCGCATATTATCATCACTGCAACCATAGTAACAACCCCGGTTAAAGAAATTATCCTCGCAGTGGGGTTCAATAAAGAAGCAAACCCGCCCGTGGACCCATCCACAATAGACCGAACAGTGAACAGCCCCCCCATACCAAGGCACGTACAAATCCCGATAGGCATCATGAAGGCCCCAAATATGGTCATAGCGCATACAATCATATTTGGGCAGAATCAGTTCCACCGTATGGCCCCGATTCTCCAATTCTCGGCTTAATCCATAAACCACATCCCCTAACCCGCCCGCTTTAATCACCGGGGCGCATTCCGAGGCAATCTGTACGATGTACATTTTCACTCCTCACGTTACAAAACTTAATTTTATCTCTGCTTTCATTGATTAGCAGCAAGGAGTCAATTTTGGCAAGTGCAGGTTTCACGAAATCAACACAAGCACCAGAGCACCGCAGGGGTTAGGATCAGATTCCTCAAACCTCCGTCCCGTAACGGTTAGAAACCGGGGTTCTGGAAAAAATCTGCACCGATCTTGCACTAATTTACTCCAAAAACCCGGTTTCTGGTCCCCGTGAACTCATCGGATATCTAGGTCCTAAGAGAACCCCCAGGGGTCAAGGGGCCTCTGGGGACAAATCTTTCCTCTCTAGTATGGAGGCGATCGCTAGGAATTTTCATAGCGTTGGCAAATCTCCAGTAATTTTTCCTGGATGCGAGTCCGCACAGATTGGGGGGACCCTTGAATCGGGATGAAGGCGATCGGCCCAGCACCCTTTAAGAAGATGGCGGCAGAGTCTCGGGTTCTTGATAGTGTTGATAGATGGCTTGGATTTCTTCCTTCACCCGATCGCGCATGGCTTGGGGGGCCACCACCTGGCATTTTTTTCCATAAGGGAGGATTTCTCGAATCAACCAGAAGGGATGAGAAACCCGACGGACCACTTCCCGCACCTCGCCGATCATCTCATTGCTGATGTCGTTGCCTTTGCTTTCATAAGCTTTGACCAAGCCCTCATAAAAGTGTAAGTACACCTTGATAAAATCGAGACCATTTCGCCATTCTCCGGCGATCGGCTCAATCCCTTGAATTCGATCCAGGCGCAGACAGCGATTATGAATCAATTCAGGAAAGTCCGTGTTGGGGATATCTTCGGTCTCCTCGCAC
>JAABSJ010000155.1 GCA_011390515.1 Oscillatoria sp.
AGCGTTCCGGCAAGTTGTAATCCACCTGGACGGTTCCTAATTGCCACTCGCGCTCAAGTGCATCCTGGAAAATAAAGTCCAGTTTTGGCCCATAAAATGCCGCTTCTCCTGGCGCTTCAAAAGACTCCATCCCCAGGGTGTCAACGGCGCGACGAATGGCATTTTCTGCCTTATTCCAGGCTTCATCCGACCCGATATATTTATCCGATTCGGGGTCACGGAAACTCAACCGGGCTTTAAAGTTTTTCAGTTGCAAACTATTAAAGACCGATAAGATTAAATCCACCACACTCAGGAATTCATCATCCAGTTGTTCTGGAGTCACGAACAGGTGGGAATCATCCACGGTAAAGCCCCGAACTCGGGTTAATCCTCCCAATTCTCCCGATTGTTCATAGCGGTAAACCGTGCCAAATTCCGCCATACGCATCGGTAAATCCCGATAGGAACGCAACTCGTTTTTATAAATTTGGATATGGAACGGACAGTTCATGGGTTTAAGCACAAACCCCCGTTCTTCTGCGGCGGATTCTTCATCCTCAGCCATCATTGGGAACATATCCTCTTTATATTGTTGCCAATGACCAGAGGTTTTAAAGAGGTCAATTCTGGCAATATGAGGCGTGACAACCCCGAGATATCCGCGTTTGACTTGTTCCTGTTTGAGGAAGTCTTCTAGTACACTTCGCAGGACGGTGCCTTTGGGGGTCCATAAGGGCAATCCGGGACCTACGGGGTCGGAAAATAAAAACAATCCCAGTTCTTTGCCGAGTTTGCGGTGATCTCGTTTGAGGGCTTCTTCTTTGCGTCTCTTGTATTCGGTGAGTTGTTCGGGGGTTTCCCAGGCGGTGCCATAGATGCGCTGGAGTTGTTGTTTGCTGGAATCGCCACGCCAGTAGGCCCCCGCTAAACTTTCGAGTTCGATCGCCTTGGGATGAAGTTCGCTGGTGTTTTCAACATGGGGACCCGCACACAAATCCCACCAATCTTCCCCGAGGTGATAGATGGTAATCGGTTCTTCTTTGATATCCCCGAGAATTTCTAACTTGTAGGGTTCATTAATGGCTGTGATGCGTCGGGTCGCTTCTTCGCGGGTGACTTCTTCGCGGGTGACGGGTAATTTCCGGTTGATGATTTTGACCATCTCTTTTTTGATGGCTTTGAGGTCCTGTTCGGTGAAGGTGTCAGGATTGTCAAAATCATAATAAAATCCATTGTCAATCCAAGGTCCAATGGTGACTTGGGCCTTGGGGAAAAGCTTCTGGACTGCCATCGCCATCACATGAGAGGTGGTGTGGCGAATCTTTTTGAGTTGATCGGATTCGCCGGTACGCGGCAAGTAAATTTTTTCTGCGGGTGCTTCGACAGCCGGAGATGAGTTAGCCATTTGCGTTGGATTTTAATCTCGGATTTGTATTACCTTCTGTTCTATTTTAAAGGGTCTGTTCCCCAATGGGAGTGGTTGGCTGAAGTTGTTGCCACAGGAGGACCCTGAGATAGAGGGGTGGTTGAGGTGGGGAATTATGCAGGTTAGATGAGGAATGTCAAGGGTAAGTGGCAACAACCGGCGGGGGTTAGCGGCAACAACCGGCGGGGGTTAGCGGCAACAACCGGCGGGGGTTAGCGGCAACAACCGGCGGGGGTTAGCGGCAACAACCGGCGGGGGTTAAAACCCCCGCCTAATAGCTAAAGTCGGTTGAAACCGACTGAAAATCCCACGGGATAAGACTTTCAGTCGTCTTTAGACGACTTGGTTCTGTTAGGCGGGGGTTTTAACCCCCGCCGGGTGTTGCCACGGCTGCGCTAGACCGATCGCCAGCCAATTGTTACCAGGCGATCGCTAATCCCTTGTAAACTGTGTCGCATAATGTTAAGTTTTGTAAAATAAGTTAAAATTAGCCTCAGTACCCCGATTATCTAAAAATCATGCTCAATCCCAATCTTCCCGAACCCAACTTACTCAAAACCCTACTAGAACCCTTATTAGAAGATTTTCAATATTGGTTTGCCCGATCGCGCAAGTTATTGGAAAATGAGGAAATCTCCTTTTTAGGGAAAGAGGGCCAAACCGAGTTACTCGCCAGAGTGCAATATGCACAGCAAGAAGTCACCACAGCTCAAATGCTACTCAGGGCCACAGAGGGTCAGGTGGGTGTAGAAATGGAAGTGCTGATGCCGTGGCACAAATTGCTAACCGAATGCTGGCAAGTGTCGATGCGGTTTCGCATGGAAAATTCCGTCTAGGCTGTCCTAGGTGGAAGTACCCTCGACTCCCCTTTCAATCCTAAATTAAATCCCTAGATCGGCTTTAAAAGCAAAAACTGACGATAAACTTCAGAAACACTCTTTTATAGCCCCCTGAGTTACCCCTTAATCACCTGACTGCGCCGGAGAATATCAATATGCTGCACTTAGTTTACATTTTTGCCTTTACCATTTTGGCGTTTCTAGCCGTCGGAAACTTGATCCGCAGTTTGGTTATGCTCAGTAGTGAATCCAGAAACTATCCACCATCCCGGTGGAACTCTGGGTCCCCGAATTCAGCAATGGGACGGTATCAACGTCCGGTCCCCCACCCAGAACTGCTTGATGCGTCAGGAAACGTACTCAATGAACCGTTGATGGTGATGAAATCCATGACAGTGGATGATGCCCGAGAACGCCTCGATGCTTTATATGATGCCTCACCCGGAGGTTCTGGGGAGACTAAGGAAGAAAAATAAATCAAAAATGAGAGATTTTAGAGTTGAGATTTTAGAGGTCTAAACTCTGACTCATAAAATGCAAGGGTGCCGGTGAACTGAGGGTGTTGACCGGCTTTTGGCATGGGTGGATGAGGGAGGGAAACGGCAGAATTTGCCGCCTAAAAGGTTGCTAAAACTTCCTGAACCCAGGCGCGAAAGGCTTTCATGGTTTTATTTCTGCCTTCAGTTTTCGCTTGTTCTAAATATTGGGGAATGACCTCAGTTAGGGGAAAGTTGGGAAAAATTTGACTGCGATCGCCTTCTTGATAGGTACCATCTTCTTGCAGTCGGCTAATTTTGAGGTTTCCTTTCTCAAACTGCCATAATTCCGGTACACCTAACCCTTGATAAATCTTCGCATGGGTACGTGAGGTAACATCAATTTCCAAGGCTAAATCTGGAGGCGGATCTACCGTCAAATCTAATCGGTCCTTACCCCGTACTGCCGCTTCATTTTGGATATAAAAGCAATTATCCGGTTCGATTCCTTGTGCCATGACTTGATTTTTAAAGGTAGTCGAACCCAGGGGACAAAATTCTAGGTCGAGTTCTTCGAGGAGAATTTCTATGAAGTTACTGATTAAAACTTTCCCAATTTCCTGTTCGGGTAGGGATTTTCTAATTTCTAAGGTTCCGTTATCGTAAGCAATGCGGGCTCCTCGATGTTCGCCTAAGTCTTCTAAGATGGCTTCAAATTCTTGCCAGCTTACCTCTTGGAATAGGACTCGCTGTCCCGGGGGGACGGTGATTCTATTGATTTCTAGTCGCATTTTTCAACTGCTGCGATGATTTTTTAGGGGAGTTTAGTCGTTCACTGCTGTCTCATTCTTGAATAAAATCTAACAATTTTGGAGGAACCAGCACTAACTCTCCGGATGTCAATCGGTCTATCTCGACCCAGAGGGCTTTTCCCTCCCGTTTTCCTTCAAAAAAGGGGATAGAGTCGAGTTCATAAAATTTGGAATCGCTAAAATCACAGCGATACAGTTGAATGATTTCGTGGCCCGGTTTACCGTTATAAATAAAAATATTCTCTACACAACCTAGGTAGTGAATATTGGTTAATTCCCCTTTTACTTCTTCTTGAAATTCCCGTTTCAAAGCCTCTAGGCTAGTTTCGCCAAAGTCAAGACCTCCTCCTAAAGGACGATAAAATGATTGGTTTTTGACTGAATCATAGCCTTCAGAGATAAACAGGCGATTTTTGTCTTGAATTAGCCCTAATGTAATGACGCGAATTTTGGGTTTTTTACTCATTTTTTTATCAATAACAATAAATTTTCCCAGTTTAATTGACTGGGAAAATTGAAAAAGTTAACTAATTATCGTCAGCGAATCGGGAACGGCTTTCACTATCGGCGACTGGCCAATCGGCATTTTCACCGCCGATAATTAGACGTTCGATGACTACAAATTCTTGACTGAGGCGATCGAGGGCATTAATCAGAACATCGAGAGCGATCGCATCACTGGTCCCAAGGTCAAACCAGCAGCGTCCCCAGGTTCCATTATATTCAAAGTCTCCCATATTGTGCATCAGCGCCATCAAACTTTTTTCAGCAGTCACCGAATCATACTGCATATAGCTAATCTCTAATCCGGTGTCCTGAACTTGGAGATTTTCTGCATTAAATCCCCCCAGTTTGCCTAGAAAAAACCAAGAATCAAAGACTTCCTCAACATACTGCTTTTCACTCTTGCCCGGACTGGTGCTAAACTCCAACCAGATCCAGACATCAAAGGGGTTAAACTCCCGAAACTCTACTTGCATATTTCTGTGTCTCTACATCAAGGGGAGATGAAAGGTCAAAAAAACCGACGCCTTATAGATTAACATATTGAGGCGTCGGTTTATTATTTCCTGGGAGAGGTGTTGGAGGTTATCGACTGGCAGCGGCTAACTCTTGCATTTTCCGAACGTTGCGATCGCGTTCTCGTTGCAGTTGCCGTCTTAAGGTTTCTGGGAATTTTTCCTCAGATTGGACAAGGGCTGTCTGAAAATGAGATTCAGCTTGTTGCAGCAATTCCATATTATTCTGATCGTTGCCTTTTTTAACCAGAATTTGTCCTTTCAGATAAAACAGTTCTGGATTATCCGGGGTGATTTCCAAGGCCCTATTCACCGCAGATAACGCTTGATCCACATTATCTAAATCGCGATGGCCCACGGCAATTCCCCGATAGGCTAAATAAGAAGGGGCCGCATAATTTTCCAAACGGGCGATCGCATCATCAGCATTGGCAAAGGGCAGATTCACCGCTAACATTAAATCCATGAATCCTTTAATCAGATTCAACTCCGGATCATTGGGCTCAATTTTTTCTGCCGCATCAAAATGCTTGAACACTTCTCGCAGTTTACCCATTGCTTTGGGAACCCCGCGCAAGGTCCCTTCGGTGCTGATAATATAACCCCCCTCTAAAAAATGACCCACGGCGATATAAAGATTGCCGCGTAAGGGATTCTCAGTCAACAAAGATTCAGCAGTGGTGCGAGTGCTCGTTGCATAATTATTTAAGCGATCCCAGTCTTCATCTAAATAGGCCAAAGCGCCCTGCATCGCATAGACTAAAGGTTCATTGGGTTCAGTTTCTTCAGCTTGTTGGAGTTGGCGGAGTGCCTCTTGATAATTTCCCCGTTCAAAGAGGGTTCTAAATGCAGATGCAGTGTGATCGCCGATTTCATGGCGATTTTCAGTGCGGAAGGGGTCTAAAGCCAGAGTCGGACTGATACTGAAAGTCAAGGCGATCGCCGCACTGCCTGCGATCGCAGCGAGCAACCGACCCGCCATAGAAAACCGATAGTTCATACTCTACCTCCTCTGTTGTGCCTCGATGATGCCAAAAAATCCTGAATCCCCCTTGAGTCGCGATCGCCTCAAGCCGATTATTTCCATTTTAGAATCTCAATCCCGTTACAGGAGAAGTCCGGGCTAAAAATGATGTGTTCCACTCTAGGCAGTCCTAACTCAATTGTGGAAGACGATGGCGGCCCCCAACCCCTCTCCCAGAACGGGAGAGGGGAGAAGAAAATGTCACAACTGATTTAGGATTGCTATAGGCAGCTAGAGACGCCCTGATTAGGGGCAAGTTCCAAACCATCCCGGAGTATCTTCCGGTAGTTTAATCCGGTTAAGTTTGTCACAATAGAATAGACATCTGAGCAGCACAACGCTGTTGAGTCTGTGCAGTCTCGTTTAATCCCCCTATTGTTGTCAAGGGTTTCAATGCTTTATCTGAAAAACCTAACTTACCATCCCACCGCGACTCCTACGCCGATTCTCAAGTCCATTGATCTAGAATTTGCCCCACAACAGTTAGGCTTGATTATTGGGCCAAGCGGTTCTGGTAAATCGACGTTGTTAGAAATTTTGGGAGGGTTGGCGGAAAAAACCCAAGGGGAGATTTGCTGGCGGGATCAACTCTTGACTCCATCCCATTTACAACAACTGGGGGGCTTGGTGTTTCAGTTCCCCGAACGGCATTTTTGTTGTGGGACCCTGTTGGAAGAGTTGCGCTTGGGGCATCCGGAACTGGGGTCGGAACGGGTCCATGAAGCCCTCAAAGAAGTGGGTTTGGATGGGTTATCGTTGCAAACAGCGCCCCAATCCCTCAGTGGGGGACAGCAGCGCCGACTCGCATTGGCAGTACAATTAATTCGGCAGCCTCATTTGCTGTTACTGGATGAACCGACGGCGGGTTTAGATTGGTCGATGCGACGCAATTTAGTCATGCTGTTGGCGAAGTTGAAGAAGCACTGGAGTTTGTTGGTGGTTACCCATGATGCCGGGGACCTGTTGCCGATCGCCGATTGCTGTTGGACTCTCAATCACGGGGAACTCCAAAGTGTTGAACCCAATAAACTCGCCATCAGCACTCAACTCTCGATGGTCAGTTCTTGAGCGATCGCCGTCTAACCGTTTGTAATAACGACGAAAGTCGTTAACATCTGCATTTCCCCCCACCCAAACCTCAGAAAGACCCAAATTTGCTTGTATTTGAACGACTAACCATGACTGAACCTGACAAACCCATCCTGCCATCTAATGTCAAATTATGGGAAAAAACCATGAATTGGCAGCCCGATGAGGGTCATCTGCTGGAATTTCAAAGCCTGTATGAAGGCATTCTCCAAGGGAATCAAGTCCTCAATTTAACTCGGATTACTGCACCGGATGAGTTTTGGGAAAAGCATCTGTGGGATTCTCTGCGGGGAATTACGCCGTTATTATCTCAAGCGTCGGGTTCTACCTCGGAGTCAGTCTCTTCTCCAACAATGGGGATGGTTTCTTCGGAAGGGGGGAATGAGTCAGTTCGGGCGATCGATATTGGAACCGGGGCGGGTTTTCCGGGGTTGCCGGTGGCGATCGCTTGTCCGGAGTGGCAGGTGACTCTCCTGGATTCCACTCGCAAAAAAATTACGTTTCTCCAGGGTTTGATTAATCAGTTGGGGATGGAAAATGCCCGGGCGATTGTCGGTAGAGTGGAAGAGATTGGGCGATCGCGTGAACATCGGGAACGGTATGATTTCGCCTTTGCGCGGGCGATCGGGCCGACGATGGTTTGTGCAGAATATGCCCTGCCTTTGGTGAAAGTGGGCGGGTTGGCGATTCTGTATCGGGGTCATTGGACTGAGGAAGAGGCGCAAGTGGTCTCTGCTGGAGTTGAGCAACTGGGGGGGATGGTAGATTTTGTGGAGAAATTTACAACCCCGCTTACGGATAGTGTTCGCACTTGTGTTTATTTGCGAAAGGTTGCACCGACTGGTCCTGAATTTCCCCGGGCGGTGGGAATACCGGGTCAGAATCCTCTGGTGTAATTGGGGGTTGGAGGTTCTGGGGTGGCATGAGATGGGGGGATGTGAGAGGGGGTTGAGAACGACTGAAGTCGTTACTACGAACATTAGAGAACGACTGAAGTCGTTACTACGAACATTAGAGAACGACTGAAGTCGTTACTACGAACTAAGAAAGAGAACGACTGAAGTCGTTACTACGAACGGAGACAAGAGAACGACTGAAGTCGTTACTACGAACTAAGAAAGAGAACGACTGAAGTTGTTACTGCGAACGGGTAGAGGAGGCTGGTGTTTAGGGGTTCATTAAGGATTAAGAGGCGGTGACGACGCGATCGCGACCGGCTGCTTTGGCTTGATAGAGGGCGACATCGGCGGCACGGAGGACGGCTAGTCCGGTTTTGCCATGTTGGGGAAAGCTGGCAACGCCTAAAGAGAGGGTGATGCAGCCGAGGGATTGGCCAGCATATTCGACTTGTAACAATTTTATTTTTTTTCGCAAGCGTTGGGCGCGCTCTTGAGTGACGCTTAAAGGAGCTTCGGGTAAAATGAGGGTAAACTCTTCCCCTCCATAGCGACAGGGGATATCTGTGGGGCGGATATTTTTTTGGAAAAACTCTCCCAATTGTCGTAAGACTTGATTTCCCGCTTCGTGACCGAAGGTATCGTTAAATTCTTTGAAGTGATCGACATCGATCATGATTAGGGAGAGGGGATATCCCTTGAGTTCAGCTTGATAGACTTCCCGTTCCAGGGATTCTTCTAAATAGCGGCGATTGTATAAGCCAGTTAGGGGGTCACGGATGCTTTGGTTATGGAGGGTTTCTCGTAATTTTAAATTGGCTAAGGCTAGGGCAATATGTTCGGCAACTGTTATGGCTAACAGTTGGGTTGTATTGGATAAGGGTCCTTTATCTGGAGCGCATAAATAGAGGACGCCTAGGGCTTTTCCCTGGGCCATCATCGGGACGCAGCAATATTCAGCGGGTAAGAGATTTTGATGGAGGTGCTGGCAAATTAAGCCATTTTGCATATTCCCGACAAAATGCACCCGTCCTCGTCGCAATGCCCAACATTCATTGGGAGCAAATACTTTCTGACTGCTAAAGGTAATTCCCCAACTGGCAACGACATCGAGCAAATTATTGAGGGAGTTAATAATAAAAACTGCACCGGGAATGTTGGGAAAGAGTAATTTACAGGATTGGGCGATCGCACTGTAGGCTTCTTTGACTGTCAGGCAAGCTTGGAGTAAATCGCTCATTTCACTGAGCAAGATTAATTCTCGCTGACGGACTTCTAGTTCTAGGGTTTTTTGGTGTAATGCTTCCTGGGCTTGCTTGCGTTCCTCAATTTCTTCCAGGGCGCGATCGCGCATGGACCGATAATCCTGAAGGCGGCGGGTGAGGTCCGTGACATCTTCGATGGCTAACAGGGCGTAAAATCCCTGATTGTCAAAGGATTTCACCCCAGTTACCGTGGTATGTTGGATCCGCAATTCCCCATCGGGAAGGGGGGCCGGAATCAGGTGTTTGTGCAGTTGGGAGGAAAAAATAGTCGGAGGGCCGCCTTCAAAGACTTGTTGGAGACGGTGGTGATACTTCGGTTGGGTTAAATGGGGAAAGCGATCGCCCAAATTCTTGCCTACAATTTCGCTTTTTGAAATTTTTGTCCAATCCTCTAGGCAACTATTCCAAAACAGAACAATAAAATCTTCCCGCAGGACGCAAGCACCAACGGGAACTCGGTCGAGAATTCCAAATTTCTCCTCAACCTGTTGGAACTCATTCATTCTTCCTCGCTCTCTTCTATCATCTCAAGGGCTGTCAGTAAGGCATCAAAGGACCCGACCTTAAATATTAAGATAATATCTCCGGCAATTTGGAGCTGCTCAATGGTAAACCGAGCCTGAGCTAATAAGATCGTGGTGTTAGGCTCTAATTGCTTAGAACTCAACAAGTGTTCGACGGTATCTTCTAAATACATGGGCAGGGAATAATTCAGATGCTGTCTGAGCAAATTGCTCATCGAACCCATCACCCCATTGATCACAATATTGCCCACTTCTGTCAGGGTCCCGATTTTGACGGCATCAAGGTCGGGAGTGCCGACTTCCTCATTGGTCAACAAGGCTACTAATTTAGATGCGCTATCTGTGGGAAAAACAAGCTGGGCCAGACCACTAAATGAGCCACTAAAGCCTAGGCGTACCGCTGAAACCAGGGAAACTCCCAGGCGATTTTCCAGTTCATCCTTCATTTGTCCGGGGGAAAACACGCGGATAAATGGAACCTGCAAGCGGATGTGGCAATCAATCATTTCATTGAGGACACTTGCTGCTCTGCCCACCCCAATATTGACCAATTCCTGCAAGGTATCCAGTTGGTCAACGGTTAAATTCATCGAGCATTCTCCTCTGTAAAACCCAATACTTTTTTCAGGGTATTATTCAATTCATCCGGTTTGGGCGGCTTGTTAATCACTGCCTTTGCTCCCAAGTCAAAACAATGTTGACGGGAGGTTTCTTGAATATCTGCTGTAATAACAATTACTGGAATCTTGTAGTCGTTCTCCTTTAAAAAGGTTAAAACATCCCAACCGTCAAATTCCGGCATTAATAAATCTAATAAAATACAATCCGGAACTTCTTCATCTAACAGTCCGATCGCCTCCCGGCCATTGGAGGCTTCTCGGGTAAGGTATCCCTGTTTCTGTAAGGATTTACAGATAACCCGACGGGTAAATTGTGCATCATCTACAATCAAAATTAACGGCATCGTTCTATTGTTTACACCAGAGTAACGGCAAGGTTTATATCCTTTTTTGAGGTCCTTTTTGAATACAAGGTACGAAACATCGGTGCGTTGAGACGATCCCCCCTAGGAGCATCCATCACATCCATTAGAGTAGCGCAATCGTCTAGCGATCGCGTTTTTCACCCTGAGACTGATCGAGTGCTACATCTGCCGATTGAATCACCCCGATCGCAGTGTAAGGTAATTTCCTCTCTCAGCCTTACAATTCTTCCTCATTGCCTAGGGACCGCTTCGCAACCCATCGCTGTATTCCCGCCATCCCCCCTGCTGTCAATCAAGCGGGTAATCATCGGAATGATCAAGCATCAGTACCTTTCACCCATTAGCCACAAATTAGGAACAGAGGCCCAGTTTCTGGTCCTCCTGACTTAATCCTGTATCGATGCCCTAGAATTGGGGTGGCAACGGAAACAAACATCCCCGCTCATCCGGTCAATCCCTCACCCTTATGGACCCCTCGTTGCTTCCAGGCTAACCCAACCCTGAGATGAAAGAATTGGCACCCCGATTTTTCGGATTCCTAACCGATTCCATTCTTTCTGCTGGGAACTGATTTGACTATCATGACAGAAAAGCGCAAACAAAAATTTATAGTTTGATGAAGGCTGTAGTCTGGTGCTAATTATTTGTCCAGGAATTCACGAGCAGAAACTGACGCAGAGTTTTGTCTCGACTTTGCTGCCGAACCGAGTCTCTTCGGGGACAACTCCCCAGGTTTGGATTCTGCCACCAAGCGATCGCCCCTATTTTCCCCTGGAAATCTTGCAGTTTTTGCACCAAAGCGGGGCGATCGACTTGAATAGACCCGCATCCAATGAACCGTTAATCTGGATCGGATTTAGCGCGGGAGTCGTCGGTGCGATCGGGGCCGCCTGGGGGTTATATTCTCTTCAATGTCCGATTCAAGCCTTCATTGCCATTGATGGCTGGGGGGTCCCTCTATTTGCGCCCTTTCCCATCCACCGAGTCAGTCACGATTATTTTACCCACTGGAGTTCCGCCCTCTTGGGACCGGGAGGCGAGAGTTTCTATGCTGATCCCCCAGTGGATCATTTGGCGTTGTGGCGATCGCCGAACTCTGTCGTCGGTTGGAGGATGCCCCCTGACGGTTCTATCTCGTCACCCCATCGGACTACAGCGGTTGAATTTTTAAGGGGGGCGATCGGGGGAGGGTGAAATTATAAGGAATCAGGGGGAAATTTTTGCAGACAAAACCAGTAGCAAGCTTTGCCAGCAGGAAGAAAGAGCGTTGCACGAAAAAGGCGATCGCAGGCTGTCAAAAATACGAGATAATGGCCACAGCAAGAACCAACAGAGGACCGACTCCTAGTGCAACGCTACTGGAAGGGAGTAATACAGTTTTTTTGTATGTAAATTTATATTAACCCAAAAAACCATAAGGAAAAAGAGTAATTATTTATGAATATAATAGACTTAAGTCTATATTGAAGGGTTATTCTGAGGAGAAAGGCCATTGAAGCAGTCAACCCTACACCAGCTTAGAGTCTTTGAAGCCGTGGCTCGTCATAAGAGCTTTACTCGTGCTGCTGAAGAACTATTTTTAACGCAACCCTCGGTTTCGATGCAAGTGAAACAGTTGGCGAAGTCCGTGGGAATGCCACTTTTTGAACAGGTCGGGAAACGGCTATATTTGACTGAAGCGGGAGATGAATTATTAGGGACTTGTCGAGATATTTTCGATCGCCTCTCCCAATTTGAAATGACGGTGGCCGATCTACAAGGTCTCAAACAAGGACAATTAAAACTGAGCGTGATCACCACGGCCAAATATGTAATCCCCCGCTTACTCGGACCCTTTTGTCAACGCTATCCGGGAATTGAAATCTCCCTCAAGGTGACCAACCACGAAGGATTGCAAGAACGACTCAATGACAATCTTGATGATCTCTATATTTTAAGCCAGCCTCCGGCGACTCCGGATGTCTTGTGTCATGAGTTTCTGGACAATCCCCTGGTGGTGTTAGCGCCGATGAATCATCCCTTGGCATCCCAGAAAAATATCCCCATTGAACAGTTGAATGGGGAACCCTTTATCATGCGCGAACCGGGTTCTGGGACCAGGCAAGCGGTGCAAAAAATGTTTGAAGATCGGGGGGTGGCGGTGAAGGTGCGCCTGGATCTAGGGAGTAATGAAGCCATCAAACAGGCGATCGCCGGAGGATTGGGAATTTCCGTGCTGTCTCGTCACGTTTTGACCCTGGATGGTTGGCAAAATCAACTGACGATTCTCGATGTACAGGGTTTTCCCATTCCTCGACAGTGGTATGCCATTTATCCTAGTGGCAAACAACTGTCCGTGGTGGCGCGGACCTTTTTTGAGTATCTCCTGAATGAAGGGAAGCAGGCGATCGAGAATTCCACGAGATTAGCGCAACAGCAGGCGGAATGACTCTCCCCACGCAGCAAAATCCGGCGAACCGATCACAGGGCGATCGCCGGATTATTCTTGAGCTTAATTTGAAACCTCAGTCATCTCAATCACCCGCCCTTGGCGGTCTTTCACTAAAAAATTCAGGGGCTTTTCTCTGCGGATTTTGTACTTAACTCCGCTCATCTGCACCCGCAATAACAACTGTTCGAGGCAGTCATGGTCAAACCCAACATGGCGTTGGCGGTTCTTGCTGCCTAAACTCGCCCCAGAAATCACGTGCAGTTGAGTATTCTTCTGCAATTGATACCAGAGTCCATCAGGTCCGGCAATGGTTTGAGTCGCCGTGGACCCCATTGGAGAGGACATATAAAGCGGGTCAATCCCCGTACCGCCCAGGGTTTGCTCGTAGTTATAGTAATAATGTAAGGGGACTTCCGCCGCAGGCAATTCCAGCAGCCCTTCATAAAGCTGTCGGGCAGTCTCCAAATCTGACACCATAATGGTGTAAACTTTCGGGGCGCTGGTGAGGAACATCCACATCGCCACGCCATAAGCGGCGAGTAGCATCACCATAATCCCCTGGGTAGAAAAGAGACTATCCAGAGGCAGGGATGGCAGCAACGAGCTTAATATCGGAGGAACGCTAACAGTTAGAGCCATGTACTTTTCAATAGGGTAAACCAAGGTTTAGATCGAGCGATCGCTTGCACAGTCGGGGTGGTGACCCCCTTTATTGTAGGTCAATCTGATTGTAATTAACTTCTGGGGAGTTTGAGGGGCTCTAAGTCCCGCGCTGTACCGGAACGGTCAGCGTCGGGATACATGGACCCCTCAAGTCAGTTGAAGGGTTCGATACCCTGAAAATTGACAATCACTGCAATTGTCGTGTTATGATATTATCGCAAATTGTTTCTACGGTAATGCTAAGAGCAACGAAGTACAGAATTTACCCAACCACCGAGCAAAGGCAACATCTTGCTCAGAGTTTTGGTTGCTTACGATTCGCATGGAACTACGCTCTCAACCTGACCAACGAAACCTACAAAGCTACAGGAAAGGGTCTAGGTCGTTTTGCCATTCAGCAAGAGATAACTAATCTCAAGAAAGAGCATGAATGGATGAAAGAACCCTATTCCCAATGCTTACAGGTTGTTGCCCTCAATTTATCCAGGGCTTTTATCAATTTC
>JAABSJ010000156.1 GCA_011390515.1 Oscillatoria sp.
GACATAATCATCCTCTGCGATCGCGGAAGTACCCCCAGTCTCAATTCTTAACAGTGCATCTGGTTGGGGTTCATTATCTAAATCTAAACGCACGGTGGTGTTATCATTCAGTTCAGTCCCTGGCGTTGCCAGCCAGTAATTGCTTAACCATGCCATGATTGCTGCATGGGGTAAACCGTGACTTTTAGAACGGACGGGGGATGGCATATAAACGACTCCTTCGATGAGTTCAGCTTTTTTGCAATTCGGCATGGCGTGATAGCGGCGCTCAAATTCAGGACGAGTCAGGCGATCGCCATTCTCTAAAGGAAGGAGTTGTTGTTCTGTTCTGCTATTGGGTTTTCCCACCGAGGGTTGTCTACTCATGATGTGATTCTCCATGAATTGCTCTGGGAAATTACTGTCTCTATTATCGAATATTTATCCCCAGATTGTCCAGGAGTCGCCTTCACTCCTCTAGGGTAATGGCAAACACTAAAAACTGCGTCACTTGCAAGGGATTAAAATTATTATCACTGACTACAATTAGGGACCGTCGTCCATCGGGCAATTCCGGACCAAAGGTCATTCCTTCTAAGTTATCCAGGGGAATCTCTAAAGTTCGTAAGTCCAGCAACAGGCGTTTTTGAGCGGGTTGAATATCTTGAAGAGTAACCTCTTTTAAACTCGCAATTTGCTGAATATCCGTTGCATCTTCCAGGAAAACTTCATACAATAAAATCGTATTTCCCACATCTTCTGTAAAACCCCGTTCTAAACTGAGCAATCGGGTTTCATCCCAGGCGAGTAATTCAACTAATCCATGAACCATAAATCCATCGGGAGAGTTGGGTTCAGTCAGCACTCGTTCGGTGAGGTAGTAAAATTCTTGGACAGGTTGTCCGGTGGTTAAATCATATTGCAAAATGCGGATAGGAGTTCCTTTTTCCAGATTTGCAGGTTCTCCATCTTGAACTAAAGCACTTTCTGGTGCGGTGTAGAGAAATTGTTCACTGGGGCTTAAGGTCAGACTTTCAAAAGCCAAATTGTTGCGAATTCCTTGACCATTTTGAGCGCGGAATTTATCGGGAATGGGGAGAGATTGCAGTTCTTTTCCTTCGAGGGAAAATTCCTTGATGAAGGGTTGGACATCTCGTTCCACATCTCCCTCGGAGGAAATAAATAGGGTATCGCGACGGGTTAAGGCAATCCCTTCGGGGTCTACACTGTAAGGAGGAAAAGGACGACTGTTTTGATCCACCAAAGGGGTAATGCCAATGGGATTAACTACCAGAGGATTTAAGTCTATTTCTAGGGTATAAAATCTCGCGGGTCCTTGGATTGCGCGATCGTCTGATAAGGCATAATACAAATTTCGCTCAGAATCGTAGGTGATTCCTGAGAGTCCCCCGAGTTGGGTATCCTGAAAAATAAATCCAGTGGGGATTTTTAATTCTCCTAAATATTCAATCTCAGCAGTAATCTCCGAGGCAGAATTAGCAGTTCGGGAAGTGGCAGGACCAGTGAAGGTTTCTGGAAGGGTTTGCGGTTGACAACCCATGCCAAAAGCACAAGATAATCCCAAGGTTATCCATAAAATAGGATTGATTTTACAGAAAAGCATAGAGGTTTTAGTCGATATTTTCTGAGAGTTAGAGATTATATAAATCAATTAACAGGCAATAATCACCCGTATCTTTTATTTTTAGGTTGCATGAACAGCCAATTTAAACCTTAAAGTTAGGAACAATTTTGAGAGAATTTAACTAACCAATCTTTGACGACAAAGGTAGCAATGCAGTCATCTTCGTTATAGGTTAAAATCAAATCCAGATAATGCCGATCGCCCGTTTCTAACCAGCGATCGTACCACACCACACATTGAGCACCGGATGCTAAAGCATTCTGCCACTCAAATCCGAGAGACCGCGCAATCGACTTGAGGGCATAACTTTCCACAGGCATCACCACAGATTTGGTGACTAATTTATGAATATCCACAAACCGATTCAGAATCACTTTCCAGCGGTGCGGGGGGGTATGATAGCGGCGGGCCAGTTTTTTAAGGGTTTGAATTTCATAGTCACAAAAATGAAAAATGGGAGCAATGGGATAGGTCCAGATTAATTCCAAAAACTGCTCCCAAATTTGGCATTCTTCGTCGGGACTTTCGGCTAAAAAGGCATGAAATTTCTGGGTTGGTGCTTCGCCTGGGGCGAGATTGCGGCGATCGACGACTAATACACCCAGCAGAAAATCTAGGTCTAATTCTGGTTGCGCTTCAATATCAAAATAGAGTTCAACGGGAGACACCGGAAGAAACTTGGGAGCAAGGGGCAATTTTTGGGGTAAAGCAATGGGTTGATTATTTAGGGTTGCCTTGGCTTGTATGATCAGATCACGGGCGAGGGTTTCGGGTTCATATTGATTATTACAAACTTCTACCAGACCTTCGGCTAGCGTTAGTAAATCCGCCTGGGCGAGGGATTCTAATTCGGTCAAATTCAGTTGTTTTAACTGTTGATAACGAATGGGGGTTACTCCAGGCAGGAGGGAGAGGTGCTGTGTTTCCTGGGCGATCGCATAACAATCACTTTGCCAATGGCACATACTGCAAGGATGTCGTGCCATAAAGACTTCCGGTTCTTGGCGAGTGGTCAGCATTTTAATGCAAGAGTCTAACAACTCCTGCATTTGAGGGACATATTTCTCTAAATTCACCCAATATTCGCCTTTTTCACGGCAAACTAACCAAGCGTCCCGGGGCCAAGCCCCCTGGACCCCCGCCAGTACCAGGGCGTGAAAGGCTGCCATAATTTGATGTTGCGCTTTCGGACGTTTACTAAAGCGAATATCCACGGGAATATAGGACCAATTCCCATAGACTGAGGCCCCGGGTTTGCGGATTAATAAATCAGGACGACTCATCAGAGTGACCCCTTGGGGTCCTGGGGTGATCAAGATGCCGTGATCAATGCGATCGACACCCTGTTGCATTAACGCCACGGTTGCCTCGGCACCCTTTACCCAGTCTCCGTAGGGATAATTCGGGCGTTGAGCGGGGTATTCTGCCAATACGCCTTGTCGGTAAACTTCGCTATCCCGTTTCAGTTTGGTGGCAAAATCACTCGCTGGTTTTGGATGAGTGCCCTTTCCATACAGGTTGAGGAATGACAGGCGCGCACAGCGTTGGTAATCAAATAAAAGGTTGTCAGTTAGCAGCATATCTTTAACATATCAAGAATCAGTCGGCGAGAATACAAAAGGTGCAGAAGCCCGCGATCGCCTCCGAGTCCCGAGGCAGGGGGATCAGGCAAATCCGTAGCGGTTCAAGGTGGCCCCCTTCTGACGGTTGCTCCATCGGCAAGAAATAGAGCATCAAATCAACAGAGGGAAAAGCGAGAGAACATTAATTGATAGAATTTTTAGGAAAGGTTTATTTAATTATAAAGAATCTATCATTAAAATTTATGTAAAACTGGAGATAAAAATTATTGAATTCTCTCATCAGACTCCAACAGAATCTACCCGCACAGTCGCTACCCGTTCTATGCCTTCTATCTCTCCGAAAAACTCGCCAACGCGCCGCCTGAGCGCACTGTATATGGTCGCCCTCAGCGTCCTCGCCATCCTCTCTCTAGGCAGCGAATTCATGAGACAGCGATCGCTGATGGTCATTACTACGGATTCTAGAGTGATCAATCTTGCCGGACGCCAAAGAGCTTTGAGCCAACGGCTGAGTAAAGCGGCACTGATCTGGCTGGAATCTCCCCCCCAGGGCGATCGCCAAGCCCGAATCCAAGAACTGCAAGATGCCGTGAACCTATTTTCCCAGTCCCATCTCGGCTTAAAATATGGGGATCCGGCAATAGGGTTGCCTCAACAGAACAACCCTCAAATTTCCCAAATGTTGGACGATCTCGAACCCTCCTATCAAGCCCTGCGACAAGGTGCGATCGGTTTACTCTCCGTTGTCACAGAACCAGAAAACCCGATTGATCGAGAGGCTGTTTTGCCCTTTTCCCAACAAATTATAGATAATGAAAGGGCATTTTTCTGGGCGATGGATGCGATTGTCTCCGAGTATGAAAAACAAGCCCTTCAGCGGGTTCAAAATTTGATCCGTTTAGAGAGGGTGTTTTTAACTCTCGGCTTATTCGTCATGTTGCTAGAAGCTTTATTTGTCTTTCTTCCCTCAGTTCAGCATATTAAGAAGTATATCCACGAAATCATCAAGTCTCAGCAGGAAACTGCGCGAATTGCGGCTCAACTGGAAGAAAATAACATAGAACTTGATTTGGCCCTGCGGGAAGCGCAATCGGCAACGCAATTAAAATCTGAGTTTTTAGCCAATATGAGTCATGAAATTCGGACTCCGATGAATGCAGTCATTGGCATGACTGGGCTATTAATCGATACGGAACTGAACCCGAATCAACGAGATTTTGTAGAAACGATTCGCACCAGTAGTGAGGCGTTATTGACGATTATCAATGATATTCTAGATCTATCTAAAATTGAAGCGGGTAAGTTATCCCTAGAACAGACTCCTTTTGACCTGCGTGAGACGGTGGAAGATAGTCTGGTTCTTGTGGCTGCTAAAGCGGCTGAAAAGCGACTAGAATTGGGTTATCTGATAGATGAACAGACTCCCATTCGCATTATCGGTGATGTCAGCCGCTTGCGCCAAATTTTAGCGAATCTTCTCACCAATGCGGTTAAATTTACGGAACGGGGCGAAGTTCGTGTGCTAGTGGAATCTGAAAAAATCGGCAATTGGTCGCCAGTTTATAACCTATTTCCCAACTCCAACCTAGAAACTGAAGTCGGGAGAATCGAACCGAATCCGACTTATTTTGAAATCAAATTTTCCGTCATCGATACAGGGATTGGCATCCCAACGGAAAAGATGAATCAACTGTTTCGCTCTTTTTCTCAAGTTGATGCCTCCACTACCCGAAAATATGGAGGGACGGGGTTAGGATTAGTGATTAGCAAACGGTTGTGCGAACTGATGGGGGGCAGGATGTGGGTAGAAAGTACAGTCGCGGAGGGTTCGACTTTCTCTTTTACAATTATTGTGGCCCAAGATTCCCAGCCCTTGCCCGCTTATGAAATGGGAATTGAAGCTCAGTTAGAGGGGAAGCGGCTGTTAATTGTCGAATATTATGAAACCAATCGGCAAATTTTAATCCGGCAAACTCAGAAGTGGGGCATGATTCCCCTAGGGGTGAGTTCGCCATCGGAGGCGATCGCCGCCCTGAATCGGGGGGAATCGTTTGATTTGGCAATTCTGGATATGCAGATGCCAGAAATGGATGGGATTACGCTGGGTTCTGAGTTGCACAAGTTGCGAGACCCCAAAACCCTTCCCCTGATTTTATTGACTTCTATGGGTCAATCTTTGAATGCTTCTATCCCCGATTTTTCCGGGTTTTTTACAAAACCGATTAAATGTTCTCATTTGTATGAAGTCTTGATGAATGTGGTTGCCCAAAAGAAGGCAAGTATTTCAGCTCATGCCCCTTCTATTCCTCAGATTGACCCCCAACTGGCAGAACGATTTCCCTTGCGAATTCTCCTGGTTGAGGATAATCGGATTAATCAAAAAGTTGCCCTGAAAATTTTAGACCAAATGGGATATCATGCCGATGTTGCTACTAACGGGATAGAAGCTTTAGCAGCATTGCATCAGCATCCTTATGATGTGGTGTTGATGGATGTTCAAATGCCGGAAATGGATGGATTAGAAGCGACTCGCCAGATTTGCCAGGAGTGGGACCCTACCCAGCGCCCTCGGATTGTGGCGATGACGGCAGGTGCAATGGAAGGCGATCGCCAAAAATGTTTAGAAGCGGGGATGGATGAGTATATTACTAAGCCGGTTAAAGTTACCGTACTCCAGACCATTCTGGAAAAGTTAGCCACCCAAAAATATCTCAATCCCAATTGATTTCTCCCCGATGAGTCACCTCAACATCATCCATGATTACCTCTGTTTTCTAAAATTACTTTTGTTCAATTCATTCAAAAATGATGAATCATTTTCTGGTATAATTAATGTTTGGCTTATCCTGCTTTATTTGCGGCTAATTTTTAATGCCAATTCATGGTTTAAAGGAATCGCAAAACATAAATCATTCAAACGTTTGTAGTAACCCCTTCAGGGGGTAAATAAAGATGACTCCTGAAGGAGTCACTACGAACATTTTGGGAATTTTATTTTTTAGAGTTCCCTAAACCTGTTTAAAATATGAGGTAAATCCCTGTGAACCAAACCGATCGCCAGCAATTTCCCGCTTTAAAAAATAAAGCCTATTTTAACTATGGTGGACAAGGACCGATGCCTGAATCGGCATTAACCGCCCTGTTTCAATCCTATCACTCCATTCAAGAAAAAGGACCTTTTAGCGGAGAAACGGGACTGTGGGTTAATGAAGAAATCGCCGCCACAAGAGAGGCGATCGCCTCGGAACTCGGGGTCACTGCAGATACCATTACCCTCACGGAAAATGTCTCCATTGGATGCAATATTCCTCTTTGGGGTTTGGATTGGCAACCGGGCGATCGCATCTTAATCGGCGACTGCGAACATCCCGGAATTGTCGCTGCCGTGGATGAACTCGCCCGTCGATTTGATTTACAAGTTTCCATTTGTCCCTTGATGGAAACGTTAAATGAGGGGAATCCCACTTTGGCGATCGCCTCCCATCTTCACCCCAATACTCGCTTAGTGGTTCTCAGTCATATCCTCTGGAATACCGGCCAAGTTTTACCCCTCACCGATATTGTTAAAGTTTGCCATGAATTCAACCAAAAATCTAACCCTTACAAAAAAATTAGAGTCCTTGTAGATGCCGCCCAATCTGTAGGCGTTTTACCCTTAAATCTCACAGAAATCGGTGTTGATTATTATGCCTTTACCGGCCATAAATGGTGGTGTGGACCGGAAGGATTAGGCGGATTATATGTCAGTCCTGATGCCGCTGAAACCCTCCATCCCACTTTTATTGGTTGGCGTAGCATTGCCGTGAATTCTACCGGCGACTGGGTAGGATTTAAACCCGATGGACGGCGGTTTGAAATGGCAACGTCTGCTTATCCGTTATTAGCAGGATTAAGAAAGGCGATCGCTTTTCATCATGAAATGGGAACCCCGCAAGCGCGCTACGATCGCATCCAAGTCTTAAGTCATCAACTCTGGACAAAACTTCGAGAGTTACCGGATATTATTTGTTTAAAAGCGACTCCACCGGAAGCAGGGTTAGTCTCGTTTCAGCTTAATGAAAATTTGCGAAAATCTGGGGCAAGTCATGACAAGTTGGTGAAGTTTTTGGAGAAAGAACATCGCGTCATGGTGCGGACGATTCTCAATCCGGATTGTGTGCGCGCCTGTGTTCATTATTTTACATTGGAATCGGAAATTGACCAATTAATTGATGGTGTGCAGGAGTTTTGTCAGAAGTTTTAAGGGTGTTTTGTTTTGGGGAAATAGTTGAGATATTTCTTGGGGTTTTCCCTTGGAGTGGAGGTATTTTTGGAGTTGGGAATTAGTTGGATATGTTTCGGGCGATTCTCGAATCGCCTCTACAGGGGGTTTGGAAATTGGGGAGTTTTCGGGCGATTCTCGAATCGCCTCTACAGGGGGTTTGGGAATTGGGGAGTTTTCGGGCGATTCTCGAATCGCCTCTACAGGGAATTGGTTGGGGAATTGGGGAATTGGGGAATTGGGAATTGGGGAATTGGGGGGTTAGGGAATTGGGGAATTTTTGGGCGATTCTCGAATCGCCTCTACAGGGGGTTGGAGAGAGGGGTTTGGGGTGAGGGTTTTAGAAATTATAGGAGAGAGGCCATATCAGGGTACTATGGACAAGATTTACCCGCTATCCTGTTGTTATTTTTAGCAGAATATAGACCGTGAAAAATCGACCCGTTGTTTATATTGCCATTACCAATCATGGTTTTGGTCATGCTGTGCGCGCCGCTTCAGTTGCGGCAGAAATTCAGAGGCTAAATCCGGATATTCTGTTGATTTTAGTCACTACGGCACCCCGGTGGTTATTGGAGAGTTATATTACCGGAGATTTTATCTTACGGGAAAGGGCTTTAGATGTGGGAGTGATTCAGGCAGATAGCTTGAAAATGGATAAAGCAGCCACTTTAGAAAAATTGCAAGAAATTCGCAAGCGGCAATATGCGATCGCCTCGGGGGAAGTCAACTTTATTCATCTCAATCGCGTCGGATTAATTCTGGCTGATATTCCCCCCTTAGCGGCAACCATTGGGAAAGCGGCAGGCATTCCCGTCTGGATGATGAGCAATTTTGGGTGGGATTTTATCTATCGTCCTTGGGGAGGAGAATTTGAAGCCATTGCTGATTGGATTGCGGACTGTTTCAGTCAATGTGATTGCCTATTTCGTTTGCCTTTTCACGAACCGATGAGTGCCTTTCCGACAATTAAAGATTTCGGATTAACGGGCGGGACTCCCCGCTATCAACCGGAAACAATCCGCCGGAAATGGGGGGTGAAATCACCTCCCGAAAAAACGATTTTACTCAGCTTTGGGGGATTGGGATTGGACCAAATTCCTTATCATAATTTGCCCCAGTTTCCCGACTGGCAATTTATCACCTTTGACCGCCATGCGCCAGATTTGCCGAATTTAGTTAAAATTGACAATCAAACCAATGGCGATCGCCTGCGTCCCGTGGATTTTATGCCGGTTTGTGGGCGAGTGGTTTCCAAACCGGGATTCAGTACCTTTTCCGAAGCCTGTCGCCAAAATGTGCCGATTATCTCCCTCACCCGAGAAGGGTTTGCGGAATCCCCCCTATTACTCTCGGGAATCCAACAGCATTCTCATCACAGAATTGTCACCCAGGAAGAGTTTTTTGAGGGGAATTGGGACTTTTTGCGAGAATCTCCTATTCCCCCGCAATCAACTGAACCCTTACTCAAAAATGGAACGGAAGCGATCGCCCAGGCAGTGGTGGATTATTTCCAAACGGAATCCGCCTCTAAACCTTAACCCTGTTACCGATTAAATTTATGACCTACCATCAACAAATCCTCCAACTGAAAACCACGGGAAAATCCCTGGCGAAAGTCACCGCTAAAGTGGAAGAAGTCGTGGCCAAATCGGGGGTACAAACGGGCTTATGCACCCTATTTTTGCGCCATACCTCCGCCAGTTTATTGCTGCAAGAAAATGCTGACCCCGATGTTTTAGAAGATTTACAACATTTCTTTTCTGATTTAGTTCCCGAACAACGTCGCTACCGCCACAGTACCGAAGGTCCTGATGATATGCCCGCCCATATTCGCACCGCCCTCACCCACACCAGTGAGCAAATTCCCATCAATCGAGGTCGATTAGTGCTTGGAACCTGGCAGGGAATTTATATTTGGGAACATCGGCAACAGGGTCATTATCGAGAATTAGTTGTCCATATTCAGGGGGAATAATGATCCGTAAGCTGGCTTAAACTGAGGCAGTAGACTCTAAAAATTCAAGCAAGTCTCGGTGAGGAATTCCATGATGGGTGTTTCCCAGAATCAGGAAATAGGCGATGATGCCGATCGCCCAAATAACCGCCAGAAACTGGTCTACTGGACCGTGGGATTCACTGCGATCGCAATGACAGTGGCGGGAATCGGGATTTATCTCCTGGATCGGATGATTCTGTTCCAAGGGCGATCGCATTTAGAACAAATCGTCCAAATTCAAGCCCAACTAATCCAGGGGATTGCCACCGTCACGGATACGCCTCCCACCGCCTGGGAGTTTGCCCAACCAGGGGATCAACGCCTTCAAATGCCCAGGATGCGCGTGGCGATCGCCTGGGTGGAACCCGACAATTCCCCAGTGATGTCGCAACCAGGAACCACCGGCGATCGCCCTTGGATTCCCGTAATCCCGGATTCTGAACTCGCCGATGCCATCCACCGGGCGATCCAGGGGGAAACCGGCAGTCAGTTGATTACCGATGAACAGGGCATTCCGGCGATCGTTGCCTATGCCCCCATTCCCGACTTAAATGGGGCAGTTTTGACCCAACTGGAGGTCCGACAACTGCGCGCATCCTACCTACCCGGTCCCGCGATCGCCACGGGAGTTGCCTCCCTGATCATTTGCGCCGCAGGCATCCTGTTTGTCTACCAAGGTAACCGCCTCCTTACCCTGGAAAAGCGCAATTCTCAACAATATCAAGCCATGTTAGAAGCGGCCCCCGAGGGGACCATTGCCATCACCGATGGCGGTAAAATTTACTGGATGAATACCGCTGCTTTAGAACTCTTTGGCTATACCGAATCCGAATTACAAGGGGAAAATTTGAAACGGTTGATTCCTTGGTTAATGCAGCAAGAGATTGACGCCTATTTGACCCTATTTCTGAACACTCGTCAAATGCCCGGGGAGAGCAATTCGGCTTATGAATTAGTCGGACAGCGTAAAAATGGCACAACCTTTCCCATCGAACTGGCGATCGCTCATGTTCTATTACCCCAAAGACAACTCTACACCCTATTTGTCCGCGACATCACCGAACGCAAACGCGCCCAGGAAAAATTGCAAGAAAGCTACAATCTATTGCAAGCCATTTCCGAAGGGACAACCGATAGTATTTTTGTCAAAGACCTTCAGGGTCGCTATCTCTCCATTAACTCTGCCGGAGCCCAGGCAATGGGCAAGGCCATCGATGAAATCTTAGGCAAAAATGATACGGAATTATTATCTCCAGAAACGGCGCGACAACGGATGAAAAATGACCATCGGATTTTGTTGGAAGGGGAAACTCAGCTTTTAGAAGAAGAAATCGTCCCCTTGAATGCAGATTCGCCTTTATCTCAACCCCGAACCTATTTAACCTCAAAAACCGTCTATCGTTCCGCCCAAGGTTATGCCATTGGATTAATTGGCGTCGCCCGGGATATTAGCGATCGCGTTGAAGCCGAAACTGCCTTGCGCGACACCGTGGAACGACTGCATCGCACCTCCAGGGAATTGCAGGAAAAAAATCAGCAACTCCAAACCACCTTAACTCAACTACAACAGACTCAAACCCAGTTAATTCAATCGGAAAAAATGTCTTCCCTGGGTCAAATGGTAGCAGGAATTGCCCATGAAATTAATAATCCCGTGAATTTTATTTCTGGAAATTTGGGATATGTGCGCGATTACCTACAAAACTTACTCGATTTAGTCGAACTCTACCGACAACAGTATGGGGAAACAGACCCGATAATTGCCGATAAACTTGAAGACATAGAATTGGATTTTTTGCAAGAGGATTTGCAGAAAATTTTGGGTTCAATGAAAGTCGGAACCGATCGCATCCGAGACATCGTACAATCCTTACGCACCTTTTCCCGCCTCGATGAAGCAGAAATGAAGCAAGTGAATATTCACGAAGGCATCGAAAGCGCCTTGTTGATTTTGCAAGGCAGATTAAAAGCCACAGTTGAGCGACCCGAAATCGATATTATCCCAGAATTTGGCCTACTGCCCGGGGTGGAATGTTATGCTGGACAATTGAATCAAGTCTTTATGAATCTCCTGAATAATGCGATCGATGCTTTAGAGCAAAAGTACAACCGCAAGTTAGGAGAAATCCCCCCGGAATCCCCCACCATTCGCATTCTCACCTCCGTAACTGGCGATCGAGTGACAATTCGCATCATCGACAATGGTCCCGGCATGACCCCAGAAACCCAATCCCGACTCTTCGACCCCTTTTTCACCACCAAACCCGTCGGCAAAGGCACCGGATTAGGACTGTCTGTTTGCTATCAAATCATCGTAGAAAAACATCAAGGTAAAATCTCCTGTCACGCCAACCCAGATTTAGGGGCTGAATTTGTGATAGAAATTCCCATCTTTCAAGGGTTGACTTAAATTGCTTTAACCCGACCCGCAGCGTCAAGCCCCTATAGCAACACCGGCGGGGGATAAATCCCCCGCCTAATAGCTCAAGTCGGTTAAAACCGACTGAAAAAACTAAAATAACTGCAAAAAATAAAATCTTTTATGAGATATCCCCCAACCCCACATTAACAACGTTAATCGGCTTTTCCAATTCTGCCAAACCTCTCATGCAGAACTTTTTTATGGAAATCCCTAAAAATACCATCGGATAAAACTTTCAGTCGGTTTCAACCGACTTAAGCTATTAGGCGGGGGTTAAAACCCCCGCCGGGTGGTGCTTTAGCCTGCGGGTTATTTAATGAATTAACCCGCAGTAACCCCAGCAATCGGAATCTGCACCTCACTGAGTTTCATCGCTTCCGGAGTCATCGGAGAATTGTACAACAACCGACGCGGGGGACCGTTCACAACATACTCCGAATGTTCCTTCAGCCAACCTTGCAACCGTTGCAAATGTTGTTCATAACTCGCCCAACTATAAGCCCCTTGAATGCCAATACTGACCACCGTCATCGGCGGATAATCCGTCACCTTCACCTCATCTGTCATAATTTCCGGCGAAATATCCCGGTTGGGATATAAAAACGAAACTTCCGCAGTTTGTGGCGTGGCAACTTCCGAACTTAACCCATCCAAATACCGCACTTCAACCGGGGTTGTCATAGCAATTTGATTGGTACTAATATGCTGATATAACGGATTAAAAGCAACTTGGCTGGCTTGTTGAGGATTCCCCGAATGGCTGTAAGTCACAGCCCGATACTGGGGATACTCTTTCACTTCGATCGCCCCCGGTGGGGTAGGATTCGGAAATTCATGGGGTAAAGATGCAGACATGATGGCGTTTTAATCTGAAGAATTCAAAAGTTTAAAAAGAGCAATTTCAGGTAAAATAGAATGTAATTCTGTTGTCAGGACCGAGAACCATGAAAGGACTCTGGCTAGAAAATCAGCAATTACAACTGCGATCGCAACTTCCCATTCCCGAACCCCCACCAGGAGAAGCCCTGATCCGAGTTTTGCGGGCGGGAATTTGCAATACCGACCTCGAACTGCTGCGGGGTTATTATCCCTACAGTGGCATTTTAGGCCATGAATTCGTCGGTGTGGTGGAACGCGGACCCGAATCTCTGCAAAATCAGCGCGTTGTCGGAGAAATTAACGCCTATTGCGGAGACTGTCGGTTTTGTCGCAAGGGACAACCCACCCACTGCGAAAATCGCACCGTGTTGGGAATTGTCAATCGCAATGGCGCGTTTGCCGAATATTTGACCCTGCCAGTGCAAAACCTGTATGCGATACCGGATACGATTACAACAGATATGGCAACCTTCACCGAACCGATCGCTGCTGCCTTAGAAATTCAGGAACAAGTCGCCATCACCCCAGGCGATCGCATCTTAGTGGTAGGCGATGGCAAATTAGGGCAGTTAGTCGCCCAAACCCTCGCCCTCACGGGTTGTGACTTACTCGCCATCGGACGACATCGGGACAAACTCGCCAATTTGGAGTCCCTCGGCATTCAAACCGGATTCGCCGATGCCGTTACAGACCGCCAATTTGATATCGCCGTGGAATGTACCGGCAACCCCGAAGGATTTACCATCGCCCGTCGCGCCTTACGTCCCCGGGGGACCCTTGTCCTCAAAAGCACCTATGCGGGTCACCTCACCCTCGATGTCTCGTCCCTGGTGGTGGATGAAATTACCCTAATCGGGTCCCGTTGCGGTCCATTTCCCAAAGCCTTAGAGCTATTAGCACAAAACAAGCTAAATGTCAACCCCTTAATTCAAGCCAAATATCCCCTCGACGAGGCGATCGCCGCCTTTGACCACGCCCAACGCCGAGGAGTTTTAAAAGTGTTGTTAGAAATTAGCCCATAGAATGACCAAAAACTCTTAAGCCCCCCTTCTTAAGGGGGGTTGGGGGGATCAATCCGAAATTTCGCAAGAGGTCTAATGACCAATGACCAATGACCAATCACCAATCACCCCTCTCGAAAATCCCCACAATCGATCGCCTCTT
>JAABSJ010000157.1 GCA_011390515.1 Oscillatoria sp.
TTTTGGTGCGATTGAGCTAACTCCGTGCGTAACTGATGCAGTTGAGATTCTAATTCTCCTGAATTTTGGTGCGATTGAGCTAACTCCGTGCGTAACTGATGCAGTTGAGATTCTAATTCCCCTGAATTTTGGTGCGATTGAGCTAACTCCGTGCGTAACTGATGCAGTTGAGATTCTAATTCCCCTGAATTTTGGTGCGATTGAGCTAACTCCGTGCGTAACTGAGTCAGTTGAGAGTCTAGTTCCCCTGAATGTTGATGGGATTGCTCTAACTCCGTGCGTAACTGAGTCAGTTGAGAGTCTAGTTCCCCTGAATGTTGATGGGATTGAGCCAATTCAGTTTGGAGTTCTTCAATTTGGCGAGTAGAGGCTTCTAACGCCGACTGAATTTCCTGTAATTGAGCATTTAATTGAGCCGTTTGCTCCTCAGCTTGGGTGAGTTGGGTGCTCTTTTGAGCCAGTTCCGATTCCAGAGATTCAGATTGATTCGCCTGTGCCAAATTCTGCCGAGTTTCCGCGAGTTCTGATTGGAGTTGAGCTGTTTGTTGTTCGGCCCGTTCGAGGTTGGTCCGAATCTCCTCTAACTCCGATTGCAATTGACCCGAATGCTGAGTGGTTTGCTCTAACTGTGATTGTAATTGAGAGTTGCGTTCAGTGGCGGTTTGTAATTGTTCAGCAGTGGCATCCAATTGGGACTGGACATCAGAGGCGGTTTCTGAGGGAGCAGGAGCAGGCATAGCAACGGGTTCTGGGTCGAGGGGTGTAGGGGAGGGTTGGACCTCCTGGGTCGCCGTTTCTGGGGTGACGGGGACATCGAGGATCTCCGGTAATGCCACGGAAGGGAGTTGCAACCCGGCGGCGGATAAGCGCTCAATTAAGGTTTGATTGGCCTGAATGCGGAACCAGGAATAGACAGACTGGGCGGTTTCGGGACTGATGCGATCAATGGCGTCTAGTTCGGCGACTTCAGCTTTGGCGAGGTCTCCGACGGTGGCAAACTCTTGGGTGAGGAGTTGAGCGGTGGCGCGACCGACTTGGCGGATGCCCAAGCTGGCGAGGACTCTGGACCAGGGGAGGGATTTGGATTTGGCGATCGCCTTGAGCAGGTTTTTCGCGGATTTTTTCCCCATTCGTTCCAGGGTGATCAGTTGGTCAGCGTTGAGTTCGTACAAGTCAGCAATGGATTTAACCAGGCCATGTTCGATCAGTTGGTGTGCCAGTTTTTCTCCCAATCCGCTAATTTCCATTGCATCTCGACTGGCCCAATTGAGCAGACTGTAGGGAAGAATGGGAGCACAGGAGGAATTAATGCAGCTCATTTCATCATCGGCGGTCCGGATGACGGGGGATCCGCATTCTGGGCAGTGGGTTGGCATGAGAAAGGGTTGGGTGCCGGAAGACCGTTCTTCTGCAACGACCCCCACCACTTCCGCCATTTTGTCGGTTCCCCCGTGACACAGGAGGAGGATATCGCCGATTTGGGGGTTTAACTCGGTGAAGCGATCGCTGCCGAGGAAGGTGGCGTACTCAATTTGAGTACCCTCTACCTCGATGGGTGCAATCTGGGCGATCGGGGTCAAATGGCCGTTGCGTTCAACTTTAATTTTTATGGATTGGATCTGCGCTCGGACTTCTTTTGTGGTAATATCGTTCGTCACTTCTTTTTACCTCCTCTAATTCTTTTCTTTATGGGTTAACATTGAGGATCATCCTCGGGTGATCGGGGATCGACGCTAAACTATTAAGTCTGGCATAGAAGAAACTATTTTAATTGAAAACTGGGTGGCTTCTAAGTCCCCAAAAGAATAAAAATAGACGTCTATTCTATTTTGCCATCAACCTGCCCGCTTAAATCCACAGAAACTGTAGCCCGGATAAGTGGCGATTCATTTGCCAGGGGCGCTTCACCCGGGAGGGGGAAAGGCAATAAAGGCAGGGGAGAAGAGTCTCGGGGGTTGAATCCAGGGTGATCCCCCTACCGATCCATCCCGAATGGATCATTCTGCTGAGTTCGGGGCAGTTCCTGAACTGGGGTGAGTGGTGGTTGGGATTTTAATTGTTGCTTTAACTGGTTGATCTCGCGGGAGAGTCCGGAGATGTCTTCATAGAGGGAGGCGATCGCTTCTGTCTGTTGCATTTGGTTTAAACTGTCGCTCAATCGGGCGACGATGCGGCTTAATTTAGACAGTTGGGCCATTTCCGGTCGAGCGTTAAACTTTTGAGTCAGGGTATCCACTTTCCGGGTGAGAATCAGATCCGTTTGTTGTAACTTTTGAATTTCCCCTTCTAATTGCTGAAGGTAAGGAGAAAGGACCTCTCGGCGATCGGCTTCGATTTGCAAAATTTGACGATGCAGTTTCTCAAATTCTTGTAAATCAATAATCGGGCGTTGAGCTAAAAATTGAACGGCTACATTCAATGAGGCAATTTTGGCTTCAAATCGGGTTAAATCAAAAGGTTCGGTAAATTCTGCAATTTGTTTGTGCAGGGCTTCAATTTTTAAGGTTAAATTATCGTAAACTTTTGAAGTCATAAATGCGGCTTTACCCTCAATCATCGTCACCGATTTATTCAGTTTCGAGAGTTCCTCATTCACTTCGGATAAATTAACGCTAACTGGCTCCGGCAGAGATTTTAAGGCTCGGTCTAATTCTGACAATTTTAGCTCGATTTCAGAAATAAAAGCGGGGATTTTCTCTTCTTGTAGCCCCTCTCGACGTTTCTGATTCAAAAAATTCAGCCAGAGGGCAAGGGTTACTGGGGCAGCAGCGTATGCAGCCTGTTTGGCGATCGCCGCTGCCACCGTCCCGGCCACCGACCCAACTAATAACAGAAGTTCGGTTATTTCCAGCCAATGATACGGTTTGGTTAGTTGCCTAAATTGGATGAGTAGATGCTCCCGTTTCGACATCGAATGATACCCATTTAAAGTGATGAATTTACCTAAAAAGAGATTTCTTTTTTTTAAAGTTTAAATCGAGAGTTAAAATCAACCCCTTGATCCGCATCCAGTAGAAGGTTTCTCCCGAAGGAGTTCTGAGAGTTTGGCCCTTTCCAAAATAGAGGGTTAGACCCCTCATTGATGGCGATCGCCGTTGAACAGTCGGACGTCAGTCCAGTCTGAGATCAAGATTAAATCAAGGGGACAAGAAACCGGATTTTCTATCCTCCTAGTGGCAATGCAAGTAGAGATGCGGTCAAGAAACGCGGTTTCTACCCTTTCACTGCACTAATTACTGTACTAACGAGCGAGAATGCCAGAGAGAGGTTTTCAAATCCTCCCTTGTCCCTCATCCGGTTGTCAAGAGTGCAACCCCAGGCAACCCCTCCTCCTTTTGCATCAATTCTCCTCCCTCATCCCTCCCGTCCTCTGTTGAGTTCTGCTGTGATGATTGTAGCGAAAATAGACTCAAGTCTCCATCGATCAGGTTCCGAACCCTCTCCCCCTTCGGAATCCCCGGTTTCCGTCACCGGGGAACTCGACTCAACTCCCTCTGGAGAGGACGGGAATACCTCATTCCCCGGTTGTACTCTCCAGGCGATCGCTTCTCCTGGGGCGATCGCCACTCATCCCTAAAACCATTTGGTAAACTATAACCATACTTCCATTTATAGGACTGGTTATCATGACTGAACCCATTCGTCCAGAAGATCCCATCGCAACTCCCTACCAAGAACCTGTCATCCCCATTGACCCGGAAGTGCAAACTAATTCAAATGTTCGGGTTGAAGAGTTTAAACTGAATGGAGACGATCTGACAAAAAAAGTTAGAGAACTGATTCAACAAGGAAATGCCCGACGGATTGTCATTAAAAATGAAGAAGGTCACACTTTAATAGAAATTCCCCTCACCGTTGGCGTCGTTGGGGGAACTATTGGGGTGGCATTATTTCCCGTCGTTGCAGCAGTTGGGGCAATTGGCGCAATGGTCGCTCGTCTCACTCTAGTTGTTGAGAAAAAAGAAGATTAGACTTCTTACAAATAGCATGAAAATTCCCCAAACCCCTGTTTTAAGGTAGCCTTTTAAAATCTTGTAATCGGTTTACTTTATCCCCAATCCATCCCGGATTTATGGATCAACTGAAATAAACAAGAGGGGTAATTCATCAATTACCCCTCTTTCTGTTTAAACAGTCGGCCCTCATCCCCCAACCCCTTCTCCCAAAATGGGAGAAGGGGCAAAGGATTCAAAGTCCCTCTCCCCTGAAAGGGAGAGGGATTTAGGGTGAGGGCGACCCTTCAGGAGATGCACTCGTTTTTTTTAGGGATTTGCATAAATAAAGTGGGGCATTAGAAGTTTGGTAGAATTGGAAAAGCCCCCCTTCTTAAGGGGGGTTGGGGGGATCTCTTCTAAAAGATTTTGAAGAGTTTATTGTTTGGAGTTCCCTTAAATCTTGTTCCCTAGGGCTAACAGTTCCAAAATGGAGCCATTGGTCCAACCAAATCCAATTTCATTGGTACTATATCCAAACACAATTTCGTTTGAGACTTCTGAGGAACAAGAGAGGACGTCATATTTTTCTAAAAGAGTGCCGGTTTTTTCAAATTCTTGGGTGACTAAAGTAATGAACTTGCTCCCAATGCGATCGGCTTCGGCGCGATACCCATAGCGATACAATCCTTCCACCGCAATTAAGATTAAAGGTGCCCAACCAAAGGGCGCATCCCATTGATTTCCTGTAACCTGAACACTGGTGAGCAATCCTCCGGGGGCTTCAAATAACTCCAAGTTTTCCACCACTCGTTCCGCTTGTTCTTCTGATGCCAGTCCAACCCACAAGGGATAAAAGGTGGTGGCAAATTCATACAGACGGCGTTCGTTGGTTCGGAAGTTATAATCTAAGTACAAACCCGAGGATTCATCCCAGAGGAATTTATCGATGAGCTGATGGCGGTTTTGAGCGCGCTCATTCCAGGATTCTGCCAGTTGAGGATTGCCTAAAATCTTCAAGATTTTGGCAATATCTTGCTCCATTCGATACAGTAGCGCGTTCAAACAAACCGGCGCGTAATGAATAATATCGATATTAAAAGGACCAAACCGATTTGATGGGTCAAATCCTGATTCTCTCATGGAGCGATCGCCTTTATAAAACAGATCAGTCAGCGTATCGGCTTCTTTGTCGTAATACAAGCTCACATCATACGCCATCACTTCAAATTTCCGATAATATTCTCGGATGCGATCGTAGTGAGTTCGCCCTAACTCATCGGTTTCTGACACCAGCACTTCTGGGGCGGGTCCTTCTCCTAAGGCACAATAACGAGAAAGTCCCGTAGATTGATTTAAATGCGGAGGGACAATCCAGTAATAGTAATGACTTTCTACTGCCCCCAATAGCGATCGCAACCAGTTTTGATCCTCGGTATGCTCATACAACGCTAAAATCATCGGCGTTAAAAATGGCGGTTGCGATCGGGACAATAAATAACTCCGATTCGCATTTAAAATCGTTCCATAATGGTCGATTTGATAAATTAGCTGATTCACTTGACTTTTCGCTAATTCTATCTCCCCATCCCGTAACAATCCCAGGACGATAAAATAACTATCCCATCCATACATCTCATTAAACCGACCCCCAGGTACCACATAATCCCCGGGAAGATACAGTAATCCATGTTCGGTAATTTGATCCATTTCTGAGGGCAGGGTCAGAATTTCAATTTGCTTGAATTCTTCTCGACTTAAAACCCTTTTGAATTCATCTTCAACCCGGGCTTTATCCTCCATTGCAGAAATATAAATCGGCCAGAGTTGGTCATCGGTATGGCCAATTTTTTCATCTTTGGCCGCTTTGACAATATGAGCATGAGAACGCTGGAGGGTTTTCCAAGTTTTCTTGATATATCCTCGCATCGCGGCAATGCGTTCGGGGCTGGGAAATTCGTTGAGCTGAAATTCATCTGCTATCATTTTCATCACCTGTTCATGTTAAATTAATACTTTTAAAAAGAACCCGACTCCATCTAACGAACTAAGACATCGCACTTTATTCCATTGTACCACTCCTGGAAACAAATTGTCGAAATGCGACTCGGATCTCCCATCGGGATGATGGACTGCCGATTTGATAGAGATGCTCAACCCCGGGGAGAGACGGGAAATTTTCCGTCTCTCAATTCCCCTTGAGGGGGTTTCACCCGGGTTCATCTCATCTAGAGTCGGCAATGATTAGGAGGGTGCACTGATTAACAGGGCGATGGGGAAATGGGTTAAGGTTTGGGCAATTGACAAAGTGTCATCGGTGTGAATGGGTTGCCCAGAAATGGCATCCAGCCACTGGGAAGGCAGTCCTGAAGGCAGTTCCAAATGGGTGTCTTGCCAGACTTGTCCCAGGGGGAGGGTTCCCGGTTGGATCAGATGGGTGAGAAAGCGCGGTGCGATCGCGATCGCCACTTGATTCCCCAGCGATCGGGCAAATCCTACCACATTTTCGCTAAATTTTCCCGACCCTTTCAATGGGTGATAATCTCCCGTTTGAAACAGTTCGATCGCCTGAGATTTGGCCTCTAAAATTCGGGCGATCGCAAATAGTTTAATCTGGCCCGATTCCGGATGCTCCAGCAACTCCTTCATCAACCCTAAACTATCCTGCGATGCTTGAGTGCGAATCTCCCGTAAAGCAGCTATCCGGTGTTCAAAATCCACGGGACGACGATTATCCGGGTCAACTAAACTTAAATCCCACAACTCCGTTCCCTGATAAAAATCAGGCACGCCGGGAGTCGTCAGTTTCAGCAGCACTTGAGCCAAAGAATTATAAACCCCATAAGCGGCTATTTTCTGTTGGAATGGCTGGAATTTCTGAAAAAATGGATTTTCAGGGGACCGTTGCATCACCGCATCGATAAACGCCATAAATCCCTCCTCATAAGCCGTATCTGGACGCAACCAAGCGGTGTGAACTTTCGCCTCTCGCACCGATTTTATCGAACAATCTTTAACCCGCTGAATAAACTCAGCATACTCGCTTTCAGCAAAGGGTAAAGCGCCTAACAGAGTTTGATAAAAGAAATATTCATCATTGGCAGTGGGGACAACTTTATCCGGGAGTTTAGTTTTATGTCCTTGATTAAGTTCCCGCCAGGAGATAATTTGCTGTTCCCACTCATCAGGAATTTCCGACAACACATTAAGGCGGGCGCGGACATCTTCTCCCCGCTTGGTATCATGGGTTGAGGTGGCATTCATTTTATGAATCCAAGTGTCTTTTTGTTGAGTATTAAACTCATGAAACTCCTCTAAAGTTAAGCCAAATTTGGCCGGATCGCCGCCGACTTCGTTAAGAGAAACCAACCGATTGTAAACGTAAAATAGCGTATCTTCAATCCCTTTGGCCATCAAGGGTCCGGTCCACTGCTGAATCCGCATCACGGAATACAGACGCTGTTCTCGTTCTTCTTCCGTTAAATAATCGGCATTTTCCAGCAACATTAAATTTTCAATAAAATCCAGCTCTTTTCCCTGCAAGGGCAGAAGCTGTTTTGCTTGAGCAATCACCTCTTTGATATAATGGCGATCGCGACTGCTGACCCCCTCCCCATTAATATAGGTCCGATACACCGGGAACGCCACCAGCACCTCCACCAGCGCTCGTTTCAGGGAATATAACGTAAAATCTCGGCCCTCCCGAGATTGATTGGCAATGGATTTTAACAAATGCGCCAGATTGTCCGCATCTCCTGCCATATTGCGATCGACAATCAGATGCTTTTTCTCAAAAAACAAGTCTTGGTAATCGTGATTTAACCCCGTGAACTTGCCATAAATCTCACTAAATCGGTCTTGATTATTCCCGTTACAAAACAACCCATTCAGCCGATTCATAAAATCATAGCCACTCGTTCCCTGAATTGGCCAATTTGAGGGCATAATTTCGGCCATTTCCAGGATTTTCTCCACCGTAATATAGATATCCCCTAATTTTTCTCGCAATCGTTCTAAATATTGCTGAGGGTCATAGAGTCCATCAATATGATCGATCCGCACCCCGGTAAATTTTCCCTCTTTAACCAATTTGGCAATTAAATCATGGGTATCATGAAACACCCGCAGATTTTCCACCCGCACGGAAATCAGTTCATTCACCGTAAAAAATCGCCGATAGTTAATTTCTTCCGCCCCCACTTTCCAAAAGGTGAGGCGATACACCTGTTCCCGCAGCAACTCTTCCAGCAAATTAAAGCTTTCCGGTATTCCCGGAGTGCCATTAAATTCCTTTAAGTTATCCTGGATAAACTGGCAGATATCGTTATTTTGGTCATACAACTCCCACAACAATCCTTTCACAAAAGTAAGTTGGTCATACCGTTCTCGCCCCTTCGTTTCTGCGGGAATACTTTTTAACAAGTAAAGAATTCCCAGCAGCTTGATAAACTCCGGATGATTTCGTCCCAAGGTTCTTCGCAGTTGGCCTAAATTATGGGTCAAAAACGACACATAAGACTCAATCCGAATCGGCAGTTTTAGGCTATAATACTGAACCGTTAACCCCGTGGTATCGTATTGAAGCTGAATTTCGCCATTTTCCAGACATTCTTGATAAAAATTTCCCAGTAAAGGCGCAAGGACCCCTTCACTAATATCCCCATAAGGAGCATTCCAGGCAATATCAAAATAGTCAAAATAATCCGATGCTGACCCATTTTCTAGGACATCCATCAGCAGGGAATTTTCACTATCATAAGCGGTATGATTGGGGACGATATCCTGCACCCATCCGAGGTTTTTTCCTTGGATTTTTTCCATCAAAGACTCAAATGCCTCTGGAGTTCCCAGTTCGGGATTAAGTTGATTGGGGTCTACCACATCATAGCCGTGGGTACTTCCTTGACGCGCTTTGAAAATTGGGGAAGCGTAAATATCAGAGATTCCTAAATCTGCCAGATATTCGACTATTTTTTCGGCATCTGCAAACTGGAAGTTAGCGTTAAATTGAATTCGGTAAGTTGCTTGTGGAATTCTCATCTTTGACTTAGGTTTAGGTGTAAATGAACGGGTTGCCGGGTTGTTCTAACATCAAGCTATTTTATAGCGGTTCGGTGGACTCATGAGGTATTCTCTCAAAGCCGATGGCGGCCCAAAGGGGGCCGCCGTCGGTTTGGGGTGAGGGCTTTACCGTATATTCATGAGAACCGCTATATAGTCTTTACGCTTGAGTAGAGTAGGAGGCAAAGCCTCCGATTTGGCATTCCCAGGCAGAGCCTGGGAACGAGATGGTGGGGGGTGTTTTTATCCGGAAATTTGATAAACTCCAACGGTTAAGGGGGGAATTGAAACAGATTGTTGGGGTTGAATCACTTGCGGTAAGGAGGACCCTGGACCTTTCCAACTTTCTTCCGATGAGTCTAAGATTTTCTGCCAATTTCCCTGGGGAATATTGGGTTCAAATTTGACTGGGTTGGTGCTGAAATTAATCACATAGAAGACTTGGCTAGTTTCAGCCCATCGCCGAACAAACAGGAGATTTTCTGCTTCCAGGCAGCTACAGTCTAGGGTTTCTTTACTGAGTTGTTTCAGGGCGGGAACGGTGCGCCGCAGTTCAATTAATCGGCGGTAAAAGTTCCAGAGGACCTGGTGCTGACCTTGTTGATGCTGTTCCCAATTCAGCTTACATTTATAAAACGTATTCGCATCTTGAGGATTGTTGAATTTTCCGGAGTCCAAAAGCTGTTGAAATTCTCGTTCTTTGTCTTGGCGAATCGCTTCGATGAGGTCCGGGTCCGAGTGACTGACAAAATACAAAAATGGGGCGGTTTCTCCATATTCCTCTCCCATGAATAGAAAGGGTAAGAAGGGAGAGAGCAAAACGGTGGCTGCGGCTAGTTTTAATCCGTCAAAGGAAATCAAATGAGAGAGCCGATCGCCCCCAATTCTGTTCCCGGTTTGGTCATGGTTTTGAGAAAAAACAATAAATTGATGCGCCGGTTGGTCTTTGGCAGAATTTCCATGTCTACGCTTGCGATGGGCGGCATATTGTCCATCATAAACAAACCCCTCTGTAAAGGCTTTAACCAACTGTTTAATTTGCCCAAAATCTTGATAGTAGCCGTCAGTTTCTCCCGTCAGCAATGCATGCAAAGCATGATGAAAATCATCACACCATTGGGAGTCCATGCCATAGCCTCCCAATTCTTTGGGACGCAGCACCCGAACATCGTTTAAATCGCTCTCCGCTGTTAAATAAAATTTTCGTCCTTCCTGCTCAGAAAATTGGGCAACGGCATCGGCCATTTCTTGCAAAAAAGGCCGTGCTCCCATTTCAAAAATGCCGTGAATCGCATCTAAGCGTAAGGCATCAATATGATACTCCCGCAGCCAATAGAGGGCATTTTTGATAAAAAACTGACGAACTTCATCGCTGTATTCTTCATCAAAATTCAGCGCTTCTCCCCAAATTGGGCGATATTTGTTGGTAAAATAAGGAGCAAAATTCGCTAGATAATTGCCTTCAGGACCGAGGTGGTTATAAACCACATCCATGATGACTGCAATACCTTGTTGATGACAGGCATCTACCAATTGTTTTAATTTATCCGGTCCTCCATAAGAGTTTTGGACCGCATAAGGAAACACCCCATCATATCCCCAGTTCCGATCGCCAGGAAATTGGGCGACGGGCATAATTTCAATGGCGGTAATTCCCAAATCTTTTAAGACGCCAAGACGGGGAATAATCGCCTCAAATGTTCCCTCCTGGGTAAATGTGCCAACGTGCAGTTCATAGATGATATACTCTTCCAGGGGAAGGTTACACCAACTGCGATCGCGCCAGGAAAAGGCGTTGGGGTCCACCACCCCTGAAGCGCCATGCACCCCATCCGGTTGCCAATGAGCTGCGGGGTCGGGTCTCATCAGGTTCCCGTCTAACTGATAAAAATACCGCGTCCCCGGTGTAATCCCTTCAGCAGTCGTCTTCCAGTATCCTTCCGCCTGCTGTTCCATCGCGATCGCCCGTTGTTCATCCTCGCCAGCAATCACCACCGCCACTTCCTTACGGGTGGGTGCCCAAACCGTAAACTCACAGCGATCGTTCCCCAAATAATTAGAACCTAGTGTAACCGTCATACGTTTTAAGAGACCCTACTGATTAGAGTGGGAATAGACCATTCAAGTCTAACATAAAATTCATCTTGATTATTGCTGCAATCAGGGCAACATTGCATTTTTCTGGAGAGAGAAGATTTAAGGGGCAAATTCGTTTACAATACCATCGCATTCAGAGGCGCATTCAGAGGCTAGGGGCTAAATGGTATCATAGAAAACAATTGCATTGTTTTGGAGCGATAAAACAATGCAATTCAACCGCTACCCAGAAGGAAAGAGTAGGCCCTCTAAATCGTTTCCAGTAACTTCCACAGTTCCGGGTCGGTGAAATCAGAAACCGCCATTGATGCCCCCAAATCTTTGAGATGCTGCGGCGATTGAGTCGAGGCAATGCCAATGGTGTAAATACCGGCCCCCACCGCTGACCGAATCCCCGAGGGAGAATCCTCAAAGGCGACTGCCTGCGATGGCGAAATCCCTAATTTTTCCAATGCCATTCGATAAGGGAGCGGATCGGGCTTGCCAACGGGCAAATTTTCTGCTAAGATTACCGACTCAAACATCTCGGTTAATTCCAACACTTGTAACATGAATTCTACATTTTTCGGGGGAGCATTCGTGACGAGCGATCGCAATAATTCCCGGTCCTCAGACCAGGCTAAAATATTGGAGACCCCCGCCAATCGCTCCAGTTTTAAGGCGAGTTTGCGAAACCGCGCTTCCTTTTCATCCGCAAGCTGCTTCCCCTCCAACGGTGAAAGTTGCGGTAACAAATCTTGAATAATTGCCTCATTCAGCCGTCCGGTAATCCGGGATTGATAAAAGGCTTCATCAATCTCCATCCCATAGTCCCGCAACAGTTCCACCCAAGTTTGAAAGTGGGTGGGGTCAGTGTTGCACAGGGTTCCATCTAAATCAAAAAGTAATGCGGATATCATTGTTTTTCCAGAAAGCCAGTAAACTGAGATTAGCCGAAAATTCAGTCCTTTGAATACCCATCTTAGGAACCCAAAAAACGGGAGCATCTCCATTTGTTCAAGAGACCTAACCCCCCAGCCCCCTTCCCACCTCTCCCCAGCCCTCTCCTACAAGGAGAGGGAGGTATAAGGAATGAATGTCTTTAGCTGGAAGGGGGAGAAAGAGATTTATTCCCCCCTCCCCTACTAGGGGAGGGGGGCTGGGGGGAGAGCTCCGACTGGTTTTTAGGCAAAATTGAGATGCTTCTCAAAAAACAAAAACTCGGTGGCGACAACCTGGTAACCCTTGAGTCTAAAAATCTAAGGATGTTAAATTAAATGACCATCTCCAAAGCCTTTGCAATTCTGGCCCCCGTTCCCGAACCCCACTTAATTTCCGGCAAGGAAACTTGCGATCGCGAGGGGAAAGTTGTCTTCGGAAGTGATGCCTGGGAACTGTTTCGGGAAGCCGATGAAATCAGAAAAGGTCAAGCAGTAGAAGTGTTTATCTACCCCTCCCATCCTGACTCCGATAAACCCCTTCTGATGTCCGTGGCGTGGCATGGCATCTATCAAGGTCACTTGCCCTCCCGTCGCGGTCGATATCCTGGAGAAAAGCGATTTCGCCCCGATTCAGCGCAACTGGATAAAAGCACCTGGGCCGTATTTTGGGAAGTAGAAAACCTCAGTGAATTGCCGGTGAGTGAACAGATTCCGATTTCCTCCTTCCATGCCCTTCATAAAAAAGCCCATGGCGATCGCCGCTTGCTGCCTCATGGACCCTTAATTGTTGAATATCCCTGACCCAGACGGCGATCGCATCTCCACCCCTCCATCTCATTCTGCATCAAATCATGATCAAATCATTGCGATCGCCCCGCCATTTTGCAGTACAATACCGATTCACCCCTAAAGGAGTTATCTTTCATGTATATCACAATCTATTCCGACGGAGCCTCTCGCCGTAACCCCGGCCCTGCTGGAGCCGGTGCAGTCCTCCTGGATGAACAGGGAAATATCCTGAACAAAGTCTGTAAATACCTAGGCGAAACCACCAACAATCAAGCCGAATATCAAGCCGCCATTCTCGGCCTAGAAACCGCCCTAGAAATGGGCGCAACCCGTGTCCAACTCCGCGCCGATAGTGAACTCATGGTCAAACAACTCCTCGGGCAATACCGCGTCAAAAAACCCGAATTAAAACCCCTCTATGACCAAGTAAAATCCCTCCTCAATCAATTTGAAAGCTACGCCCCCCCCGAGCACGTCCGCAGAGCCGACAACGCCCTAGCCGACGCCGAAGCCAATCGAGCCATAGACGAATATACCCCTTAACCCCATTGCTTTTTATCTATCAATAAAAACTAAGTCGTTTCTAACTTTCCTAGTAACGACTTCAGTCCTTCCTCCCCTCATGTTTGTGTTGATTAATAAATAAAAACCAAGCCGCCTCTAACCTTCGTAGTAACGACTTCAGTCGGTCCTCCCCTCAAAACTTTTAATTTACCAATCAAAACCAAGCCATTTCTGACGTTCGGAGATTCTAAATTAACCCCAAACGGAAACAGAGTTGAGATTGAACCCTCTCTACCCTAGGAGGGTTGACGGATTAAGGTAGATTTAAAAATCACCTTGGTTTACGTCTTTTGATAGATTGACACTCCCCTCAAGGTGTAGATAAAGATTAGATTACTCTCAGGTTAAGATGTCTTAAAAAAAGACGAGTTCCTAAACCAGCGAAGCGGTTAGAAGGGTTGTTCTCTGGGGTGTGGCAAAACATCGGTTAAAACAACTTGCCTCTAGTAATACCAAATCCGGTTGTTAAAAGTCGGTTTTCGCTTTTAGCCCGCGCAGGCCTGTGCTGAGTCCCGTCGAAGTGCGGGCTTCGTCCGCAAACGCCCCACCC
>JAABSJ010000158.1 GCA_011390515.1 Oscillatoria sp.
GCATCTGCCAGACATCATCTAAAATCAACAAACAGGCTTTATCCGCCAGCAGTTGCCGGAGTTCCGCTTTCCCCTGTTGGGTATCTTCAAAATAGGGGCGATTTCCCAGGAGGTAACCGGCAATGTCGATTTGTCGCGTGAGAATATCCGGGGTTTGACCCAGGGTCACCCACACCACTCCATCGGGAAACCGTCGCCGCACTTCCTCATCTTGCCCGACGGCAGCAGCTAAGACGCTTTTGCCGATGCCGCCCATCCCCTGCACCCCCACGCGCCGGGAAACCCCTGTCATCACCAGTTTCTGACTCTCGTCTCCGAGTAATTTCTGCTTGATTTCGGCCAGTTCTTCGGGGCGAGGCAGGAATTTTGGGGGGAGATTGGGGAGGTTGTAGAGGGGGGTATGGGGAAATTGGGGTTGTGGTGACTGTGCCAAGATTTGTTTTAGGAGGCGGGTAATTTGCTGGTTGTCTTGGCGTAAGGCGGTTTTGAGTTCGGCGAATTGGTTGGTGAGTTCGGTTTTATTGGGCATTTCGTCGAGGCGATCGCAGATATGCCGCAACATCCCCACGCTTTCTCTCTCTAAGTCCAACAGCATCTTTTTAAATGCCTGTTTCCCCACGGCGTCATCTGCCAAGACTTCCCGCAGGTTTGTGGGAAATGTCTGGTTCAGGTGACGGGCGATCGCCTGAATTGCCGGTTCATACTTGGCCACATCTGCCCCCAAGTGCTGCTGCATCAACCATCGGACGACAATTTGCCACTGCGGTTCATCTAATACCCGCAGTTGGTCATAGTCTCCAGCATTGGCAGAAAAAGCATAGCGAATCTGACTCTCATCCAGGGGGGATAACCCTTCCTTTTCCAGTTCCTTGGGGTCAATTTTCAGCCAATACTCAACGGTTTTATCTGCCAAAGCGCGCAACATCTTCCGCCATTGGGGAAACTCCTTCCCATCGGCAACCTTGCGAATCCCCAGGGCGATCGCCTCTCCCGTTGCTCTCCCTAAGTCTTGATTCTTTAAAATATCGGGATTGTTGTTGAAGAGTTTATCGATTAATGCGCCAAAGTTATTGGCAGTCATGCCCGATAGCACATTGACGAGGAAGCTGGAAAAGGCAACGGCATCAATGGCATATTTGGTGGCTAAAATTGCGGCAGCAGGACCGCAACCCAAGGCAGCTAATGATAAGATTGCGGTGCCACCGATGAGCTGTTTGTGGGTCTTGATGAAATCGCGGGGGTTTTGCATGGCGATAGGGGAGGCATAGGGGATTTTTTGCCTTGTCTCTGTATAGCATAAAATGACCCCGATGGGGAGCAACAACCGTGGGGGGTAAGTTGCCACAACCGGCGGGGGTAAGTTGCCACAACCGACGGGGGTAAGTTGCCACAACCGACGGGGGTAAGTTGCCACAACCGGCGGGGGTAAGTTGCCACAACCGGCGGGGGTTCAAACCCCCGCCTAACAGCTAAAGTCGGTTAAAACCGACTGAAAACACCACGGAATAAGACTTGCAGTTGCAATAACCGGCGGGGGTTCAAACCTAACAGCTAAAGTCGGTTAAAACCGACTGAAAACACCACAGAATAAGACTTGCAGTCGGATTTATCCGACTTTAGCTATGAGGCGGGGGTTTGAACCCCCGCCGCTTGTTGCCACTGCTGCAAGATGCCAATTGAAACCGACTGAAAACACCACGGAATAAGACTTGCAGTCGGATTTATCCGACTTTAGCTATGAGGCGGGGGATTGATCCCCCGCCGGTTGTTGCCACTGCTGCAAGATGCCAATTGAAACCGACTGAAAACATCACGGAATAAGACTTGCAGTCGGATTTATCCGACTTTAGCTGTTAGGCGGGGGTTTGAACCCCCGCCGGTTGTTGCAACTTACTTTTTCTTCTCCGGCAGGTTCCTAGGTGGGATATCTCGGCCCTCGTAGAACCGGCGTTCTAACTTACCTAATCCCCACCATAGCGCACTTAAAACCAGGGTAATTCCGGTGGAAAGGGCAACCGTCGGAACGGTGTTTTCCGTGGCGATCGCGGCTAATAAGGGCGCAGTTATCCAGGCGATCGCCGCTAAAATCCCGGCTATTTCCCGCAGTTTCTGGATTCTCCTCAAGGCGGTGGAACAACTGCGACAATGGATGGTGTGAGAATGATAGCGATCGAGTAACTCTTGGCGCGATCGCAAGGGCGGAAAGGATTCCCCAGGAAAGGGGTCGGCGTCATACTCATTCACCCACTTCCGAAATGCTAAGACAAACAAATCCGCTTTTGTCGGCAGATAAAACGCTTTAGCAATTTTCTCACTCCCTCCCGCTGCTTCTAAATATCGCTCTTGATGGTATAGAAAAATCTGGTCATCTTCCAAGATGGCATTCTGTCCAATATGAGAATACCACTGCGGGGTTAATTTAATAAAAGTTGCTGGAACTTTTGAGGCAAACTGAAAGGGAAACCGGGCAAATAATCGACATTCTCCTTTGCGAATTGGAGTGGCATAAACAACCGTCATGGTTCTGCCAAATTGCTTAGAGGTGAGGTCATGCCACATCAGTCCCGGGGCGATGAAATGGGTCTGCTGACTGCCTAAAGTGCCTTTGCGCGGTCCTTCTTCCCAGAGTCCTTCAAATCCTTGTTTTCCAGAAGCAATCACTTCCAAGTCAACCTTGCTCGCATTGGCACGGTTGCCGACGGTGCGATGATGGGTATAGGGGATATGACTGGCATCGAGAACATTTTCTAATAGGGTGAGTGCATCATAGGGTAAGTCGCGAAAAGTGTTCAAACAAACCCACTTTTCTGGCGACTCTTCCAAGGGGTCAATCAGGGGAACTTTGGTCTGTTTTGCATTCTCCGGATTCCCAGCATATACGAATAACAATCCCTGATGTTCTGCGGTGGGAAAGTTTCTCACGCAGGCTCTTTCTGACTGTTCTGCTTTGCCGCCTTCATTCTGCTGGGGAATCGTTTCGCACTGGCCCGTTGCAGAAAATGCCCATCCATGATAGGGACATTCTATCCAACCGTGTTCATTAATTCTGCCCTCGGATAGAGGTGCGAGACGGTGGGGACATTTATCTTCAAATGCCCGCCAAGATTGCCCGGTTTTATCCCACCAAATGGCTAAGTCTACTCCCAATAGGGTAAATCTCATGATTTTGGACGGGTCCAAATCTTGCAGATAATAGACGGGATACCAGACTTCCCGAACGTCAAAGCGATGGGGGTCGTTGCCTCCGGGTTCAGCGGTTGAAGATGGTGCGGTTTTTAAGGCGATCGCCTCGTTTGCTATCATTATGATTTCAGTTAGGTTGGCTCAATGATTGTCCGACTGTTTGCTATCCTAATTTTAGAATGTTAATCCCCTGAATGGGCAAAATTTAGAAAAGAAATGAACCATCCCAATGATGCAAGACGATTCGCCCCGGCAACGCAACGCAACCGTGAACCGATTTTAAAGGTATTGCGTCGGGTTCTCCCGCCAACGGGAATAGTGTTAGAAGTTGCCAGTGGCAGCGGTGAACACGCCATCTTTTTTGCACCTCGTCTCAAACCGCGCTTCTGGCAACCGAGTGAACCCGAACCCATGTTACGGGAGAGTATTCTCGCCTGGATGAAAGAGGTGCCCTCAGACAATCTTTTCCCTCCGATTCCCCTGAATGTTGCCGAGTCGGTTTGGTCAATTGAATCTCTTGAAAATTCCCAGGTAAATGTATCGGAAATTACAGCAATTATTGCCATTAATTTAATTCATATTTCTCCGTTTACGGCGACTTTAGGATTGATGGCGGGGGCGGGTCTAATTCTACCTGTGGGGGGAATTTTGTATCTGTATGGTCCTTTTAAACGGGGAGGAAAACATACGGCAGCCTCGAATCAAAGTTTTGATGAGATGCTGCAACAGCAAAACCCTGAATGGGGGGTGAGGAATTTAGAGGAGGTGGAGGCAGTTGCTCTGGAAAATGGCTTAAGTTTACTGGAAATTGTGGAAATGCCTGCTAATAATTTATCGGTGGTTTTTCGGCGGGAAGGTGAGGGGTGAAGTAGAGCGATTTTAAATTTTGAGGATAATACAATAGACCTCTTACCACATTCCGGATTGATCCCCCCAACCCCCCTTAAGAAGGGGGGCTTAAGAGAATTTTGGTAGAGGTTTATTAAGACTGTATATCCGGTTCGACAAACTTATTATTGGCCCGGATAAATTGGGCGATGCCTTGATTGCTAATCACTAACCAGGGTTTGCCGGTGCGATCGCCTTGTACCGAATTAGTATAGTTAGGATGACGGGTGACGAGACTGCCGCCTGGGAGGGTAGTTTCCACGGGAAATTCAAATCCCGGACCGCTACGGGTATTTAATCCGCCTTGGGTAACAATCCGCCATTCCGACCAGTTGCCGGTGGTAAAATCACCGGAGGGACTGACTGGAGGCGGGGAAACTCGGGTGGGTAGGGTAATTCCGGCAACGGCGAGATCGAGGGCCGTTTGGGTGCGATCGCCCACAACTCCATCGACAAGCAGTCCCGATTCCGCTTGAAAAGCTTTCACAATCTCGTCAAGGAGAGGGCCAAAGTTGGGGTTAAACCGCCCGACATTATATCCTAACTTTTCTAACTGCATCTGTAATTGTTCGACCTGCGACCCTGTATCACCTTGTTGTAATGCCATTGGTTTATATAACCTCTCGTGTTGATTCAAAATGACGGGGAATTTCCAAAAATTCCCCCATCTTTTCCCATTTTAGCGATTATCTCCCATTTCGGAGTCAGGAGAAAATCAGGGATGAAAAGGAAATTTCTCCGATGTTTGTAGTAACGACTTCAGTCGTTATCTTCCCCCGTTTGTAGTAACGACTTCAGTCGTTCCCGCAACTCCGGACAACCACCCGACTACCCCACAACCCAATTCCCCAGAGATTGACTGGAATCAAAAAAATCCTCAGATTCAACAGCGATCGCCTCGGATTGGTCCAATTGGGTGGTCGGGGAAAAGACTGCCGGAGAAAACATCTCCCACATGGTTCGCAAATATGGCACAAATAAATCGTACTCTTCAAATGTGAGCCGATCGCGCAATTGTCTTCCTAACAGATTGAGCATTTGCCTCACTAATTCCCACTGCACCCCCAAGGCGGGATAGAGCATCACACAAAGGGGAAATAACTCCTGTTGTACCGATGCAATACTTTGTTCTAGTACACAAGCCCAGAGATACACTTGGAACATCTCCACATCGCGCAGGCTGGATTTGCGGATGAGTTCATCAGTCAGGGAACCGCTGTTACTGCGGTAGCGGGGATACAGTTGCCGAATGCGATCGCAAATTTCTGTGGCAATCTGGGAACTCACCGGCAGCAATTTTCTCACTGCCTGCAAGGGAGAGTCATCCCACTCTAATTTTGCTGCTGCTTCATAGACTCGTTGCAGGGGTAAATTTAAGTATTCCTGAATCACCCTAAAATACCCTTCCAGTTGCGATCGCTCAGTTTGGGAAACCTGCTGCAACAGCAACTGCCCAGTATAGTAAAATTGAAGATTGACAAAAGCCAGAGTCAGCGGTTCTGAAGTCGCTTGCACTTGTCGCAATTTGCCCAAAATTGGAGACATCGCCCCTGCCAGTTGTTGAGGAGATTTCCCCTCGGCATACAGTTCCAGCGCTTGGTTATAAATTTGATGGGTTTTCGCCGCAATTTCCCAAGAATTTAGATATTGGGAGTCAATGGGATGCTGTTTTAAAGTCGGTGCTAAGAGGATTTCAGTTTTGGACCACCCTTGAGCAATATATAAGCGTAACGACTGGCGCAAGGAATTCCCCACCCGTTCCCGCGTTATTAACTCAGACTCATCCACGGCAGTGCGATCGGCCCCGTTTTCTTCCTCTTGAGCCTCCAAATGTATCTTCAGCACATATCGCTTCGCCCATTCTTGTGCGAACGACGTTACGGGAGCCATTTCGGTTTCAGAAGGCCATTTAATATAGCGAGCATAACGTCCAGCGATCGGTTTATTCATCAGTTTGACAGTCTTGGGAATGGATTGGGGGTCAGCTAAAGGGGTAAATTAAACGGGGTCAGTCTATCCCCCGGTTATCTCGGAGATAGGAAAGGTCAAATCTTAAACATTCTTTTCAAATTTTAACTTTTTTTAAGTTTTCCCTCTACCCTCCCTGGAAAGGGCCCGATATTCAGGCATCTCGCGGAGAAGGTAGCACGACTGACGCACGCTGTAACATAGACCCTAAATGTAGAGGCGATTCGCTTGGATGCCTCTACATTTAGGGTAGATTCTCAAAATCTGCATAAGTCCTGTTTTGTCTATAGCCCCCACCAGAGAGGCTTCTTGCCTATAGCCCCACCCTAGAATTTGCCTGAATTTGTCCGTCCTTCTGACCCATGCCCTGATGTGGATCAACCCAGTCCCCAAAAAACAGGTATTTTTACTTATAGCTATTCTAGCAAACAGGTGATATAGTTGGAGATCGTTAGGGCACGTAGCTCAGGGGATAGAGCACCAGATTCCGGTTCTGGGTGTCGGGGGTTCAAATCCCTCCGTGCTCGTTGGGTGATTAACGCTTCATGAAAAAGGGGACCAGTTTAAAACTGGCCCCCTTTTTTAAGTCCCCATGCCCCCGCACCCTAAAGGGTGGGGCTACACGAACAAAGCCCGCCTGCGCGGGCTAATCCGGTCCCCATGCCCCCGCACCCTAAAGGACTCTGTTGGCGAATCAAGAAAGAGACCTCTCCCCAAACCCCTTCCCTCTTAGGGGAGGGGCTTTCCGGCTCCCCCTTCCCTCTTAGGGGAGGGGCTTTCCGGCTCCCCCTTCCCTCTTAGGGGAGGGGCTTTCCGGCTCCCCCTTCCCTCTTAGGGAAGGGGGTTGGGGGGTTAGGTCTCCCGATCGCCAACAGAATCCTTTAGGGTGCGGGGTTTTTGGATATTTTATTTTGAGGGTTCCCGTTAAAGTTCGTCCCCAGTTTTGCCCTGCACCCCTTTAACAATGCGGGAGAGTTCGGTTTTTTCGTCTACCGCAATCCGAGAGGGAGAACCACTGATAATCCGTTCATAATTGCGGAACGAATCTTTAATATCCGGTCCATTCTGACTAATCGAGTATTCCCGAATGCCTTTATCATGCCAAGACCCGCGCATTTTGAAGACGTTAATCGCCCGGGACATTTCCCCGCGAATTTCTACATATTGCAACATCAAAATGGTATCGGTAATGGTAGAAATATGGGATTCCGTAATTGAATGAGAGCCCATGAATTGGTCCGTGGTATTGGTGAAAAATCCGGTTATTTCTTCTTGTTTAGCATAGCCGGTTACCCCAATCACAAATTGACGAAACGCATTATTACTGACACCACGAGCTAAGGCAGAAAGCGAGTCGATCGCAATTCGATCCGGTTTAAATTCCGAGATATCGGTTTTAATGATTTGTAAGTGGTCTTCCAACCCGGCAGACTCGGGATAAGCACAAAGAATTCTCAGCAATCCCTTCTCTTCCAGTTCTTCAAAATCAATGCCCCAGGAGTAAGCATTTCGGAGCAGTTGAGCGCGGGATTCTTCGTAGGCAAACATCATCGCCCGTTGCCCACTCTTACAGGCATCCTCCAAGAATTTGCTGACCAGCAGGGTCTTTCCGGTGCCGGTTGCGCCGGTTGCCAGAATAATTGAATCCTTGAAAAATCCACCGCCACACATGGTATCGAGGGTTTTGACCCCGGAAGAAACCCGGACATTTGAGGAGCGTTGGGTGAGGCGCATTGCCCCGAGTGGGAAGATATTAATCCCTTCATTAGTGATAGTAAAAGGATATTCCCCTTTCATGTGGGTGGTGCCGCGCAATTTCAAAATTTCCAGGGTCCGGCGTCGCCGTTCGCCTTCTAAAACATTGCGAACAATGACCACATTATCAGATACAAATTCTTCGACTCCAAACCGCGCCACGGGTCCATATTCTTCGACTCGTTCCGTGGTCATAATGGTGGTTGCGCCCACTTGTTTGAGACGGGCGACTAAGCGGAAGATTTCCCGACGGACCACTGAGGCGGCATCATACTGTTGAAAGACGGCGGTTACGGAGTCAATAGAGACTCGTTTGGCTTTGTATTTGCGAATGGCATACTGAATCCGCTCAATTAGGGCAGAAAGGTCAAAATTTCCGACTACATCTTGTCCTTCTGGATCGGGAGAAGCATCGAGAATAAAGAGTTTACCTTGGTCAATTAAGCCTTGCAAATCCCAGCCAAAACTATAGGCATTTTTGATAATATCGCTTGGAGATTCTTCAAAGGTGACGAAGACCCCGGGTTCCTCGAAAAAGGTAATGCCGTTATAGAGGAACTGGACGGCAAACAAGGTTTTTCCGGTCCCGGAGGTGCCGCTGACTAAGGTCGTTCTACCGACAGGCATTCCACCATGACTGATGTCATCAAATCCCTCAATCATGGTGCGGATTTTATGGACGCCAAGGGGCATACGTTCTTCGTTATCTCCAGATGGCTTAGTAAGATTCATAGGGCGAGTTTAAAATGACAAGAAGGCTAGGGGGGAGGGATGATGGACCTAGGATTATAATTTAATCGAGAGAAGTTTGGAGAGTTGGGAACCGAGGGATTTCACTCAAATTCTCGTTCTTCTCGGAGTTCTTCATAGAGGAGGTCTAAACCGATTAAGACTTTTTCGCGGTCCGAGAGGTCTCCGATGATTTTGCGGACCGGAGGGGGCAGGATTTTGGAGAGGGTGGGGGTTGCCAATATTTTATCCTCTTCTGCGAGTTGAGGATTTTTCAAAACATCAATCACTTTGAGGGCATAAACCCCTTCAAATTCTTGCTCTAAAATATCTTTGAGGGTTTTTAAAGCGCGCACCGAGTTGGGGGTGTTCCCCGCGACGTAAAGTTTGAGAACGTAGGTTTTCTTGGGGTTAATCATGAATTCACTTTTTGAAAATTGAGCCGAGAAGAAAATTGGGGTTAGGAACTGAAGATGGGTTAAGCATCTCTGGGAATTGAGCGGCGATACATTTCACATAAATGGGCGATAATATCAATGAGAGTTAATCGGTAGTCTAAGAGGATTTCTTCACTGCGCCCTTCTAGTTTAAGTTGTTTGGAAAAATCATCCATTAAATCCATGTGGATTTCTACAATTTGGGTGACTGAAATATCAGCCAAAAAAGCGGTGCTGACCATCTCATCAATTTTTTGATTGAGGGAGCCATCGGTTGAGAAATAATTCAAAACAATATCACGATATTCGGCTTGGAGTTCATCTAAAAAATGTTGCCGTTCTGCGGGAGGCAAATTCCGCAGAAACCGTTTGGGATTGCGTTTGTAGTACACACCAAGATATCCTAATCGCTCCCTCAATTTCTCGGCGAGCATTCGCTGCTGAGGGCCGAGAAAGTTTTGAGTGGAGGTGTCTGGAGATGAATTGGGGGTGGATTTGCTGCGATCGCTTTCCCAGGAGACTGGGGAAAAGTTAATAAACTGGGTGATCGCTTTTTCAACAGAACGACCGATGTCGGGGAGTTGAGGCACCGAAATGTGGCTTTCAGCGGTATGGTAGACCACTTTGGAGGAGACAAACTCCCCATTTTCGGTGGACTTTACGGCAGTTAGCAGGATGTCGTTGAGGTCAGAAACTGGAGATTCCGGTGATTCACTGGCTTGATGGGAACCCAGATGGACAATCACTGCGGGCAAGAGAATGGATTGTTGATGGAGTTGATGGGCGAGGGCCTTTAAGTGGGGATGAGCTTGTAAAATTAAACAGTCAAGCTGTTGCTTTTCTCGTTCGACAAAGGCGAGAAACTCATCAGTCCCGTGAAAATAAGTGAGGGCATAGCGATCGCTCTCCAAAAACTGGGTGAGCGATTGCGCCAGGATATCCGATGGCCCGAAAGTACAAATAGACAGTTTGTTTTGCAAAACGTTATTAGAAAATCGATGTTCCAATTGACTATTCGTGCAGCCGCAACGTTCAATTGCCCCGCCTCCATGACTGGTGGCTCAAGGTTGAGTTAAACATTCAACAAACACTGTAGTTAAATTGTAATGGGTTGCCCGGGATCACACCCCATTTAGATCCATAATTAATCTATCCCTGGAGTCATGAGCGGTTGTCTCCAACAGCCAACCCTCTGATTCCCGGGTAATTCTGTATGGGTTATCCCGAATGACTTAGACAGGGAAGCAGCACGTCCTAGGAAGTCGGTACAGTAGAGGGAAGACAAACCGGATTTTTTGACAAAATCTCTATTGACTAGGACCAAGGTGGGTCGGAAACCCGGTTTCTTGTCTGATTTATTTGATGGCTACCCAGATGCCGTAGGCGTTAGAGTAAAAGCCCGATGGAATGGCATCCTGTTCTGATTATTGCAAGATCTTCATCCCCAGTTCCCTATGTTAAAGACCCCCCTACTCTTAGAAGAATTTACAATCCCTACCCCTGTATGCCCGCAAACGGTAAGTATAGCAGAGTTGTGGCATCGCTTGAGCATCAGCGCGGGGCGGATGTCTGCATTTGAACACCTCATTTTCGTCAATGAAGCGCAAGCGCCGGTGGGGGTCCTTGATGTGGGCTGTTTGCTCCTGAATTTATTACAAGGGGAAACCACGAATCCAGATTGGGGATTAACCGATCGCAGAAATGGCCTGCCTCACACAGATTTACCCACCTTGATGGCCCGCTTCTGTTCGGTAGTGGGGAATTGCAGCCAGAATGGGGAAGGGGTTCCCGATGCACCAACGGCCCATGATTTAGACATCTGGCAGCAACCTGTGGCCGGATTGAGTCCCGGCGCAGTCGCCTCGGTGGAGCGGGTTCCGGCTCAGATGAGCTTAATTCAGTTCTGGGAGAGACTCCAAACCCAAGAGGCGGACAACCCTCGGCAACCGGCGTGGGTGGTGATGGATGCGGAAGACAAATGCTTAGGGTTGTTGGATTTTCCCCGGGCGATCGCCGCTTTGGCCCAAAATACCCGCCTCGTTCCCCGGACCCCAGGAGTCCCAGAACAACAGTCCCAGGGTCCCGAGGCCCTCAGTGGGGTCAAAGCTTGGCCGTTTGGGGCACTTCGTCCCCTGGGGGAACTCCTAGAAGAAATCCCCTTGCCGATAAAGTTGCAAACTTCTGCCGGGAAAGTGGCGATTTACAACCAAGCATGGCGGACCTACTTTGACTCCTTCTCGGAACCGGAGACGGACCCCTCCGGCGAAGTCCGCACCCCATCACAACCGACCTCAAATCGGGAACCGGACCACTTAGAACACCCAGACTCCGACCCTCTGAGCAGGGGTTTATGTCCCCTACCGAAAGGGTCGGACCGCGTGTGGCAGTTTGTGAAAATCCCGATCGGTCTTGCCTTGTCAGAGCGATCGCCTCATCTGTCCTGGCAAGATTCCCCCTTTGACCCTTCACAAGGGCCAGAATTTGCGGGTTCCGACTCCACCGGGGAACACGCCCCAGTTTCGGCCTCAATCCAATCCGATGGGTCCCCGACCGAATCTCTGTGGTTGGTGTTAGCTCAAGATGTCACAGTTCAACAGCAAGTTGCCAAAGAACTCGCGGCCAAAAATGCTGATTTGATGCAGCTAAACCGGCTCAAAGATGAATTTCTGGCCTGTATTAGTCACGAACTCAAAACCCCCCTCACTGCCGTTTTGGGGTTATCCAGTCTGCTCAAAGAACGGACCCTGGGCCCCCTGACCGATCGCCAAGCTCGCTATGCTCAAATGATCTACACCAGTGGGCGACATTTGATGAATGTGGTCAACGACATCCTGGACCTCACCCGAATCGAGAGTGGCCAAATGGAACTAATTCTCGAACCCGTGAGCATTCCTGAAGTCTGCGATCGCGCCTTTGACCAAGCCAAACAGTCCCATCATCCCTCGGATTCCCCGGTTCATGGCAGCAGCAGCAATGCCGCCATTACCGAACTAGAAATCCCCTTTACCCTGGAACTCGAACCGGGTTTACCGAGCCCAGTAGCGGATGAATTGCGCCTGCGCCAAATGCTGTACAATCTCATTTCCAACGCCATTAAATTTACCGCTAATGGCGGAGAAATTGGTCTGCGAGTGAATCGGTGGGAAGGCTGGTTGGCCTTCACCGTCTGGGATACGGGGATTGGCATTCCTGCCCAAAAACAGCACTTGATTTTTCAAAAATTCCAACAGTTAGAAAACCCAATGACCAGGCAGTTTGAGGGAACGGGTTTGGGATTAGCGTTAACTCAGCGCCTTGCGCGTGCTCATGGGGGGGATGTGACGTTTATTTCCAAAGAAGGGGTGGGGAGTGAGTTTACCCTGCTGTTACCCCCTTGTCCCCCGCAACAGACGACGACCCTGACGGAACGCCCAACCCCGACTAAGAACCGCTTAATTTTAATTGTGGAAGCGGTCCCTCGATATATTGATGATTTGACCGAACGGTTCAATGAGTTGGGTTATCGGGTGGCGATCGCCCGTGCAGGGACTGAGGCAGTGGAAAAGGCTCGACGCTTACAACCTCGGGCTATTTTTTTGAATTTATTCCTGCCAATGCTCTCCGGTTGGGACGTGCTGACTCTGCTCAAATCTGACCCGCAAACTCGACATATCCCGGCGATCGTCATGGCAACGGAGGTGGACAAGGAACGGGCGATTCGGGCGCAGTGTAATGGGTTTTTAACCCTGCCGGTGAAGGGAAACTCCCTGGAAAAAACTTTAGATGGGTTGATGCAGGACCCAGAAGAGGATAGTTTGGCAACGCCACCTACGACCCTGACTGTGTTGCGGTTGAGTCCCTTTGACCCGGAATATCGGGAGTTCGACGAGCGATCGCCCGAGGATGACAGCAACGGGTTAAGCGATCAACTCAACGGACTGCTTGCCTCGGGGTTAAATCCCTCGGCGTCCTATCATTATCGGGTTTTAGAAGCCGATGATCTCGAACAAGCCGAATTATTGGCCCGAGTCTGGCATCTGGACGCCATCTTGCTGGATCCCGCCCATCACCTCCACAACCCCAGTGTGTTTATCCAACAATTCAGCCAATATCCCGCCCTCGCTGCGGTCCCCCTGGTGACCCTCGATCGCCAAATTGCCCTATCCGCTTCCCAAGTCCCAGGGTTGACCGTGTTTCCCTATCTCCAACCCGTTCATAACAGCGACAACGCGCCGGAGGCTCAATGGCCCAATGTCACCGCCTTATTGCAAGCGGTGGAAGTTGCCGTGGGAATGAGTTCTAAACCGACAATTTTAGCCATTGATATCTCGATTTTGTGCCAATTTACGGGCCGATGCTCGGCAGTCGCCTCCGGGGTATCCAAACGGTCGGGGACTGCGGAATCGGGCCGTTTCCCCATCGATTCTACCTCGACCAAAAACGAGTGGTTACAAGCTTCGATTCAATATATCCAAACCGCTGGATTTCGATGTTGGATGGGTCGTTCTTGGTCAGAAGTTTGGCAGCAATTGCAACATCAGAGTGTGGATTTGCTCTTAATTTATGTTCCCGATTCTGTCCCCCCGCAGTTCCCGATTGAGGCCCTGAAAGTCTTGGAACAACTTCCCGATCGCCCCGCCATTTTAATCGTCGATCGCTCCTTGGAAACCCCCGAAGCATCCCCCACAGGAGAATTTCGGTCCAGTTTAAAGGCGATCGCCACCCAACTCTTACCCCCCTCCCTATCAATGGAGGAGTTACTAGATTCCATTAACCAAGCCTTAAAAATTTGAATCTAAGATGGGGGAGATGGGGGAGATGGGGCAGTTCGTAGTAACGACTTCAGTCGTTCTCTTTCTTAGTTCGTAGTAACGACTTCAGTCGTTCTCTTTCTTAGTTCGTAGTAACGACTTCAGTCGTTCTC
>JAABSJ010000159.1 GCA_011390515.1 Oscillatoria sp.
ACTTCCACCACGTTATAGCTGGCAAACAAATTGACTTGAGGACCCAGGGCAGACAAGGCAATCTGACGCTGATAATCCGTGAGTTCCCGCTGTAACAACAACTGCTCTAACTCGGCTCGATTTCTCAACGCCAGGAGGATGCTATCTTCTAGGGGCAAATTCCACAGCCCCGAAATTTCCACAGGTTCGGCAGCAGAAATATCCACCACTTGCGAAACGTTTAAAATCCGGGCAATTTCCCGGCGACGGATCCGCTGCTGTGACCTCGCCTGGGTGAGGGCTTGAGCGGCATCGGCTAACTGCACCCTAGCCCTGAGCACGTCAAACCTGGTCCCCAATCCCGCTCGTTCCAAGGCTTCGGCGTCTCGTAAGCTCTGTTCAGAACTTTGCACCGCAGAGAGGCTAATGTCAATTTGGCCGTCGGCTTCTTGGAGGTTGTAATAAGCCTCGCGAACCTCTAAGCGCAAGTCGGCAAGCACCCGTTCTAGGTCTAATTCACTGACGAGCAACTGGGTTTCAGCCAAACCAATCTGACCCGATCGCCGACCGGAATTGTACAGGTTATAGCTTAATTCCACCCCACCATCTAAGCTGGTGCTCCCGCCTTCTGGGGGTGGGGCATTGTCTCCTAACTGTTGTCTTTGGCGCTGATTGGCTAAATCGGCCCCGGTGGAACTCGATCGCGATAGGCTCGATTGCACGCTCAAGTTGGGATACAAGGCGGCGCGAGTTTCTCGTAAGGCGGCGCGATTTCGTTCCACGGTTAACAGGGCTTCTTGCAGTTGCTGGCTGTTCTGTTCGGCAATTTGTAGGGCCTGTTCTAAGGTTAAGGGTTGGGTGCCGACAATCTCAACTTCATCGGATTCCGTCGGAAACTGGAGGGGGTTGGGGTTGGGCGTCAGGTACTCCGGTACGTTTTCCACCCTAGGGGTTACTCCCTGGGCTTGTAAACCCGCTCTGGGGGCGGTTTTGTCCGGGGTTTCCCCGGAGGAAGAGGCGGTTTCTGGGGTTGGACTAGGGGGGCGATCGCCTGATGCTTCAGTCTGTCCAAGACTTGCGCCGATATCGCTTAAGGCGATTAGCGTTCCCATACCCACAGTCATCAGATATCGAAAAGTTCCCATAAGTTTTTGATTCGGCGTGCAATTTAATAAGACTTCCAGGTTCAGGTCACCATTTTTTAAGGTATAGCAGATCGCGATCTTTGAGATGAAATTTCATCGACATGACTAAACGGCTGAAGATGCACCGGATTGGAATTGGCTAAGGCGATCGCAATCTGGGGATCAAGGCTGCGCTGGCAAAGATAAATGACTTTATTTTTCCTTGCGCTCCTGATATTCCGGTGATTGACGCACAATCTGGCTCCTGAGTTGCAGGTTTCATTTTAGCGGAGTTTTTTCGAGGAGTCGGGTGGAGTTGTTTTAATTTTTAGGGGTTTCTGATTTTTTAATCGCTTTTTCAGATTGATTAAGTTGGGTTTATGTCTATCTGTTTTCCTGTTCTAATATTCCTTTTATCAGTTTAAGGGATGATGCTGATTTTTTTAGGATCAGTTTTGTCGTTTTGGCCGAGTTTGAAACCACATCATAATTCCGGTAACGGCAAGGGTGATTAATCCTAATCCGTTTAACAGGGGATAAACGGGGGCTAAGTTTAGGGGTCCAAATATACCCTGATGGAGGTCCAGTAACCCCATAAATTGGGTGCGGTTTCCGCTCACTACAGCCATTTGATACAAGATTCCGGTGCTGGCGGTCAGGAGGAGGGGTAAAATGGCGATCGGGGCCAGGATTCGGTGCAGTTTCCGTACTCGGACTTGATTGATAGGCATGATTGGAGAGGGATTGATAAATCGAGTCTAAATCATGATGGCAATCCAATTCAGGAGTGGGAGCAAGATGCTCCCACTCCTGGAGGTCATTCCTACGAACAAAGATAAGAGAACGACTGAAGTCGTTACTACGAACAAAGATAAGAGAACGACTGAAGTCGTTACTACGAACACCGGATAAGAGAACGACTGAAGTCGTTACTACGAACTTAAGAGGGAACGACTGAAGTCGTTACTACGAACTTAAGAGGGAACGACTGAAGTCGTTACTATAGCAATCCTAAATGATTTGTAACATTTTTAGCTCCCCTCTCCCGTTCTGGGAGAGGGGTTGGGGGCCGCCGACGTCTTCCACAACTGATTTAGGACTGCTATAGAGCGCTTGTCTCTCATCTATTCCTGTGAATCTCTGCCCTGGGGGGGAGCCTTAAGTGTAGTCATTTTGAGATAATAGAAGCAAAGGTAACTCGAAACATCGGAGTAATCGCATCAGTTAATCAGCGGGTTTAGTTCCCTCGGACTAACAGAGCGAATTACGGATGAAGATCGGATGAACATAACCCTGTCTCGGGCCAAAGCCCTTGAACCCTAAGTCCAGGAAACTATCGATTACCTCAGTAAGCGACCTGCACTATTTAAAGATTGTTAACAAATTTTTCTAGGTCTTAACTTAAAATTGCGGGTCTTCAGGGTGTTCATTGCCATCGCACAGGTAGAGTTCAAAGCCGAAGATAAATTTCAGAGCTTGAGTCCCGGCGATCGGCGAACTGAAGAAACAAAAATTAAGGAGAATATCCATGAAAAGGATTTATAATATAGTTACTGTTTTAGCGATTAGTTTAGGAATGGGGATAGCCCCACCGGCGATCGCCGAAAGTTTATCTGAGCCATCTGTCCGGGAATCCCAGACTGTGATTGAAGTCGATTCTTATGACTTTGTAGTGCTCGCAGAAGAGGCCCTGGAGGTGGCAGATTATCAAAATGCCATTTTCCATGCCAACCGGGCGATCGATATCGAACCGGGTTTAGGAAATGCCTATCTGATCCGAGGACAGGCCCTTGCCTATCAAGGGGAAATTCAAGCGGCGATCGCTGACTTAGAACAAGCGGCCCAAGTTTACAGTCAGAACCACAATCAAATCGGTTATCTGCTGGCACAAAAATATCTGCGGGACTTGAATGCGCCGAGTTCTCCTCAAGCCTTAACCCTTCCGGACCCCACCCATTAATCGGGTTCAGAGTCCGGCGCTCGCCGGATTCCCCATGCCAGTCTGGCGATCGCCCTCCAAGAAAGAGCCTGTATAACCTGCTATTCTCGTTAAGTATAAGTTGCTCAACGGATTCACTCCAATTTTCAAAATGTTCCTTGTCCGCAAAGGATAATCTTTATGACTCTCAAGGCGACCCCAGCCCAATTACATTCCCTGGAACCTCTAGCCAATCCAGTAAACCAGGCCGCAGAACAAATCCACACCCTACAGCGTCGCGCCCTAAGTGCGATCGTGATTACCCTCCTCTTACTCATCCTCACCTATACTCTGGATGTATTATCCGCTTGGGCCTCTATCGCCACATCAACGGCCCTCTCAACCTTATGTTTATTAAACAGGGTTACCACCACCCTCACCCTGCTCACTGCCGGATCAGGGATCGCAGCAGCCATGACCTTTGTCTCCTATCGTGCTAAGGTCATGCGATGCGGATCCCCAGGGGTGAGGACCAGGGGAACCCTGGCTCCCTCCTCATTCAATCCTTAGTCAACCTCCCCCTCTGAAAGCCTCTTTAAAATTAGGCCCAATCCGGTTTTTAAAAGCCAGTTTTCTCTCTTAGCCCGCGCTTCTCGGGCTTCGTCCGCTTTCCTCCCCACCCTTGAGGGTGTGGGTTTTTTCTGGGAATTTTTTCTTTTTTAGGCCAATATCCGGGGGATTTATTAAGCAGAATTTCGGGGATTGAGGAATAGGTAGGGCCTTTTCTTCTCTGTGATCCCTCTGAGGAGTGAACAATTGGATTGGGGGTACCAATCCCGATTGGGTGGAGCAATCCCTTGGGTTCCCCTAAGCAAGTTTCTGCCCTTTCCCAATCAAAATTTCCGTAGATAAAGATGAGGCAAAAGAGGTTGTCAAAAGGGACTTTATCCTGTACAATTACTCTTTTAAATCGGTCCACCCCGGTTGAGCAGGCTACTCTAATTAACAGGGTTACCCCGATGTAGGATGTCAGAAGGATGGAGACGCGCTGAGAGAGGGAATCGAGCAAATCAAAATAACCGAAGTCCGTCCCACCCGTTACGGTCCCTGACCCCCTGAATTTGCAATTGGCCCTCCCTTAAGAATTGTAAAGATATGTAAAACATCTCTTCAGGATCTAGTAAATTAAAATAAATTGAGAAATTTTTAGTTTTGCTTTACTTCCATCTCAATCCGATCGCCGGGGTCTATACAGAATTAAACTAGGCTCTATCCGGATAAAAATAGTCAACCCATCCCCGGGGTAAATCCTAAACAATTACCGATTTAGCCTTGATCAATAAAAACAGTTAGTTCCTTGAAAAAATTAATTAAACCGATGAAAGTCGGTTGACAATTCAGGGAAACAACCCGAAAATCAGAACTCAATCAGCGTGGATATAACATGAATTTAACCCCGATTAATATGATTGAAAAAGACTCGTTAATGCTCGCGCCAGACACCGGGGTGAGTGAGGCGATCGCCCTCATGAGTCAACAGCGCGTGAGTTGTGCATTAGTCGTGGACAATCATCAATTAGTCGGCATTTTGACCGAACGAGATGTAGTCAGAATGACCGCCGAAGCGATGGATATCAACACCGTCAAAATTGCAGCAATTATGACCCAGGATCCGTTCCGGATCAGGGTTTCCGCTGACTTGGATATTTTTTCCGTATTATCAGCCCTGCGCCAGCACCAAATTCGCCACTTACCGGCTATTGATGAGTCCGGAAATATCCTCGGGGTGATTACCCAAAATAGTATCCGCAAAGTCATTCAACCCACGGATTTATTAAAATTCCAGCAAGTCGATCAGGTGATGAGCGATCGCGTGATTCACTTACCCCAGACTGCTTCTGTGTGGGAAATCACCCAACAAATGACCCAGAAGCAGGTCAGTTGTATTGTCATTGTTGACGCCAAACAGGACTCAGGGACGGTCCCCTTGGGGATTATTACAGAAGGGGATATCGTTAAATTTCGGGCTTTACAATTAAACTTAGCAGAAATTGTCGCCTCCGAGGTCATGAGTACCCCATTGCTTCCGATTAAAACCGGGGATTCTTTGTGGGATGCTCATCAATTAATGGAAGAACATGGAATTCGCCGCTTAGTCGTGGTGAATGAATCGGGAAATCTGGCGGGAATCCTAACTCAAAGCAGCCTGTTAGAAGCCCTCGATCCGATTGAAATGTACAGGACCCTACAGGTGGTACAGGAGCAAGTCAATCGCCGAATAATTGAGTTAAATCAGGTCAACGAACGCCTCCAGAAAGAAATTGCCCTGCGAGAACAGGAATTACAGGAACGGTCCCGACTTGAGGGGGAATTGAAAGCACAAAATGCCCGATTGCAGGCTGAGATTGGCGATCGCATTCGAGCCGAAGTAGCCCTCGCTCAACGGGAACGAGAATTTAGAGCATTAGTGGAACACGCGCCCGATTTAATTTGGCGGTTGAATCGCGAGTTTCGCTATCTCTATGCCAACCCCTCCTCGGAAAATCTTTTCCGCATTCCCAGTGGGGAAATGTTCGGCAAAACCATTCAAGAATTAGGGTTCCCTGATGCCGTAGCATCCCAGTGGATTGCGGTGCTGCAACAAGCCTTTGAAACCGGGAATGAACAGACCCTCGAATATGCACTGCCTGGAGTAGAGGGCGTGAAATGGTGGTTTGCCCGGATTGTCCCCGAGTTGGGAAACAATGGGGAAGTGGAATCGATTTTAGCCATCGTCCGAGACATCAGCGATCGCAAACAGACTGAGCAAGAACGCCTGCAACTGATCGATCGCGAACAAGCCGCCCGCGCCGAAGCTGAAGCGGCCACAAATCGGGTGACGAATATCTTAGAAAGTATTAAAGATGCCTTCTTTTCTCTCGACTCCAATTGGCGATTTACCTATATTAATTCCCAAGCCGAAGCCCTCTTTGAAAGAAACCAAGAAGAACTGATTGGGCAAAGTCTCTGGGTCGAATTTCCCGAAGCGAGGCAGGGGAGATTTTATGAGGAATACCACCGGGTGGTTCGGGAAAACAGGAGCCGGGAATTTCTGGAATTTTATCCCCCCCTGAATCGCTGGTTTGAAATTCATGCTTATCCCGCGAAGGATGGAATTTCGGTCTATTTTGAAGATGTCACTGAACAGATTCGATCCGAAGCCTGCCTGAGAGAAAGTGAACAGTTTTTACGCAGCATTTATGAAGGGGTAGAAACGGCAATTTTTATTGTGGATATCTTGGCCGATGGCACATTTCGCTACTTTGATAGTAATCCCACTCATGAACGGATTTGGCAGATTTCTGCGGAAGAAATGAGCGGGACTACTCCAGAACAACTGTTGCCTCCAGCCGTCGCCGAGGAAGTGATGCAGCGGTATCAGCATTGCATCGCCACGAAGGAACGGATCACCTATGAAGAAAAGCTGCCCTTAGAGGGCCAAGATAGTTGGTGGCTGACCCATTTAAGCCCAATTTTTGACAGTCGCGATCGCATTTACCGTCTGATTGGGACAAGTTTTAACATCACCGATCGCAAGCAAGCAGAAATCGCCCTGGAACAACAACTCAAGCGCGAGCAATTACTCAATGCCATTCAAGAACGGATTCGCTCCTCCTTAAATTTAGAAGAAGTTTTAACAACGGCTGCCCACGAAGTTCGCCAATTTTTATCCACCGATCGCGTGTTAATCTACCGAGTTGACCCCGATGGCACTGGCATCATGGTTACCCACTCGTCCAATCCGCTGGTGCGTGAAATTAACGGGAATACTTTTCCCCAGGAACAGTTTAGCCCAGAGGAACGAACCCGTTACACCCAAGGGGAAATTGTAGCCATTGAAGATACCGATTTAGTTCAACATTTACCCGGTTTAGCGGTATTAAGAAAAACCCTCAAGATTAAGGCTAAACTGGTCATTCCCATTTTAAAAGACCAAAATTTGTGGGGTTTACTGATTGCCCATCATTGCCAACGTACCCGAGAATGGCATCCCTCGGAAATCGAATCCCTGCGATCTATTGCCGGACAACTGGCGATCGCCGTTCAACAATCCACCCTATTTGAGCAAGCCAAGGCTGAACTGATTGAGCGCCAAAAAGCCGAAGAAGCCTTCCAAGCCAGCCAACGCTTCGTACAGAATATCGCCGATACTTCTCCAAATTTCTTATATATTTACGATATTTTAGAAAATCGGAATATTTATGTCAACCGAGAAATCGCCGAAATGCTGGGTTATTCTAAAGAAGAAATTGCCAACTTGGGTAATAATTTGTTACCCACCCTGATTCACCCCGATGACTTGGCCAAAATTCCCGAACATTTTCAAAACCTCTCCCAAGCTCAAGAGGGAGACGTTTTTGAGCTGGAATATCGGATGAGAAATATTCAGGGAGAATGGCGCACTGTTTTAGCTCGGGAAACGATTTTCGCCAGAACAGAAGATGGCAGGGTTAAGCAACTCTTAGGCACCGCAACGGATATTACCAACCTCAAAAAAAGTGAAGCCGCCTTGCGGGAAAGTGCCGAACGGGAAAAAGCCGTCGCTGCTGCAGTCCAGCAGATTCGTCAATCCCTGGATTTAGGGACAATTTTTGCAGCCACCACGGAAGAATTGCAAGGATGTTTAAGCTGTGATATTGTTGCTATTTATCGGTTTAATCCGGACTATAGTGGAGAATTTGTCTCGGAAGCGGTCACATCACAACGGGTTTCCGTCTTGCAAAGAAACCGCCAATCTCTGCACCTATCCGCGCAACCGGCTCCCGGGCAAAATTGCCAGATGCAAGCGCTGATTAATTCTTGCTTAGAATGGCATGATACCCATCTGATCCAGACGACAGGGGCTGCTTTTAATCGAGACGAGAGTTGCTTGGTAGTAGAAGACATTTATCAGCGTAACTTTAGCCCTTGTTACTTAGCCCGATTAGAGGAATTTAAGGTTAGAGCTTACATGATTGTCCCGATTTTTTGCGGGTCCAAACTCTGGGGATTGTTAGCCGCGTATGAAAGCGATCGCCCGAGACAGTGGCAACCAAGCGATCGGCAGATTGTCATCCAAATTGGCAATCAATTGGGAGTTGCCTTGCAGCAAGCGGAATTGCTCGAACAAACCCAGAAGCAATCAGAAGCCCTCCAAAAAGCGGCGATCGCTGCCGATGCAGCTAACCAAGCTAAAAGTGAATTTCTCGCGAACATGAGTCACGAATTGCGAACCCCACTCAATGCAATTCTAGGATTCACCCAACTGATGAACCGCAATTCATCTGATCGCCCGCAACACCAGGAACACTTGAGAATTATCAATCAAGCTGGAGAACATTTACTCTCCTTAATTAATGATATTCTGGAAATGTCGAAAATTGAAGCCGGTAGAACCGTATTAAACCCGACTTCATTTCATTTGATTTCCTTGCTCAAAAACCTAGAAGCCATGCTGAAGGTCCAAGCCCAAACCAAAGGCTTACACCTGAGTTTTGAATTGGATAGTAACCTGCCGGAAATGATAAAATCTGACGAAAGCAAATTGCGTCAGATTTTAATTAATATGATAGGGAATGCTATTAAATTCACAAACTCTGGGGGGGTAACCTTGCGGGCCAAGCTGAAACCCGATTTAAATCATAATTCAAATAATGCCCTGAATTCCTCCGAAACTTTATCTACTCTCTGCGTGGAAATCGCCGACACTGGATCCGGCATTGCACCGGAAGAAATGAATCAGCTATTTGAACCCTTTTCCCAAACCGAAACGGGACGGAAATCCCAGGAAGGCACGGGATTGGGATTGCCGATTAGTCGCAAATTTGTCCAATTAATGGGAGGAGATATTCATGTCAGTAGCACCGTGGGAGTGGGGACAGTGTTTAGCTTTGAGATTCAAATTCTGGAAATCAACGCCACCCCAGAACCTCCGGTTCAAACTCCTAGACAAGTGATTGGGTTAGACTGTGAGCAGGAACGCTATCGGATTTTAGTCGTCGATGATGCAGTTAATAATCGGCGGTTTTTAGTGACCCTGCTTTCTGAGATTGGCTTTGAAGTGCACGAAGCCGAAAATGGTCAAGAGGCGATCGCCCTCTGGTCCAGTTGGGACCCTCATTTGATTTGTATGGATATGCGGATGCCCCTACTAGACGGCTATCAAGCAACCCAACAGATTAAAGCCAGTCTCAAAGGACAGGAAACTGTGATTATCGCCCTCACCGCCAGCGCTTTTGAAGAAGAACGACAAGGAATTTTGGCTTGCGGTTGTGATGACTTTCTGCACAAACCCTTTCGAGAAGAAGTCCTCCTAGACAAAATATCCACTCATCTAGGGGTTAGCTATCGTTATGCCCCCAAAAATCCTCCCTGTACCCAAGAATCATCTTCCAGAACCCACCTATTAAATCGAGATGAAATTAAACAATATTTATTTCAAATGCCTCCAGAATTTGTCACCAATCTTTATCAATTTGCTTCTCAAGGGTACGACGAAGGAATTTTTGAATTACTGGAACTCATTCCAGCAGAAAATAGCCCCCTCGCTCATACCTTGAGAGAATTAACCAAAAACTTTGATTTTGAAATGATTATTGAATTAACTGAACAGGAGGAGGCATGAACTACGCTCTAGGTGAATTAAATAAATCCCGGGAATCCCACAACAATCGCCCCAATATTTTGGTAGTAGACGATACTCCAGATAATGTCCGCCTGTTGTCCTCTGTATTGAGCGATAATGGCTACCGGGTTTGTAAAGCCTTGAAGGGAGACATGGCTTTAACCGTCTGTAAAAATGCCTTGCCTGATTTAATCCTCCTGGATGTCATGATGCCGGGGATGGATGGTTATGAAGTTTGCAAATGCTTGAAGCAGCAGGAAGCCACTCGCCAAATTCCCGTGATTTTTTTAAGTGCCTTGAATGACGTTGAGGATAAAGTCAAAGCCTTTGAAGCCGGAGGGGTCGATTATATTTCTAAACCCTTCCAAGAAGCAGAGGTTTTATCCCGAGTTCAAACTCATTTAAAGTTACGCCAACTTCAGATTAATCTTCAAGAAAAAAATCTCTGCCTAGAACAGGAAATTACCGAGCGTCAAAAGGCTCAACGCTCTCTGGAGATCACTGAAGCCAAAAACCTCGCGTTGGTCAATGCGATTCCTGATGTGATGTTTCGCATTGGCGATGATGGATTTTTCTTAGATTATCGTAGCCCCTCTTTGGAGGGTCCCGATGACATCGCAGACAGTCCAGAGAATCAGTCCGGTAATGCTCCCCAAAAGAGTCATGATTTGGCTCAAAATATTTTTCCAATTTCTGAATTGTTAGCTGCTGATTCTAGTTTTGTAGGAAAGCATATTAATGAGGTTTTATCCAATGATTTAGCCTTATGGATTATGCATTATGTGCAGCAAACCCTCCGGACTTCAGAACTCCAGCTTGCGGAATATATTCAACGGGATAAAAATCAAGATCGGTGGGTCTCTTATGAGGTTCGCTATGTCAAAAGTGGCCCATCAGAGGTATTGGCGATCGCCCGGGATATTTCCTCCCGCAAACAGGCTGATGCGGCAAGACTCCAGGCAGAAGCCATCATGCGCCATCAAAAGCAAAAAATCGAACAAGCCTTAACGGATCTACAAGATGCTCAAGTCCAATTAGTTCAAAATGAAAAAATGGTGGGCTTGGGTCAATTAGTCGCCGGAATTGCTCATGAAATTAATAATCCAGTTAATTTTATCTATGGAAATATCTCTCATGTTCAGACTGCCATTTCTAGCTTAGTCAATCTTCTGGAAATTTATCAACAAGAACAACCCCCCAATGAGAGAGTTCAAGAAGTAATGGAAGAGTTAGATTTTGAGTTCTTAAATGACGATTTAAGAAAAATGATGACTTCAATTTCCGCAGGAGCAGACCGGATTAATCAAATTGTCTTGTCTTTGCGGAAGTTTTCTCTCATGGATGAAGCCGGAGTGAAAAAGGTTGATATTCATGAAAATTTAGACACAACCCTGATTTTATTGAAACACCGATTTAAAATAGCTGAGGAAAAAGAGATTGAATTGATTAAAGAGTATGGGCCAATCCCACCGATTCTCTGTTATCCAGGCGAACTGAACCAAGTGTTTTTTAATCTTTTAAATAATGCTATTGATGTTTTAAGCGATATCTTACCCGATCGCCTCAAAGCTCAGGAAGCCAATCCCAACGCCCCTGAGTTCGTGCCTTCGATTCAGATTTCTACGGTGTTAACCGATCACCAAACCCTGTTGATTCGGATTAAAGATAATGGTCCCGGGATCAGCGAATCAGGGCGATCGCGCTTATTTGACCCCTTCTTCACCACCAAACCCGTCGGCAAAGGCAGAGGATTGGGACTCTCCATTAGTTACCAGATAGTCGTCCAAAAACATGGAGGACAACTCTCCTGCAATTCCACCCCAGATCAAGGCGCAGAGTTCGTGATCGAACTCCCCCTGGTGCAATCCACCACAGACCCCGGGGGAGTTCCCTAACCTGCGATCTTACAGGTCCTCTCCCCGACTCATCAACCCCGTAGGGGCTTGGTCTCCAAGCGCCACAGACAGAGGGTTTAGAAACCAAACCCCTACCTCCTCTCCCCGACTCATCAACCCCGTAGGGGCTTGGTCTCCAAGCCCCCACAGACAGAGGGTTTAGAAACCAAACCTCGACATGGGTTGGGTCAGGTGACCCAAATCTTAAGCAGAGCCGGAACTTTTTACCGGAGACCCTTTCAGATATTCCATCCCCCGAACAGTCAGACCTTTCCTCCCGGGGGTCCATCGATACCCCAGGAGAGAATCTCTAATCCCACAGCGATCAATTTAATGTCATGAATTTTTCATTTTTGAGTCAAAAAATCTTTTTAGCCGTCATCATCCCCCTCGAATTCAGCCGATTCTAGGCTTTAGGCCCTCCAGAGACAACTCCATTGTCACATCGGTCAAATGACTCGCATCACATCATCTGGATCGGGTTTAATTCATAATAGAAGCATTTATGGAAACCTCAAAACAATGGGTGGACTGGGTGTCCCCCTAAACCGAATGGAACCCAGCCATTTCAATCTCGAAATCCGCCTTGGCAATCAGTGGGTTTCACCCCTGATGTTCCCCAGGCGGAATGTCGCTCCAACCTCCAAGCCCAATCCAGAGGGAAAGGCGATAGACCCCCAATTCTGGGGGGGTCCGATCTTAAAAGCCCTCTGAGTGGTCAAGAACCCTGCCCCAACTTTAAGACTTAGTTTGATTGAGAAGACGGAAGATGTTTAATTCAACAGCACTACTCATTGAAGCTTTCGTGGACCGCCTACAAGAAGGCTACCATCGGACCTACGGAGGATATAAACCGGATTATGCCGAAATAATCGCTTGGGCCGGTGGTATGGCATTAGAAAATATTGCCAACAGTGATGCCCTGTATCACAACGTAGAACATACCATCTTGGTAACCTTAGTCGGACAAGAAATCCTGCGCGGTAAACATATTCGAGAAGGGGGCGTATCCTGCGAAGATTGGCTGCATTTCATTATTTCCTTGTTGTGTCATGATATTGGCTACGTTAAAGGCGTCTGTCGCCAAGATGAAGATAGCAAACGACTCTATGCCACCGGCAGAGATGGCCTGAAAGTACCCATTCCCTTTGGCTCTACCGATGCCAGTTTAACCCCCTATCACGTCGATCGCGGCAAACTTTTCATCTCCGAACGTTTCGGAGGTCACCGCCTCATTGATGCAGAAATCATTAAACGCAATATCGAACTCACGCGCTTTCCCGTTCCAGCAGATGAAGATCATAAAGATACCTTTAATTATGCCGGAATGGTTAGAGCAGCAGATCTCATTGGTCAATTAAGCGATCCCCGCTACTTGCAAAAAATTGCGGCCTTATTTTATGAGTTTGATGAAACCGGGGCGAATAAAAAGCTCAACTACCGCCATCCCGGAGACCTCCGTCGGAACTATCCCAAATTCTACTGGTATGGCGTTTTTCCCTTTATTACCCAGGCTCTGGCTTACCTCAATTTGACTCAACAAGGCAAACAAATCGTCGCCAACCTCTATGCCAATGTCTTCAAAATAGAACATGAAGATCAGCAGCTTTCTGAGGTAGCCTAAATCCAACCTCATCCCAAACCATCCCTCAACAGGGGAAGGAAAAGAATAAAAGGGAAATTTCCCCGGTTCGTAGTAACGACTTCAGTCTTTATCTTCTTCCTGTTCGTAGTAAGGACTTCAGTCATTATCTTCCCTAGTTCGTAGTAACGACTTCAGTCGTTCTCTTCTAATGCTCGTAGTAACGACTTCAGTCGTTCTCTTTCCCTAGTTAGTAGTAACGACTTCAGTCGTTCTCTTCAATTGTTAGTAGTAACGACTTCAGTCGTTCTCTTCTAATGCTCGTAGTAACGACTTCAGTCGTTCTCTTTCCCTAGTTAGTAGTAACGACTTCAGTCGTTCTCTTTCCCTAGTTAGTAGTAACGACTTCAGTCGTTCTCTTTCCCTAGTTAGTAGTAACGACTTCAGTCGTTCTCTTCAATTGTTAGTAGTAACGACTTCAGTCGTTCTCTTT
>JAABSJ010000160.1 GCA_011390515.1 Oscillatoria sp.
GCTGCCTGCGGTATACATTTTTAAGACTTCTAAAAAAGTTTCATCCAACCCAGGTAGGAGAGACTCGCTAGTTTTTCTTCCTCCTCCTTTTCGACGAATTCTTTGTTGATTAAAAGTAGGGTCTGATTCACTTTTTAATTCTTTAATGCCTTTGGCTATTGTATTTCTGTCTGCTGCCAAAATTCGGGATATGTAACTAATTCCACCATTCCCAAGTTTTTGGGCTTCTATTGCTGCATATCTTCGCCGGTCCTTTTCGGACAAAGATTGATAAATTTTCTGCATCTGAGCAGTAATTTCAGAAGAATAATACATAAATTTACCTAAAGAAAATGACTGAAAGCAATCCATCAATTATCAGCAAAATAAACAAGGTTGACATCGAATCAGGATAAATTTTTACCCCAAGAATAAAATGTCAAGTACATTGATATTCACTCATTTGTTTATTATACCTTATTTGTGTTATTAAATTTTCATTCCTAACCACTGCCGGGAAGCCATAATTTTCCAGTCGGGGTTTCTCGGCATTTTGCTCCAATGGGATGGCGATCGCACCCCAAACACTGACACTCAATTATTTCAGAGTCGGATCCAAGCGAGCGATTTCGCCTAACAGCAGTCGCTGATTCCAGAAAACCAGCAATGAAAGCCAGGGTATGAGTAACACCAGGGTAAAGCTGCTCAACAACATAGAAACCAAAAGTAAATCGAATTTTGCCCTTCTTTCGGTTTGCATCAGGCGCTTAAACTGTTGATCGCCAAACTCTTCTACGGAGAGATCCGTGAGGGAGACGGAGAATAATTTAAAGCCATCGCTGTCGGCGACAATCAGTTGTTGGGGTCCGATGGCAATATGAGAAATCTCTCTCCCTTGGAGCAAGTAAACGGGAATTGGATTTTTCCAATCTGGATCGAACCGCAGCAAATCTTGTTGTTCAAAGTCGCTATTTTCCAGCACAACCCACCAGAACCCGCGATTGTCTTGTTTGACAAAGGTGGGGAAAATTCCACCCATGCGCGCCACTGGTAAGGCGATCGGTTTGGGTTCGATTTCCAAGGGGGATTGTTCGGGAGTAACGCAGGGGATTTCCGGTTTGGGGGATTGAACCATATCAATACTGCGATCGGGTGTTAAGTTCCGTCCCACGGCGTCGGTAGACCAGGTAAGCACTCTGGAATTCTTAGTATCGGCGATCGCTAATTGTCCGGCGTTGCTCAGGGTTGCACCATTGGGAGAACATAGCAACACCCCTTCACCTCGGGTGCTTTCAATTTCTCGTCCCTGCAAATCTAACACCACCAGACGATGCTTTTCTCGGTCTGTGGCATAGATGAGTTCTTGTTGCGGAGAAACCACAAATTTAAAATACCGACCCAAAGAGAAAGACCCTTCTTCAGCATCCCCCTGAAATCCGGGTAATGTCTGGCAAAGATTTCGATCCAGTTGACACTCCTTTAGGGTTCCAGTTTTCCCATCGCCAATCAGCAATCGGTCACCTTCTAGGGGATGAATTGCCGTAACTTCATCCGGAATGCCTAGGGAATTAAGGGGGTATTTATTTTGAACTTGACCTTGGGAATTGAGCTGATAAAGATAACGACTGGTGGCAGTAAATACTTCCGAGGCGTCAGTGGTGGCGACGAGGGTTGGACCTTGGAGTAAAGCGAAGCGATTCCCAGCGTAAATCGCGCCAGCAATATTGGCCAGTGCCACGCAGGCAAATAATAAACCAACCCATTTTTTCCACGGATTTGACGGAACGAGCGAGATTTCTTGGCTCTTAAAAATTAGCTTTAACTGGTCGAAAAGTTGTTGGGTTTTGCCTGGATGTTGTCGTTGCAGCCCACCATAATTCTGGTAGGCGGTGAAGTAATAGGTTTGATTGTTATGGAGAAAGCGAATTATTGTGGGGTAGGTTACTACCCTGGATTTTAGGTTTAATAAGGTAACAGAGGTAGTGCGGTCAAATTCAAGGATTTGGAATTGGTCTCCAGGGAGGGGAATCAGACAACGGGCGCGATCTCGGTTATATTGCAGCGTGGCTCGTGCCATAGAAAATTTACGGAATGTGACGGGTAATATCATCATGTCGCGAGACATATACCCCACGGAACATTCTCTCATGTCTCCCTGGAGGGAAAAGCGCTTTCGCAATCTCTTTAGTTGCCTTTCCTGGTTATAAAGGTGAATTGCAAACGTCACCAGAATGGGACTCCAAATCAGCAAGTAGAGAAGTAGAGAAGTAGCCATCATTACCGATCTTGTCTAAACAGCATTTATGGGGGGATTCAATCGTCATTCACTACGGCGATCGCAACCCAGATTGGCCCTCGCGCTCACTTTTCGACTATCGGATCCAAGCGAGCGATTTCGACAAAGAGTTGTCGCCGATTCCAGATGAGCAACCACGGAATCAAGACTAGGAAAGTCAGGAGAATCTTAACCAAGAAGTTATATTCCCGTTGAAAAGACAATTTGTTCGCGATTTCTCTTTCCATCAGGCGATGGAATTCTCGATCGCCAAATTCCTCTACGGTGAGATCCGTAAGGGAGACGGAGAATAACTGATAGCGATCGCTATCGGTAAAAATCAGTCGGTTCGGTCCGGTGGCAATATGAGAAATCTCTCTATCCGGCGGTAAGTCAACGCGAATTGGATTGTTCCAATCGGGATCGAACCGCAGCAAATCTTGTTTTTGCAAGCGACCATTTTCCAGTACAACCCACCAAAATCCGCGATAGTCTTGTTGGATAAAGGTGGGGAATATCCGATCCGAGTGCGCCACAGGTAATGCGATCGGTTCGGATTCGATTTCATATTCGCGGACTTCGAGTTGAGAATTCACCACCCCCATCATGCTGGGAAACCAGGAGGTTTTATTTCTCGGTTTGTCGTTGGGGACGCAGCGGATTTCTGGTTTGGGGGATTGAACCATATCGATACTGCGATCGGGTTTTAGGTTGCGTCCCACGGCGTCGGTAGACCAGGTAAGCACTCTTAAATTATTCGTATCGGCGATCGCTAATTGTCCAGGGTTGGTCAAAATTGCCCCATTGGGATAACATAACAACACCCCTTCACCGCGAGTGCTTTCAATTTCTCGTCCCTGCAAATCTAACACCACCAGACGATGGCTCGCGGTATCTGTGACATAGATGAGTTGGTGTTTGGGAGAAACCACAAATTTAAAAGACCGAAGAAAGGGTACAAGTTGGTCAGCATCGCGCTTCAATCCGGGTAACGTTTCGCAACGATTTTCCTTGAGGTGACAGCGTTTTATGGTGCCTGTTTTCCAATCGCCAATCATCAATTCTTGGGCATTTATGGGATGAAGCGCCGTAATTTCATCCTCAATTCCGAGGGAATTGAGGGCGTATTTATTTTGAAAGTTGCCTTCGGAATCGAGCTGATAGAGATAACGACTGGTGGCGGTAAATACATCCGAGGCATCGGTGGTGGCGACGAGGGTAGGACCTTGGAGTAAAGCAAAGCGAATCCCCATGTAAATCGCTGCCGCGATCGTGCCCAGTGCTAGGCGAAAGACGACCATCAACATGGGCGATGTATTTGGCGGGTTTACCTCTATTTTGTGGCTGGGAAAAATGAGCTGTAAATCCGCAAAGAGTTGTTGGGTTATCCGTGCATTTCCTCCCAATCTCTCCGCATCGCGAGCGGCAATTAAGTAATAGACTTGATTGTTCTGGAAAAACCGGATTGCGGGAGTAAATTCTCTTGACCAGGATGTTGTTGGCGTTAATAAGGTAACGGAGGCACTGCGGTCAAATTCAACGGTTTGGAATTCGCCTCCGGGTTGGGGAATCACACAGCAGGCCCCATCGCGGCTATATTGAAGCGTGACTGGTAACCTGGGAAATTGTAGGAGGGATCTTTTCTGGGGAATGTCAGGAGATAGGTATCTCACGGAACACTCCTTCATGTCATCGGTGAGGGGAAAGCGCTTGCGGAACTCCTGTTGTTGCTTTTGCTTGTGGTGGTAAAGATAAAGGATCGGCGTGAGTACCAGGGAACTGACAATTACATAGAGGAGAAGGGGAGAGGATATGAGAAGAAGGATCGTCGGCATTTTTTCTTAGGTTGTATGGATCGGGGGTTCCAGTTGAAGTGGGTTAAAGTGAATTGGCGATCGCCCGAGGCGTCCCTCTCACGATACCCGCCACCCCCGCACCTCGATTTCCTCTTCCTAAGAATCGTCCATTGAGCCGTTGTTGACGCATCATTCTGCACCCGTTTTCTCTTTTGACTGCATTGGGCAGTTTTCGCTCCGGGAATCTCTGACGGTTGCCACCATCATTACTAGACTTCTTGCAAAATTCTTTAAAGCCGATTGGCGTTTTTAAGGGGGGGAAAGGGGGATCAATCCTTTTTTTTGCAAGAGGTCTACTGAGTGCTTTCCACGCGGCATTAAACTGCCTTACTCTACATTTAACAGAAGATTCTCCAATATCGGACGTTTTTTAAACAATTTTTAATGTTCTTTGTCGCAATTTCCTAGAGCGCCGGTTCATTACCCCGCATTGACCAAAGCGCTCAACCCTGAGTAACTGAAATTCACAGCCCAGTTAAATTCACCCGCTCGTTCTCGTGTAACTTACGGTTTGCTCATTTTTTAAAAAAGTCCAAAAGATGGCAATTCAATCCTCTCCTTCTGACTAGAAAACAGCAGAGCGTTTATTCAAAAATGGCAGGAGAGGTAAAGAGAGAAAGAGTTCCCTCAACAAGTCCAGATTAAGGTGAGCATTTTTTAGTCTAAACTATAGCAATCCTAAATGATTTATGCCGTCACCCCCAACCGACGACGGCCCCCTTTGGGCCGCCAAGGAGAAAGGGGTGAGGGCATTCCACAACTGATTTAGGACTGCTATATTCCCCTAAAGATTTATCCGAACTTGGCAGATTATGAGGGTCCACTCCCTTTCACTTCTGGTCATCCTTCTCTTATGGTTTCCCATCTTAGGGAGTAGGGTCAAAAATGAGCGAACCGTAAGATTTAAGGCCCGGAAACGACGAAAGTCGTGACTACAAACGAAGAGATTTATTCCCTGTTTGTAGTAACGACGTCCGTCGTTTCTTTCTTATGGGGGGTGGCGATCGCCTGTTGGTGTGGGTGGAGTCTAGGGTTCCTCCAGGAGGTTAACGCCCGGAAACGACTAAAGTCGTGACTACGAACGAAGAGATTTATCCCCTGTTTGTAGTAACGACGGAAGTCGTTTCTTCCGTTTCTACACCAACCTACTCTAGGGGGCCTTTTTTTTCGTTCGGGTCAGGGATCAAGGCTTTCTGGGTCGTAAACTAGGGAGAGGCCCATTTATCAGAAAACATCTCAAATTGTTAAGTTTTATTAACAAAACCCATATTTCATCAAAACGGTAAAATATAATACAGAAAGAGAGGGGAAGGCCAAAAAGCGGCCCCTCTCCCAACTTTAGTAAATCCACTTAATTTAGAACAGGAACAAAGATATGAAACTAACTTATCGCGGAATTGGCTACGATTCGGAGCCCCAGAGCTTTAATCTTATGGAGGGAGAAATTGGGGGGAAATATCGGGGGAATGATTGGCAAGTGCGCTATCCCCGGCATATTCCTGTCCCGGCAACCCGCTATGAGTTAAGCTATCGGGGCGTTCGGTCTAATTCTGGGGAACCTTTGAGCACTTCAGTGGCACCCGTAGGCCCCAAGACTCGGCAGGTGAGGACCCTGATGGATGCTCAACCGGCGGACAAGGTGATGGAAGAGGTTGCCAAACTTCACCGCAATAACATTTGTCGGAGTTTAGAACGCCGGATGCAAGCGGCAAGGATGCTGGGGAATGAAAACTTGATTGAACAGCTACAAATGGAATCCCAGCAACTCACCTGCTACCTTTAGTAAGCCTCGCTAGGGGTTGCGCCGCAGCCAGAGTCCTCGCAACCCAGCGCCGATCGCCCCTTGATAATCATCCCGATAGCTATCGCCGATGTGCCATGCGTCAGACGCTGCACAGCCATGTTTTTCTAAACCCGCCGCAAAAATCGGCGGGTTTGGTTTTGCAGCCCCCACGAGGGTAGAAATGGTGACGGAATCAAAGAATTGGGCCAGATCCAATGCCTCTAGGACGGAGTAGAGTCGGGAGTCAAAATTGGACAAAACTCCCAGTTGAATGCCTTGAGAATGCAAGGATTCGAGGGTGGGGCGCACGTCCGGATAGACGAACCAAGGGTCAGCGGTGGCAAAGTAATCGTACAGTTGCTTAAAGAAGGTGGAAAAATCAGCAAACTGGTGGAAGACTCCAGCGCGTTGGAAGGTATCCGTGGCGATCGCCTCCCACCACTGAAATTCCAGACGGGGAATCTCGGTGGGCAAGACTCCTGGAAATGCCGCCTGTTCTGTGGCGGCAAAACTGTCGAAAAATGCCTGGTTTAACAGGCGATCGTCAACTTCGACCCCAAAGCGACGGGCAAAATTTCCGTAAGCTGCACCGACAGTGCCACGGACTCCAAAGAGGGTACCGGCGGCATCGAAAAAAATTACCGAAGGTTGGGACATCAGGTTAGGTTAACGGGGTAAACCGGATTGAGAGAAAAACTCACGCACGGGCTGAGTAATCCAGTTTAAGCCGACTTTAAGCTGATGGTCAAATGTGGGCATCCGATAGAGATAGGCTAAACGCCGTAAGAGGTGGGCCATTTGACCCTCTAATTTGATGCCCAATCCGGTTAAGGTGGCATTATCAATCCCCAAGGTCATCATTTCGCCTAATCCTTGATATTCAAAGGGGAGAAGGGGGCGATCGCTCAGGGAGGCCCAGACATTCCAGGCGGCATAATCCGCTTGCTGCATGGCTGCTTGTGCCGTGGTGGGGACAGGTTGTCCGCTGGCATCGAGACTATAGGCGAGGTCCCCGATCGCAAATAGTTCGGGATGGTCGATCGCCTGTAAGGTCCGCGTCACTTCGATTTGACCCCGTTCAGTATGCTTTACGGGGAGGGCTTGCACCACGGACGCCACTTGGGTGCCAACGGTCCAAATCACCACATCAACCGGAATCGGGTCTACTTGTCCTCGATATAACAAGGAAATGGTGTCGGCGGTAATTTCTTGGCTGGTGGTTTCTAAATCAATCCAAATTCCCCGTTCTTCTAGGGCTTTTGTGGCTGCTTCGCGGTTAAATTCGGTAGAGGTTTGCAGAATTTCTGTTCCCCTTTCCACCAGGCGCAGACGACATCGGTTTTGGAGGCGATCGGCCAGTTTACAAGCCAATTCCACCCCAGAATAGCCGCCACCGACGACGGCGATGCGGATTTTGTCTTTGTCGGATGCTTCTAGGAGGCGCAGTCGTTCTTCCAGACGATAGGCATCGGCAATGGTGCGGAAGGGGAAGGCATAATCGGCACATCCGGGGACTAAATCTAAGGGAGTTTCTCCGCCGAGGGCCAAGATTGCGCGATCATAACTGAATTCTACTCCATCCTCTAAATGGACTTGTCGGTTCTCTAGGTCAATTTCGGAGACAGTGCCTTGATGGAAGCGCACTCGGGTATTTGCCAACAGTTCCGAAAAGGATGGCGCAATTTCCCAGGATTGCAATTCCCCGGTGAGCAACTCGTAGAGGAGGGGGGAGAACAAAAAGCGATCGTTGTTATCAATCAGAACAATCTCGGGGGTTCCGGACGGGTTCCAGGGTAACTCGCTCAAGCGCAAAGCGGCATACAGACCGCCAAATCCGCCGCCGAGGATACAAATTCGTGCTTTTTCTGTCATAAAAGTGGGCGATCGCGTGGGTTAACAAGATAGTCTTTTCCACGATAGCAGGGCGATCGGCCAGCGTGGGGCAACCGGAGGGAATTGAACCGATGAGAATCCCGTCTTGCACAAGGAGTCCTATAGCAATCCTTGCGTGCCGTTGTGGAAGACCTCGGCGGCCCCTTTCTCGTCGGCGGCCCAGAACATCCGAGGGGACATCGGGTGAGGTATAAATCATTTAGGATTGCTATAGCCCTTTCCTCGGTCTTTTGTCCCCCGGGGGTTAAATCAGGACTCAGGTTCCCTTCAATTTCCGGAGCAACCGATATTTTCTCCGCAATAAAATTACAGGCGCTAGAACCTATTGGCAGCGTCTTTGTACCCTTAATTTACCCCTCCACTCTTTAATTATGACCGTAACTAACGACAAGCCTAATTCCATTTTTCTGGAGATTGACAAGATTTGCCCCCTCTGTGAAGTGGCAAATAATCAAGTTTTAACGAGTGAGATTCAGCTGCGGTTAACGGAGTTAAAATTACTCACTCCTCCCGTTGATGGTGTTTTTGGGGAACTGACGAACGCCGCTTATCAACGCTTTCAGGACCTCAACGGGATTGAAGAAGAACAAGAAGCTCTGGGTCCAAAAACCATTGCAGCCTTGATGAATGTTCAGGCTCAAACTTTATCGGTTCCCAGAATTTCTCTACAAACCACCACGAAAACGATTTTAAAAACTTTACCCCTGCAATCTTCTGTACTCACAGCCAATGAGATATTTAGTGTAGAAGCAGGTCAAAGTTTTCCTCTGGCTAATTATGAACGGGGTCATCGCCGTCATTATCGGATTACCTTACAAGAAGCGATTCGGGGTAATCGAGTCTGGTATGCTTTTGAAGAGCACGTTCAACTCATAGAAGGAAACCGCACCCTCACTCAACCGCAGCAACCGGCGGGATCGGTGCGATTAAATGTGCCTTTTAGGTCTCAGCTTGATAACTATTACAATCCCAGCGGCGCTTGTAATGTTACCTCGATCGCCATGTGTTTGGAATATCTAGGCGTTCCCCGCTACGACAATCGCTATCGCCAGATGGAAGATGAGTTATATCGCTGGTGTCTCGATCGCGGATATTCCCGTCATAACCCTGAACATTTAGCGCGAGTTGTCCGCGACTATAAACGTAAAGATGACTTTACCTACTGGGGAACCATCGAACGCTGTCAAAACCACCTACGCGGTGGCAATCCCTGCGTCATTCACGGCTATTTCACCAGTTTTGGTCACATTATCGTCTTAGTCGGCTTTGACGCTAACGGATTTATCGTTCATGACCCTTATGGCGAATGGTTCCCGACGGGTTATCGAAATGACAGGAACGGTGCCTATCTGCACTACTCCTACAATTTAATCCGTCGCACTTGTATTCCCGATGGACAGTTTTGGGTTCACTACATTAGTCGTTAAACCAACGCTTGTACATCCGGTGCAACTTCTAACACGGAATCAAAGGTTTCCGTGTTTTTTTATGGCTAATATTTTAATCAATAACCGGCCAGACTTTCAGCAATTTATAGTAAACTTGATTCATAACTGGCGTTGGGTTCCTTTTAATTGAGAGGCTGTTTCTCTCAACAAGTTTTTCAGCGAATCTGTTAATTCTATCTGGGTTATCATCAGTCTCAATGGGCTAACTTCTTAATTTGACCCCATTTTTGCCAGTTTTATGGATTGGAATCCCTTGAATAACCTATGAATCAATCGAACTCCGAGAAATCGATGCGCCAAAGAATGCTGGCAGGAGAGCTTTATCTGGCAAGCGATCCAGAACTTGTGGAGTTGCTTGTGCGATCGCAACGAATTTTACATACTTTCAATCTTTCCGTTCCTGATGCCACCCAAGAACGAGAATCTCTCATCCAAGAACTGTTTGGGGGGATTGGAACAGGTTCGGAAGTTAAACCTCCGTTTCGATGCGATTACGGTTTTAATATTTTTGCAGGGGAGCGCCTGTTTATCAACTACGATTGTGTCATTCTCGACTGCAATACAGTCCGACTGGGCGATCGCATCCTGATTGGACCCAAGGTGCAAATCTACACCGCCACTCATCCTCTCAATCCCACTGAGCGCAGAGACGGATGGGAGTCTGCATTGCCGGTGGAAATCGGTAGCGATGTTTGGATTGGCGGAGGTGCGATTATCTGTCCGGGGGTTACCATTGGAGAGGGTTCTACCATTGGCGCAGGGAGTGTCGTGACGCGAGATGTGCCACCGAGGGTCGTTGCTGCGGGAAACCCCTGTCGAGTGATTCGTTACCTCGATATGGAAAGCATGGTCATATAGCATTCCTTGCAGGATTTATACCTCACCCGATGTCCCCTCGGATGCTTTGGGCCGCCTGATGTTGGGGGCCCCCGACGTCTTCCACAACGGCACGCAAGGATTGCTATAGTCATATTCACTCAGTCCCACTGCATTCAGATAACTGGTGATCGTGAGGGTTCGGTTGCATAACAGAATGCCCCAGACGAGAGAACACTAACCATTCAAACGCAGTCTCACCGATGAATCCAGGCGTAGACTTTGGAGGACGAAGTTATACAGAACTTTTCACGGTGCAGTTTGGGAGCATCTCAATTTGAACAGTTTGCCCTCATCCCCCAACCCCTTCTCCCCTGAAAGGTCGCCCTCACCCTGTTGTCCCTCTTCCCTGAAAGGGAGAGGGATTTAGGGTGAGGGCGACCTTTCAGGAGATGCTCCCTACAGTTTATAATCAACCCCCTATAATTGCCACAAAAAAAATCTTGACAATGGGGAATTTTTATGATTTATCTGGAGAAAGAAAAACGAGCCAATCGGCGGTAAATTCAATCCATCGGTACTCAGCTATGACAACTCCCTTGAAACATCACGCCTTACAACTGCTTCGTCAAGCCTTGAATGATGAACAAGTGCAGTTTCGCGAGGGACAGTGGGAGGCGATTGAAAGCCTGATTCAAGAGCGATCGCGTCTGCTGGTGGTGCAACGGACGGGGTGGGGGAAAAGTTTGGTCTATTTCTTAGCCACCCGAATTTTACGCGATCGCGGTGCCGGTCCAACCCTGTTAATTTCTCCCCTCCTCGCTTTAATGCGAAATCAAATTCAGGCTGCACAACGCATCGGTGTAGTCGCTGATAGCATTAATTCTAGCAATTCTGAGGAGTGGGAAACAGTGCAAACTCGACTCCTGAATGAACAAGTTGATGTTCTGTTGATTTCCCCGGAGAGATTGGCAAATGAAAGTTTTCGCGATACTGTGTTATCACCTTTATCGCAACGGATTGGATTATTTGTCGTTGATGAAGCGCATTGTATTTCTGATTGGGGACATGACTTTCGTCCGGACTATCGCCGCATTGTCCGCGTTTTGCAAGCACTGCCTCCTACCATTCCTGCGATCGCCACCACTGCCACCGCCAATAACCGCGTGGTGAACGATATTATCTCACAATTAGGGTCAAATCTGCAAGTCTTTAGAGGCCCTCTCACTCGGGAAAGTTTAAAATTACAAAACATCAGTTTACCTCAAAAAGCGGCTCGCATGGCCTGGTTAGCGGAACATCTTCCCCGCATCCAAGGCAGCGGAATTATTTACTGTCTTACGGTTCGAGATGCTCAAAGATTGGCCCGTTGGTTGCAGCAGCAAGGGATTAATGCCGCTGCTTATTACGGAGATTTATCATCCGCAGAACGTCTCATCCTAGAAGATAAACTCCTCAACAATCAAATCAAGGCTTTAGTTGCCACCACTGCCCTAGGAATGGGATTTGATAAACCCGATTTAGCCTTTGTCATTCACTATCAGCGACCGGGTTCTGTTGTCCATTACTATCAACAAGTCGGACGAGCGGGGCGAGCCGTAGACCAAGCTTATGGCATTCTCCTCAGTGGAGCGGAAGACGAAGAAATTACCGAATATTTTATCAAAACTGCTTTTCCTCCCCAAGCTCATGTAGCCGATGTATTACTGGCTTTAGAACTAGCCGAAGAAGGTCTTTCCGTTCCTCAACTAGAACAGCAACTTAATCTTTCTAAGGGTCAAATTGACAAGGTTTTAAAAATGCTATCGGTGGAAACTCCTTCTCCCGTTATCAAGCAGAAATCTAAGTGGTATGCCACCGCAGTCAACTATCAAATTGACCGGCAAAAAATCGAACAATTAACCACAATTCGCCGCGCCGAACAAGCTACAATGCAGCAATATATGCAGAGTCCAGACTGCTTAATGATGTTTTTGGCTCGGGAGTTAGATGACCCCAATCCGGCCCCTTGTGGCAAATGTGCTGGATGTCAAGGATATCCTCTATTATCCGAAGAATATTCCCTGGACTTGTTGAATCAAGCGGTGATATTTCTGCGCCGCAGTGACCAACTTATTTTACCGCGCAAGCAGTGGCCCTCTCATGTTTTGTTACAATATGGTTGGAAGGGCAAGATTCCTCTGAGTCTGCAAGCAGAGGCAGGCAGGGCGCTGTCTCTGTGGAATGATGCCGGTTGGGGAGAACGGGTGAAGGTGGGAAAATACGAGCAAAACTATTTTGATGAGGGGTTAGTCGATGGATCAGTCGCCTTGATTCAGCGCTGGCGACCCCAACCTTTCCCCACCTGGGTGACAGCGGTTCCCTCATTAAATCGACCGGAACTGGTGCCGAATTTTGCCCAACGACTGGCGGATAAATTAGGGTTGCCATTTGTCCCAGTGATTCGCAAAGTTCGCCATACCCAGCAACAAAAAGAGATGAGTAACAGCTATCAGCAAGTTCGCAATCTTGATAGAGCCTTTGAAGTGTTATCCTGGGAAAACATGAACGAGCCGGTTTTATTAGTGGATGATGTGGTGGATTCCCGCTGGACTTTTACCCTGCTGGCAGCGTTACTCAAAAATGCCGGGAGTGGGCCTGTTTTCCCCTTTGCTTTAGCTTTAAATTGCCTGGAATAAAATTAGGATAAATTTTAACAATGTCTACTCATATTTTGCCTGCGGATACCCAAGCGATTTTATTATTATGTGGGAGCTTTGGTCAAAGTCGCCAAACCGAACCCCAACCCCTAACTCTGAGCGAATATAATCAGGTTGCGAAATGGTTACTGGAGAATCAACTTAAACCGGCAGATTTACTAGACAATGCCGGAAAAAATCAGTTGGAGAAGATGCCAAATCCGGGGAAATTAACCGGCGATCGCCTGCTGGGATTATTAGAACGGGGAGCGATGTTAGCTTTTGCCGTGGAAAAATGGACTAATCAGGGAATTTGGATTTTAGCACGCAGCGATCGGCTCTATCCCAAACGATTAAAACAGCAATTAAAACATTCCTCCCCCGCCATTTTATATGGGGTAGGCAATCCAAACTTATTGGATGCCGGAGGATTGGCGGTAGTCGGTTCCCGAGACTTAGATGAGGAGGGAAAAGAGTACAGCCAAAAAGTAGCCGAAACCTGCGCTCACCAGAATATCCAAATCGTTTCTGGGGGTGCAAAAGGGGTGGATTCCGTGGCGATGTTAGGGGCGGTTTCATCCGGAGGAACTGCCCTAGGCATCCTAGCTCATAGCTTAACCAAAACCGCAGTATCCAGTCAATATAGAACAGCAATTCGAGAGGAAAAACTCACCTTAGTCACCGCCTACGACCCCGAATCCGGATTTACCGTAGGCAATGCAATGGGGCGCAACAAATACATTTATGCCGCTGCTGATTATGCGTTAATCGTCAGTTCCGCTGTGGGTGAAGGGGGAACTTGGGCCGGGGCCACAGAAGCCTTAAAACGGTTACCCAATGTTCCGGTATTTGTGCGAATGCAAGGCAATATTCCCCAAGGAAATCGCGA
>JAABSJ010000161.1 GCA_011390515.1 Oscillatoria sp.
CTCCTGCTGAATCATCTCATAGTCTTGAATCGGATCCGGTGCGGTGATGTCTACCAGATGCAACAACACCCGGGTGCGTTCGATATGGCGTAAGAACTCATGGCCCAAACCGGCCCCCAGATGCGCCCCTTCAATTAATCCGGGAATATCCGCGAATACGGTGCCGTCTCCACTGGGTTTTCTGACGACTCCTAAGTTCGGGACCAGAGTCGTAAAGGGATAATCGGCAATTTTGGGACGGGAAGCAGAGAGGGCGGAGATTAGGGTAGATTTACCGGCATTGGGTTTCCCGACGATGCCGACTTCAGCGAGGAGTTTCAGTTCTAGGCGTAGAAAACGCTCTTCTCCTTCAAGTCCCGGTAAGGCATATTCGGGAGCACGGTTGCTATTGCTGAGGAAATGTTTGTTGCCGAGTCCGCCTTTTCCTCCTGCGGCGACGACTAGGGTTTGCTCGGGTTCGATGAGGTCCCCGATGACTTCTTCGGTGGTGGCGTCATAAACCATTGTGCCGACGGGGACCTGAACGATGCGATCGCCTCCGGAAGCCCCCGTCCGATTATTGGGACCGCCTCGTTGTCCGTTTTCTCCTTCAATTCGGCGGTTGTATCTAAAATCTAACAGGGTTTGCAGATGTTCCACTGCCTTAAGAATGACTGAACCACCCTTGCCGCCATTGCCGCCAGCGGGGCCACCCGCCGGGACATATTTTTCCCGGCGGAAAGCGACGATGCCATCGCCACCCTTGCCACCAGCGACTTCTATTTCTACGCGATCGATGAATTGCATGATTGTCCTTGGTCCTTTGTCAAAAGTAAGTTCGTTCTAAACCCTGAACCCCTCAACAAAGGACTCTGGAGCCATTGGCGAGTGGTCGGGATTATTGGCAATAGGGGGTGACATCTTCCCCGCATTCATCCGCTAAGTAGGATAAAGCGCGGAAGCGTAAACCCACCATTTGCTCATAAAGCGGATTGATATGGCACAGGGGGGGAATATGGACCACCTTATTGCCGAATAGATGAATATCTCGTTCAAATGGGCATTGCGGTGGGATCATTTTGCAGAGAAATTTAGCCAGTCGGGGGTCATGGATTTCCAGATCATCCAGCCAATGGCGCACTGGGGAGAGGACATCCCCCTGATGTGTGGGTCCTGGGTGCAGACCGACTGCCCCTGCCCCCTCGATGGAGGTAGACGCCTCGGAATCGTTGGGTTGAGTAGGTCTTCCATCCCAGAGGGTATGGCGGAGGGCTTCTAAAACTTTAGAGTTTTGTCCGAGTGCGTGGCAAAACTCATATAATTTTTCCTCTTCACTGGCGGAATAAACTCCATCAGCTATGGCAACCATAACCGCCGTTCTTAGGAAGTTTTCGGCAATGATGGGTTCGTTGCCTAAAACCGCCGCTAAATCTTGGGGTTTGATGGGTTGGAGTTCACCCAAGTTAATTGAGGGTTCTAATTCTTCCTGAGTCAGTTCCGCAATTAAGTCTTTTTCTTCTTGATCGAAGTGACCATCTGCCCAGGCAATGGTTAATAGTCCCCTCAGCCACACATAAACTTGCTCGGCATTTAGAGGAGCTTGAACAACACCAGTCATAAACTGTCAACCTGTTGAGTGTAAGTGCTCAACTCTATGGTAACTGCTCTTTTTAGGATGGGGTTGATTCTTTGGCCCATCTTCGGGTGATCTTGATCACCGGGATTGAAGCAAAACAATCAGCGGATATCTTTTTGGAGATATCCGCTGCTTTGAAGGTTTGATAACTCAGGGCTTCAGCTGCTACCTGTAAAGGCCACTTCCGGAAATTTGGACTGAGCTTCCATCATGGGCTGCCTTCTGCCTTCTTCTTGCCAGTAGTTGATGACTTCAGTGGCTTTGTTGAGCAACTCTACGCGGTCAGTTTCGGAGATCCAGTGCTTCGCTTCTAACTCATTTTTTAGTTCTTCCCAGGCATCATTCCGAGGCCAGAAGAAGTAACGGGTTAACGGGCTGGTTCCCTTACCCACAACTTGATCAACTGCGATCGCGACGTTGTCCTCTAACCAGAGAACTTTTAAAATGAACTTTGACAATCACACCTCCTTGAGGTTTGTGTAATCTTCTGGTAATGGTACAACGCTTTATTGTAGCGCATCGTTGGGCTACTTAGGCGATGTATTGGAAAAATAAAGGCTCAAATAAAATCTCAATTTTTCCGGGTCCCATTCTTTGGGAATAGGCCAGTTTTTAATTATACCTGATGTGGGACGAAAGGCGATCGCAATCTTTTTTCTCCTTGGACTGATGTAAATTTCTCGTGACGTGGCTCTGCCGCGTCACGCACTCTTGGCGGCTCTGCCGCCTGTACCTTTAATGTTGAAGCCATTACAGTCACAATAGGCTGCTTAAGCCTAGCCCTGTCAAGGTGTGTAGATTGTAGGGGCGCAATGCTTGCGCCCAATTCAGGGCGCAAGCATTGCGCCCCTACAAGAAATAACGATTTTTCGTCATTCAATTTACCGCCTTGACAGGGCTAACCCGCTATACCCAAAGGGCGAATTGCCGATCGCCCCCTGGGGAAACCCCAGAAACCCGGGTTTTTGCTCGGTCCCACGGTTCCCTCTGAGATCTACAGCAGAAACCTGGATGCTTGGTTGGGGGCAAAAAAGCAGTCCGCACCCGCTATACCCAAAGGGGCGATCGCCTCCTAAAAAGCAACACCCAGAGGATATCAAACTCGCAATCCAGTAGATCTCTTGCCTAAATCTCTTAAGCCCCCCCCTTACTAAGGGGGGTTGGGGGGATCAATCCGTAATTTTGCAAGAAGTCTATAGCTAGTCTAATTCAGTTTGGCAATGGACGATGGCGGCCCCCAACCCCTCTCCCAAAGGGGGAGAGGGGAGAGTACAGAAGTCATAAATGATTTAGGGTTGCTATAGTCATTCCCGATATCTATGGAATCAGGAGTCCATCTTATCATCAGGATAAATTAGTCATGCCAAAGTCTAACCCCCAACCCTCATTTAGTCTGCATAAATTAAGAGAACTTCAAATCAGATTAGATCGCGACAAAGATTTAGGGAAGTTCTGGAATTATTATATGGACCGATTTATCGACCATCCCGAATTCCTGGATTTTGGCGCACCTGTTGAGCATCGGTTTTTGCAAGAAATCATCCCGATGATCACTCAGAAACTGTTTAAGAAAGACCCCCAAAATCTGTTTCTCATTAAGATTCCTGAATATGAGTTTATTCATGGGAGCTTTTTTGTAGGAAACGAGATTGGTGGATTAATCTATTTCGAGAAAAAACTTAAGGGAGTGGCGGCCATATCCGACCCTAGTCAATCAGGAATGGTGCAGTATTCTCGCTTCACCGGATATCCCGTAGATAATAACTAGACCTCTTGCAAAAATCCGGATTGATCCCCCCAACCCCCCTTAAGAAGGGGGGCTTTAAAGAATTTTGCAAGAAGTCTACTGAATAAAGCCAGGAACCGCTATAGTGCTGTTTTTAGCTGAGGATTTTGATGGATTAAGGGTTGGTAGACCCTCAATGATTTGGGAATTCAGGCCATTTTTCGGGAGAAGGGGTTTGGGGATGAGGGACCCACTCTATCGGATTCGCGCCTAAAGTTGTTAGAATTGCTCCTTGACTGTCTTGACGCAGGAATAAGGAACAACAGTGTGATGAGCGATCGCCGTTATCATCTGGGACAATCTTTGAGAAAGGTGCAACTCTGGCTCGACCCCATCATCCACTCCCAAGGGGGCAAGGGGCTATCGCTTCCCAACCGAGGGCAATGGGTCATGGGGACTATCGTGGCGAGTTTGGGGCTACTGAGTACCCCAGTCCTGGGGGCGATCGCACAGCAGACTCCAGGGGGAACCAGCATTCTGGAGACATCCCCCAGTCAAACGGCACCGGAAACGACCCCGGGTCGAGTTCCCTCCCAATCCCTGACGGAAAACTCAGCATTGCGCTTAGGGGTGGTCCGCAGTCCGGAAAATCAAGGCCAGTGGCAGGCGATCGATGCCCGCTTACGGGCGGCAGGATTGGTCTATGAGACCATTGAATTCGATCGCCTCTTGGAGGATGCCCGAGAGGCCAATATTACCGTCCTGTTTATCCCCAATATTTCCACCTGGACCGTGGAACAGGCCCTGGCCCTGGAAAGTTTACTCAGCCAAGGGGTTCATGTGATCGTTTCTGGACCATTAGGCGTGAACTCCGCAACCGGGATTCGTCACGCTTTAACCGCCACCTTGGGAGGGACTTGGCAAGGTCAGTTATCCCAACCGACGGCGATGGAACCCCTCTATTGCCGGACAGAAATGCTCTGTTCCTCCAATTGGATTCCCCGAGAGGTCAACCGCATTGCCATTCCCGGGGGAATTTTAGCGCCGAGTGGCTATAACACGGAAGTGATGACCACCTGGGGTCCTGCACCGGGAAATCCAGCGGTTCTGATTAGCGATCGCACCACGTTTTTCGGCTGGGAGTGGGGCAATCATGCCGATGTGGAGTATGATAGCGCCTGGTTACGGGCGGCCCTGCTGCGAAAGGAAGTCCAACGGGGACCCCTAGTCAATCGCACGGTAGCGGGTCAGGAAAATCCTCCACCCCCGCCCCCATCCCTAGCCCCATCGTCTCCCGTACCCAGGGAAGCGGAACAATTGCGGGAAGCGGAACAGCAACGACGGCAAGCACCAGAACCGCCTCAACCCACCAGTCCAGTTCCAGCACCGGCACGTCCCTCGCCTGGGGATACTCTCCCCTCACTTCCGCAGAGTTCGACTCCCTCCCAACTGAGAACGGTCCAGGTAGAAGAATTGGGACTGGATGAGTTAGATCCTGCGGAAGAAACGGCCCCTCCGGGGTTGATGGTGGAGCAAGGGTCTTTGCCGATTCCCTCCTTCCAGGCGATCGAGATGCGGCGAGAATTGGAAAATCTGTTAGGACGGGTGGAAAGCGCTCTGATTACCGCCTCGGTCCATGCTCAAGGTCCTCCGCAAGCTCCTTCAGAGAGGGCTCAGGAGAGGACGGATACATTTCCTGTTGCTTCTGCATCCCTGGTGGCGTTGGGGGAGAAGCAAGAGGCAGAAACTGGGGAGGCGATCGCCCAGATAGAACAGGCGTTTGTTCCTACTCATGAGGCGATCGCCACGGCGCGATCGCTGTTGTTGGAATTCCCCCAATTAGTTCAGGAACAGGACTATGCCGGTGCTCGCGCTAAATGGCTGGAAATTCGCGACCTACTTTGGGAAAACTACCCCACCAATGGCGTTTTAGCTCAACCGGAAATCCGCGCGATTTGGTTAGATCGCGGTTCCATTGTGCGAGCGGGGTCAGAACAGGGTCTAGCCCGGATTTTTGACAATCTCGCTGCTACGGGGATTAATACGGTGTTTTTTGAAACCATCAATGCTGGATATCCCATTTATCCCTCCCAGGTGGCACCGCAGCAAAATCCGTTAATTGGCAATTGGGACCCCCTAGCTGTAGCGGTCAAACTGGCTCACGATCGCGGCATGGAGTTACACGCTTGGGTTTGGACCTTTGCTGCCGGGAATCAGCGACACAATGTTTTACTCAATTTAGACCCGAATTATCCCGGTCCTGTGATTGCGGCAAATCCCGATTGGGCGGGTTATACCAACCAGGGACAGATGATTCCCCGAGGACAAACGAAGCCTTTTCTGGACCCGGCAAATCCAGAAGTTCGCCGTTATTTGTTACATCTTTTAGAAGAAATTGCGACTCGGTATGACGTGGATGGGGTGCAGTTAGATTATATTCGCTATCCTTTTCAGGACCCGAGTGCGGAACGCAGTTATGGATATGGCAAGGTGGCGCGCCAGGAGTTTCAGAATTTAACGGGCGTGGACCCGATGACGATTAGTCCAGGCGATCGGGACTTGTGGCAGCAATGGACTGATTTTCGGGTGCGTCAAATTGATAGTTTTGTCTCCGATGCTTCTCAACTGCTGCGAACCCTCCGTTCTGATTTAATCTTGTCTGTGGCGGTGTTTCCCTTGAATCCTCACGATCGCCGCCACAAAATTCAACAAAACTGGGAAGAATGGGCCCGGCGCGGGGATGTTGATTTAGTTGTACCCATGACTTATGCAATGGATACGAACCGCCTAGAACAGTTGACTCAACCTTGGATTAATCAGGAGGACTTGGGTGCGGCTTTAATCTTACCGGCGATTCGGCTGTTGGATTTACCGGAGATTATTGCCGTAGACCAAATCCAGGCGTTGAGAAATCAGTCTGTAGGAGGATATGCGCTGTTTGCAGCAGAAAATCTGAATCCGGTGTTGAATGGGATTTTTCAACGGACTCAAGGACCTTCGGCTTTGGGCGATCGGACTCCGATTCCCTACCGAGAACCTTTTGCTACCGCTGCTGCGCGATTTGCTGGATTGCAACGGGAATGGCAATTTTTGCGCGATGCCGAAGAGTTGTCCATGAGAGAGAGTGACTTGAATCAGTTTGAGGAGAAGGGATTGCAATTAACTCAAGCCTTGGAAGCGTTGGCGAGTGATCCTTCGGATCCCAATCTCCAGCAAGCCCGTTCAGTTTTGAGGGAGTTTCGCGGCCAGTTTCGGGGTTGGATGAATCTCTATGCTTTGCAAAAACCCTATCAGATTCAAACTTGGGAAAATCGTCTCCAAACTCTGGAGGATTTATTAAGTTACGGCGATCAGTTCCTATTGCAACGATGAACCGGGATCAGGGGGCTGGACTTCTATTCATGGATGGGAAAGCACCTGCACAACTCATCCAAAATCCGGTTGTCTCCCGTTGTTTTGATTGAGTAGCCTGGAGGCAGGCTTTGTCCATATAGCCCCACCCTTAAGGGTGGTTTTTTTTTGTTTTCCTTCTCCAGACGGAAGGGGTTTTCATCCTACAGACAGATGATTTTCTCTGGCAGAAACGATAGGGTAGGAGAAGAGTAAATAAATGTCAGCACTCCTAGGTTCGTTGCCCTGGGATGAGTTTTGAAGGGAGCATCTCATACGGAATTCGGTTGTCAAAGGTCTATAAAAACCCGCACCCTGAAGGGTGGGGCTATACGGACGAAGCCCGCCTGCGCGGGCTAAAAGCGAAAACCGACTTTTACCAACCGGATTTGGTATCAATTTGGCCTAAAAGGGGAATTTACAAGTCTTGCTCCCCCTGACCTCTTAGGGAAGGGGCTGGGGGGTTAGGTCTATGAGCCAAATTGAGATGCTCCCGTTTTGAATGAACTTAATCGGATTTTTTCTGAACATCAGGGGTGAGCGCTATCGGCAAATTTTACCGAATCCGGTAGATTTTGCGGTGAGGTTAGCCTTGTTAAAGCCAGGGAAATTTATAGGGCGATCGCAGCTAGGAATTGTCGGTTAAAAACTTTGGAGAATTTTATGTCAATTGGAGTCCGCGACGATGTAGCTTACATCGTTTTGAAAAAAATCAAGGAAAGCAGCCAAAATCAGAAAGAGGCTCAAGTGAACTTGAACCTGATGGATTTTTCTGAGCAAGCTGTCACCCAAAAAGAATTGATGGACAATTTAGACTACTTGAATGAAAAAGCCTATATTAAGGCTCAGGTTAGTGGCAATTCCCAGGATGCCAATTCACCCTCTCCGATTATTTTGGAACAAGCCATGTTAACTGATAAAGGTCGCCAAACCCTTAAAAAAATGGAGTCTCGTTCTCCTGGTGATGGGTATGGGCGTCCCGGGACGCCCATTGCCACTGAGAATGTGGGATTTCTGGAAAAGGTGATGCTGAAAGGGAACCTGAATGATATCTTTGATGCCCGGGATTTGACCGTGGTGGTGTATCGGGTAATGCGGGATATGATGACCACTGAAGCAGCCGATCGCGTGGGCGCAGAACTGCATACTGAAGCGCAGCCAACTGCCGATAAAACCCTGAACATGGAAGTGGCAGATTTGTGGAAAGATACGAATCCGTTTGTGGGATTTATCAGCCGAATCCGCCAGCCTTTAATTATTAAGGACGATCGCTTTTTATTCCGGATTGCTCAAGAAGGCTCCATGCCGGAATTCACCGATGCAGAACGAGTGGTTAAAGCGGTATTTGCCGCCACCAAAGAGCAACTTTCCGGTGAGCGAATTGCAGAAATTTCCCAATGGCTACCCGGTAAGGTGAAGCAACTCTGGGATCAAGCCTAAATCTGAGGTGAGCCGGATAGAATAACCCCTAGAGGCGCAGTCTTCCGAGCTCAATCGGCAAGGGAGACTGCGCCTCAACCTGTTTATGGGCGACAGGTCGCTTGAGCTGGACTGTCCTCTTGATGTAACTTGAGAGGGAGGGGAAGGATCTGTCCGGACTTCCGCATCAACCCATAAATGTAGGGTTGCAAAGCGATTCAACCCTACATTTATGGTTTATATTCTTCAATCATGGGTCAATCCTGTTTGTCTCAATTTTGTTGAAGTCTGATGGCGAAGTTTTAAGAAATTTGACAAAACTGGGGAAACCCGAGGACGGCGATCGCTCGGTGTCAGGAAAATCCCGTCAGTAAGGGGAGGTGAATGTTTCACAGATAATGCTGCAATCCTTTGACAGGAAAGGTTTTCAGTGACTCCTATCACTGCCGTTGACCGATCGCGATCGCGCCATTACAACAAAAACATCACACCCGTCAAGGGGAAAAACACATAAATTAGAACAGTAACGACCTGTAATTTAACCGTGATTATACTTATGTCTGCCTCTCATCGATCGTCAGAATCTACCCTAGGTGAACTGACGGCAAAAATTCTGAATTCTCGTCGAATTAGCCGTCAAGATCAATCTCAATTGATGCGCCTTCTGTGCGCTAGTTATCTCGGAGAACGAGAACAAGACTTAGTGGATCAAATTTATCAGGGATTGGATCTAGGATTAATCAAAGTTGTGGATTAAAAACTCAGTCCCAGAACCGATTGTTATTCAAGAATTCACCGGGCTTGTTGCCTTTATATTTAAACAGACTGTTGATATTAGTTGCCAGACGACCTGTTCAAGGCTCATAAAGCCCGCAGAGAAGGCCAAGGTTGCAATGGCATGGCTCCTGACTGGGGTCAGTTTCTCTCTACTGTTATGACACTTATTCCAGAACCGCTCTCCAGTCCCACGGTTTGTCACCGATTCTTGATTTTGGGCCAGTCTTCACGGAGACTATTTCGCATTTTGTCACCGATTCTTGATATCGAGAAACTCAGACCGCACCCTCTCAACTCTTCCCCTTGTTCCGAGGAGAGTGTACATTGAGATCAGAAATTGATGACCAGGACAAGAATTTTCTCCAGATGAAGGGTTACCCCCAGTGAGTTCGGAAACTGCGGTAGCAATAGCAGAGGTAGGTTCTGCTCTGGAACCTAACGGGAGCTTAAAATTTGGGGGTGGGTTTATTAACTAATCCTGCGTTTAATTTCAATTTGTTTCGATTCGGATTGAATCGTCATTTCTAGCCCAAACTATCCTAAACTAGAAAAGATCCTCTTTAAATAAAGTTTGAGGCTCGGTTATGGCATATATGTGCAACCTGGGTAACGGCCAGCAGGTTTTTGTTTACAATCAGGACAATCAAACGATTGTGACCCTCAGTGGGACTCTTCCGGGTCAACAGCAACAATCAAGTAGCGGATTTTCCACGGGAAAATGGACCGCACTGCCGATTTTATATCGCAATGCCGGGGGGTTCATTTTGCGAATAGAAAGCGATCGCGGTCCGCATTATGTGCAGTTGCAAGGGTCCTCCATGAGTGCGATCGGCACAAACCCGAATTTGGAAAATGCTCAAGCGCTGCCAATGCAACCGGCAGAAAACCCCCCAACAGCGACAATGGAATCCATGAACCCGATGGAACCCATGAAACCCATGGAACCCATGAAACCCATGGAACCCATGGAACCCATGAAACCCATGGAACCCATGAAACCCATGAAAATGGGGGATATGGAAATGCGAATGAATCCGATGGAAATGCGGATGGGAAATATGGGGATGAGTATGGGAGAATCAACCCCGAGTAAGGGAGAATCACCCCCATCCTACCGGCAAAATTTCTGTCCCCAATGCGGTGCGCCGGTGAAAGAAAATGACCGTTTTTGTGCGAATTGCGGTCATCGGTTATCCTAAGCGATCGCCCGCTTAATTCCCCCCCTTTTTCTTTACCATTGCACTCTCCCTCTGTCACCCTAAATGTCTGTTAAAGTTGCCCTCAACCATCAAACCATCTACCGTTTTGATCGCCCTGCGGTTTTGGGTCCCCATGTCCTCCGCTTGCGCCCCTCTCCCCACTGCCGCACCCCCATTCAAAGTTATGCCTTAAACATCACCCCGGAGAATCATTCCCTATACTGGCGACAAGGGGTATTCGGTGATTTTATGGCCCGAGTTAACTTCCCCGAAAAGACCAGTCTCCTCCAGATTCAGGTAGATTTAATCGCCGAACTCCATCCCATCAATCCCTTTGATTTCTTAGTCGAACAGTACGCCAGTTCCTACCCCTTTAGCTACGACGAACAACTCGCCACTGAATTGCAACCCTGTTTGCAAATTCAAGAATCGGGTCCCTTGTTAACCGCATGGGTAAATCAACTGGAAAACTCCAACCCATTCATCACCACCTTTATTGGCAACCTCAGTCAAAAACTCCAAGAGGATATCGCCTATACCGTCCGCTTTGAACCGGGCATTCAAACCTGTGAAGAAACGCTCTCCAAACGCCTCGGTTCCTGTCGCGATACCGCTTGGTTATTAGTTCAAATTCTGCGGCATTGTGGGTTAGCTGCTCGATTTGTCTCCGGCTATTTAATCCAACTCAAACCCGATGAAATCCCCTTAGAAGGTCCTCCAGGACCCGAGGCAGATAAAGCCGATTTGCACGCTTGGGCAGAAGTATATCTCCCCGGGGCCGGATGGATTGGACTCGACCCCACCTCGGGAATCCTCACCGCTGAGGGACATATTCCCCTCGCCGCTGCGGCTGACCCCAAAAATGCCGAACCCGTCACCGGCTCAATCGGGCCTTGTGAGAGCGATTTAACCTATTCCGTCACCATAACCCGGATGGAAGAACAACCGAAGGTAACCCAACCTTATACAACAGCCCAATGGCAAGCCATCACCCAGTTAGGTGAGGCAGTCGAGGCCCAGTTACAAGCAGCAGATGTGCGATTGACAATGGGGGGAGAACCCACCTTCGTTTCCCTGGACGATCGCGAGTCGCCTCAATGGCACACCGGGGCACTCGGGGCCGAAAAACGCCGATTAGCCTGGGTTTTGCTCTGCCAATTACGCACACGCTTCGCCGTCGGAGGACTCTTGCATGAGGGTCAAGGCAAGTGGTATCCCGGGGAACCCTTACCCCGCTGGGCATTAGGCTGTTATTGGCGCAAGGATGGCGTCCCGATTTGGCGCAGTCCCCTTCCGGAAACCGGCGATACAAATTATACCGCCAAAGATGCTAAAATTTTGATCACCGCAGTTGCCCAACGGCTAGGGGTGGATGGAAACTGTATCATCGCCGCTTATGACAAAAATCCGGAAAAAGACCTCTGTGCCTACGTTCTGCCCTTGATTTGGACAAAAACAGAGAGAACAGAGGGCTGGGTAACTTGTCCTTGGCATCCCCCGGGCGATCGCCTCTCCTTAATTGCTGGAGATTCTCCTGCCGGGTTTCGCTTACCCCTAAGTGCGATGAATTGGGCCTCAGAGGAAGAACTGCAAACCGAAGCAGAAGTCAATCCCGAGGACAGTTTTCACCCGTTTGGGGATATCTTGGCCCGAGTCCGCAGTCGGGTAGGTGAGAAAAATCACGGGGTGGATACCGTTAACAGCGTTAAACTCGCCTTATGTGTGGAAGTGCGAGAGGGGAACTTGTACTGTTTCATGCCGCCCATTAGTGCAGCAGAAAACTACCTCGATGCGATCGCCTCCATCGAAGATGCCGCCACGGAAACCGGCTATGCCATCCATATTGAAGGCTTTACCCCACCCCGCGATCGGCGTCTGCAAGGCTTTCAAATCACCCCGGATCCAGGGGTAATCGAGGTCAACCTGCATCCTGCCGCCCATTGGCAAGAACTGGTAGAAACCACTACTTGTCTCTACGAAGAAGCCAAACTCAGCCGCCTAGATACGGAAAAATACACCAAAGATGGAATCCGCATCGGCACCGGAGGCGGCTCTCACATCACCTTGGGCGGTCCTAGCCTAGAGGAGAGTCCCTTACTCCGTCGTCCCGACTTACTGCGGAGTTTAATCACCTACTGGCAGCATCATCCCAGCTTATCTTACCTGTTTTCCGGCTTATTTATCGGGGCCACCAGCCAATCCCCGCGAGTCGATGAAGGGCGGTATGAAAATTTATATGAACTAGAAATCGCCCTGGCACATTTACTCCCCAAAACTGAGACTCCTCCCCACGTCATCGATCGCCTATTACGGAACCTCCTGATCGATGTCACCGGCAACACCCATCGCAGTGAGTTTTGCATCGATAAACTGTATCCGGTGGAAAATTGGAAAAATCAACTGGGATTGCTGGAACTACGGGGCTTTGAAATGCCCCCTCATCCGCACATGGCGTTAGTGCTGGGATTACTGATTCGCGCCCTAGTTGCCCGCTTTTGGCAACAACCCTACCGGGGAAATTTGGTGCGCTGGGGGACGGTTTTACACGATCGCTTCTTATTGCCGTATTACATCGCCCTGGATTTTCGGGATATCCTGCGGGAGTTAACCGATAGCGGTTATCCCTTTGAGTGGGAATGGTTTGAGCCATTTTTAGAGTTCCGGTTTCCGCGATATGGGGCGATCGTCCGCGAGGGGGTACAACTAGAACTGCGACGGGCGATCGAACCCTGGTATGTGTTAGGAGAAGAAGCCACAACCACAGGGACAGCAAGGTATGTAGACTCCTCAATGGAGCGCATCCAGGTCCTTTTGAAAAATGCTACTCCGGGACGGCATAGTGTCACCTGTAACGGCTATCCTGTGCCATTACAGCCCACGGATACAGCGGGAGAATGCATCGCTGGAGTGCGCTATCGCGCCCGCCAAGTAGCAGCAGGATTACATCCGGCGATCGACCCTCATGTTCCCTTAGTCTTTGATATTGTGGATACCTGGCAGGGGCGATCGCTCGGAGGCTGTACTTACTACGCCGAACATCCGGGCGGTGTAGAGTGGAACAGCTTCCCCCTCAACTCCCGGGAAGCTCATAGCCGACTGATTACGCGCTTTGTTCCCTTGGGACATACTCCGGGGGAGATTGAGTTGCGATCGGTTTTCCCCAGTCGGGAATATCCTCTCACCTTGGATTTGCGGAGGGTATAGGGAGGCGGGAACCCCTCCCTCACCCTCCCCTAAGAGGAGAGGGGACCGGACCCCTCCCTAACCCTCCCCTAAGAGGAGAGGGGACCGGAACCCCACCCTAACCCTCCCCTTGGCAAGGGGAGGGGACCGGAAGTGCTCTTTTTACACCGAAACCGGATAACATCGGTTGTAGAAGCGATTCGAGAATCGCCAGTTCAAACAAAACATCCCCCGCAACCCCATGAAATCTGTAGAAGCGATTCGAGAATCGCCAGTCCAAACAAAACATCCCCCGCA
>JAABSJ010000016.1 GCA_011390515.1 Oscillatoria sp.
GGTGACGGTGGGAGAAGTGGCGACGGAGTACGCGAAGCAGTTGTTTGATGGCGATCGCTATACGGATTATTTGTATTTTCACGGGATGGCAGTGCAAACAGCGGAGGCGATCGCGGAATGGTTACACGCCCGAATTCGCCGGGAGTTGGGATTTGCTAGTGAGGAACCGGATAATATTCGGGAGATTTTGCAGCAGCGTTATCGCGGTTCTCGGTATAGTTTTGGCTATCCCGCTTGTCCGAATATGCAGGACCAGTATAAGCAGTTGGATTTGTTAGGCAGCGATCGCATTAACTTGTACATGGATGAGAGTGAACAGCTTTATCCTGAACAATCCACAACGGCGATCGTGACTTATCACCCCGTGGCGAAATACTTTAGCGCCTAATCTCTGGAGTGGGCGCAATAGGGTGTCAACTCCAGAGATTGATGGGATAATTTTGGATTGATTCCCCCTACCCCCCTGAATCAGGGGGGCTTTTTTGTTCACCCTGAAGGTTCCAGATAGAGAAACTCAATGATGGAGATAGGGGAAATTCATGAATGGACCTGATCTTCTCAGGAGGGCTTTTAAATATTTAATCCGATCAGCTTTTTTACAGCGGTATCTAGAGCAATCCTAAATGATTTGTAATCAAACCAGGGAGCAAGATGTAAGTGTACCACCCACAGGCACAAACAGCACCGCGCACAGGAGCAACAGCGATCGCTTGACTGACTGCCGAAGGCTTCAACATAGGATCCATGAGACAAGGGCTGCAAGGACTGGGATATAAGCTAGACTTCGTAAGCGACCCCAAAAAATCTTATGATTTTTCTTGGAGAGGATATTCCAAACTGTACGCGATTACTGTAGAATCATTAAATTCAATCCATCCCTGAGCGTACCCTGTCCTCCTTACCCCGCCAACCCTTGCCGTGTTAGAAGCTTTTGTCGTTGTCACCATCTTGTGTGGATTCTTTGGAATTCTCTTTAAAAAGAACCTATTGATGAAAATTTTCTCAATGGATATCATGAGTACAGGGGTAATTGCCTACTATGTATTCGTGGCATCCCGAGGGGGTTTCGTTACCCCGATTGTTGCTGCCGATGGGGCCGAAAAAATAGCCTACGCCGATCCAGTTCCCCAAGCCGTGATTTTAACGGCGATTGTGATTGGGTTTTCCATTCAGGCGTTAATGTTAGTCGGGGTCATGAAATTAGCCCGGGATAATCCAACGTTAGAAATCACCGAAATCGAAAAAAATAATACCCCATGAATACCCTGACAATCCTCTGGATGGCCCTGCCTTTTTTGGCAGGCTTCACGATTTTTATCATTCCTCAACTGGATCGCTACCTAGTCAGTTTCACGGCGGTGGCTTCGGCGGTATTTGCAGTCAAAGTATTTTTGATGAACTCCCCGATATCGTTGCAATTAATCGATTCGGGTGGGGTGACTCTGTTGATCGATCAACTCAGCGGTTACTTTATTTTAACCAATGCCTTGGTCACAACAGCGGTGATTTGGTACTGTGTGCAAACTGGGAAAAGTTCTTTCTTTTATGCCCAGATGATTATTCTGCATGGTAGCCTCAATGCCGCCTTTATTTGCACTGATTTTATGAGCTTATATGTGGCGCTAGAGGTGAGCGGAATTGGGGCTTCATTGCTGGTGAGCTATCCGAGAACCGATCGCTCGATTTGGGTGGCGTTGCGCTATCTGTTTGTCAGCAATATCGCCATGTTGTTTTATCTGATCGGGGCAGTTCTGGTTTATAAAGCGCATCATTCCTTTAGTTTTGAAGGATTGCGCGGTGCACCCCCGGAAGCCTTGGCTTTAATTTTCATGGCGTTGTTAACCAAAGCGGGAATTTTTGTCTCGGGATTATGGTTACCATTAACCCATTCAGAATCAGAAACCCCGGTTTCGGCCCTGTTGTCGGGAATTGTCGTCAAAGCCGGTGCGTTTCCCTTAGTTCGTTGCGCGCTAATTGTAGAAGAAGTCAGTCCCATTGTCCAACTTTTTGGTGTGGGAACAGCAATTTTAGGGGTGATGTATGCCCTCTTTGAAAAAGATACCAAACGCCTGTTAGCGTTTAGCACAGTTTCCCAGTTAGGGTGGATTATTTCCGCCCCCGCAGTCGCAGGGTTTTATACCCTCACCCACGGATTAGTGAAATCGAGTTTGTTCCTAATTGCCGGGAATTTGCCCAGTCGTGACTTCAAAACCCTGCAAACTAATCCGATGCCTACCTCGTTATGGATTCCTCTGGTTGTAGCTAGTTTATCCATCTGTGGGTTTCCCTTGTTGGCAGGGTTTGAAGCTAAGATGCTAACTCTAAAAAATTTGCTGTCTTGGCAAAGCATCCCCATGAATCTGGCAGCGGTGGGAACGGTAATCTGCTTTTCTAAATTGATGTTTCTCCCTCATGGCAATGCTGAACCTAAAAAACCCATGCACATTGGTTTTTGGCTGGCGATCGGTCTGTTGCTGGGGGGATTAATTGTCGCTAATGCAGTCCATTATGAACTTTATACCGTTGCCAATATTCTCAAAGCCATTGGGATTGTGGTATTGGGTGCGGTGATTTATCTAGCCATTATTCAACGGTGGGCTTTGAATTTACCCCGAAAGTTCGAGGAATTTGAGCATTTGACCGGGGTGATGACCCTGATTGCAGTTCTGCTGTTCTGGTTGGCTTGGAGTGGGCATTAATTATGATAGGATATCTCAATTTAATCTTACGATTGATCATTTGGTTTCTCTTGACTTCGGATCTGAGTTTAGCGAATATCCTAATCGGAGTCACGATTTCCCTGCTGTTGCCTCACAACCATAAAATTAGGGGGCAGGTTCAAGATTGGATGCGGGCCTTGTGGGAGATTATCGTAGCAGTTCCCATCGCTTATATGGAAGCCTTTGAAATCATCTTGTTCCCTCATCGGTTTGAAGAGATTACCCTGGAAGAAGCCCCCCATCGTCGGTCCCCGGGATTGGTGTTTTTAGATATTTTCCTGATTACCTTTACCCCCAAGACGATTGTTTCCAGATATCACGAAGAAGGCTGGTATGAAGTCCACCGTGTGCGTCGGAGAAGCCCCCAATGAATTTAACCATGAATGGGATACTGTTGGCCATGATTTTGGCCCTGTTAATTCCAATGTATGAAGCCTGGAAAGATGATGATGTTTGGCAAAAAATGTTAGCGTTTGCCAGCATTGCGACGAAAACTTCTATCATGATTTTAGTCGTTTCTGTGTTTCGGGATGATTGGAATATCGGGGTGGCGGGAGTCATTATCCTGAGTGTAGGAAATGCCGGTTTAATGTTGCTTGCTCATATTGTGAAACGCTTGAATGAATTATGATTGACCTCTTGAGTTATGGTTGTATCGGGGTAGGAATTTTCTTCTGGTTTTGGGGAACTTTTCCCTTACTAGGGGAGCGATCGGTGTTATTTAAGCTCCATGCTCTTTCGGTGTCGGATACCCTGGGTTCCATGTCGATTACCATTGGATTGCTGCTGCAAATCCCGAGGGAATGGCCTTTAATTATGCTGGCCCTGATTTCTTTAGCCATTTGGAATACAATTTTGGGATATGTTTTAGCCTATTGTTCCACTTCAGAGGAGACTCATGACTGATTTTTATGTCTATGCGATCGTGGCGCTGTTGCCCTTATCTGCTTGTATGTTAGTGGTGCAAACCAATCCCTTTCATGCCCTAATTATTCGGGGAATATTAGGGGCAGTGGCGGCCTTAGTTTATGCCCTGTTGGGGGCCCCAGATGTGGCATTAACAGAAGCGTTAATGGGAACCTTGCTGGCGGTTACCCTATCGGCGGTGGCGGTGCGTTCCTCAATGGTGATGCGCCTGGGGTTTATTGAAGGGGAATATGCAGAAGGCGATCTCCCTGCCGGAAAACCCATTGAGGATTTACGAGCAGTCTTTGCTAAACGGTATATGCGCCTTGAGTTAGTCCCTTATGCCGATGAATCAGCTTTGAATCAAGCCTTTAAAGAAAGAGAAATTCATGCCATTTATGTGCAGCCAAAGCCGGTCGAACATAGCGATCGCACCTTCACAACTACCTTGGAAAAAGTAACCGTATATCACACCGCTACGAGGCTTAAGCATCTTTATGAAATCATGAAAGAGGAGCTGCCATCGGAGACACACGTTACTTATTTCAATCCTTTAATGAGTCCCTTAAGTTCATCGGAGCAGCATTAATGAAATGGATTTATTTTCTCGCGGGTATAGCACTTGCTATGAAAATTTTATTTACCTCTAATTCCATCCTAGCCGATGAAAGCACCTTAGAAATTGTGCAATCAGTGATTCAGGAGAGTGGGGTTCCTAATGCCGTATCCGCGATTATTTTTAGAAATCGCTTGTATGATACTATCTTTGAAGTTGTGGTATTTACCATCGCCATTGTGGGAGTAAAATATTTACTCGCGAACGAAAAGCCAATAGCTCATGTGCATCAATTCAACGATCAGCCCTCCATTGTTTTAGCCCGATTAGGGGCAACTATTGCCGCATTAGTTGGCGTCGAACTGGCAATTCGCGGCCATTTAAGTCCTGGGGGCGGATTTGCTGCCGGGGTAGCCGGAGGGACGGCGATCGGGTTAATCGCCATTACTTCCTCAATGGAACTGATGCAGTCAATTTATAAACGCTGGCATACCGCAATTTGGGAAAAAATTTCCGTCATCATTTTCATCGGATTAGCGATGTTCACCCTGGTGGGAATTGAGTTACCGCATGGTCAATTGGGCGCTTTGGTGAGTGGGGGAATTCTGCCGGTTTTAAACATTCTGGTGGCGATTAAAGTCACTTTGGGTTCCTGGGCAGTAATTTTGCTCTTTATTCGCTATCGCGGCTTGTTGTGAGGGGTCCATTTTTTTGAAAATAGCCTACAGTTTAGGTCATTCCATTGATAGGGTGAAACAATCCATAATTCAGTCCCCTCCCCAATCCAAAGGGGAAGGGACTGGACTTACAAAACGTCTTTATTTTTAGTTTTGACGCGAGTGTAAAAGTCGGACATCACCTCCAAAAAGGAAATATCTTTGTGCCAAAAGGGAGGAAAATCACCGGCTTTTTTAATCAGAATGGCGGGAACGATCGCCGGTTGGGAGGGTGGCGGTGGCGGTGGCAGTCGTTTGGCACCCATCCAAAACTCTTTTAAATCGGCGGTGGCATTGAGGGGAACTCGTTCCGGTTGGGTATAATAGGATTCCGAGGGTTCCGGGGCGATCGCCGTTTCATGCAAGGAGGCAGAAAGCGCTTCTCCTAATGGAGTTTTTGCCAGTTCATGTTGCAAATCTTCCCGAGACAGTCCCCGCAGTTCAAAGAGTAAGAAGGGGTCGGAATCTAATTGCTGGGCGACTAAATAATAAACCCCAGCAATATGTTTACATGGGTTGGCATAATCAGGACAAGAACAGCTTGTTTTAAAGTCGTTACGACTGTCTGGAAGTAAATGCAGTTTCAAGTCGGCAAAGGCAGAATCGATATTATCCGGCACTTCATTCATTAACAGTTTGGAGACGAAACTGGCATTGGAGGCAATGGCTTTAATCGCCTTGGACCATTGGGCTGGGGAAATGGGAGTGATTTCAATTTTGGTGGTGTACAGGGGTTCTTTATACACCCCAAAATAGGGATTTACAGAACCCCGAACTTTGGCAGTAATTTGGTTGTTGACAATCCGATACTCTTTAATTTTACCATTTTTGGCGTAGGCCCGCCCCCGTCCTAATCGGCTGGAATCGCTAAAGTCTTCTAATGCTTCAATAAAGCGTTTTCCCCACCAGGTTCTGCTAAAGGTTGCCATGAGTTTTACTCCAAAATTGCTTGTTTATTTAAGGCAATCAGTTGTTTGAAACTGTCGTTATCCAGTTCCGTTAGCCAGGATTCATCACTGCCGACGATCGCCGAGGAGAGACGCTTTTTATCTTCCAGGGTGCGATCGATCCGTTCTTCCAGGGTCCCGATCGCAATAAACTTATGGACAAACACATTTTTTTCTTGTCCAATGCGGAAGGCGCGATCGGTGGCTTGATCTTCCACTGCCGGGTTCCACCAGCGATCGAAGTGGAAAACATGATTGGCTTTCGTCAGGGTAATCCCCACCCCACCGGCTTTTAAAGACAGAATAAAGATAGAAGGTTCGGTTTCGGGGTCTTGAAACTCCGCAATCATTTTTTCCCGTTTTTCACGCGGGGTTCCCCCATGCAGGTAGTGGGTTTTGTAATAGAGGGTCTGTTTGAGGTACTTTTCTAATGCCTCACAAATTTGAGTGAATTGGCTGAAAATTAGCAGGCTTTCCCCTTCGGCGATGACTTCCTCGACCATCTCCACTAGCCGTTCCAATTTATGCGATCGCGAGGGTAAAAACTCGCTGTTATCTTGTAAAAATTGTGCCGGATGGTTACAAACTTGCTTGAGTTTCATCAGGGTGGATAAAATCAAGCCTTTGCGCTTAATCCCTTCGGCTTCTTCTAACTGTTCCGCCACATCTTTTACCACCGCCTCATATAACGAAGCCTGTTCTTTGGTGAGGTTGCAATATTGTTTCTGTTCGACTTTATCCGGCAAATCCTTAATAATCGAACGGTCCGTTTTCACCCGACGCAGGATAAAGGGTTCCACCAATCGTTTCAACGTGGTGGATTTAATCGGGTCATTGTCTTTTTGAATGGGCATTTCAAACCCTTTCCGAAACTGGGCTTCTTTCCCCAAATATCCCGGATTCAGGAAGTTGAAAATCGACCATAAATCTAACAGGCGGTTTTCTATCGGGGTTCCCGTTAACGCGAGGCGATGGGTGGAGGGAAGTTTGGCGATCGCCTTGGTTTGTGCCGCTTGCGGATTCTTGATATTTTGCGCTTCATCCACCACAACCCGATGCCAGTTGACCCGCTTAAATAGTTTTTCATCTTTGCGGGCCAAAGTAAACGAAGTAATCACCACATCATAGTTCAAACTTTCGGCTTTGAATTCCTTCTCATCTTTGAGGCGATCGCTGCCATGATGCACCATTGAAGTAATATGAGGCGCAAACCGTTCAATCTCCCGTTGCCAGTTCCCAATAACCGAAGTTGGCGCAATTAATAACGTCGGTAAAGGTTTCTCTTCCCCCTCTCGTTCTAACACCAAACAGGCAATCACTTGTAAGGATTTTCCCAATCCCATATCGTCAGCGAGACAGCCATTGAGTCCCAACTGTTCCAAGTATTGCACCCAGGCAACCCCGCGTTTTTGATACTCTCTCAACATCCCTTGCAACTGGGCCGGATTTTCAATGGGTTCCAGACGACTACTATCGTGAAGTTTAGCCATCATTTCCGCTAAAACTTCATCCTGTTCCACCTCAATCTCATCGGAGGCATCGCTGATTTTCTGCATGAACTCTTGCAAGGACATTTCCGGCTGTTCATCTTTATGAGACTGCCAAAATTCCAGCATTTGTTGCATTTTTTTCGCGTCCAACTCAATCCATTCCCCGCGAAATTGGACTAAGGGAGTTTTCGCCTCAACCAGTTGCTGCCATTCCTGTTCACTCACCGGCTGTCCGGCAATAGAAAGCTCATATTTATATTGAATAATCTGCTCTAAACTAAACAGACCTTTCTTCCCTTGTCCCGTTGATTTCTTTTTCGAGGAGGCTTTCAGGCGGAGGGTTGCCCGTCTGCGCCCTTCCGGTGTCCACCAAGCAGGAACGATCACTTTATAGCCGGAATCTTCTAAAATCCAGGCACTTTCTTTGAGAAACTCAAAGGCTTCTGATAAAGTTAAATCTAACCCCATCGGACGGTCCGTTTCTAGCCCTTTGGAGAGTAACGGATACATCCGGGCGGCATAGCCCAAATTTAACAGCAGATTTTTTTCAAAGTCTGCCCCAAAGTTTTTGTGAAAGGTCTTTTTCTCGGTTTTGCTCAGATGCCAATAGTCCTCTAAGGGCAGTTTCAAAGAAGGGTCTTTTTTAGAAGCGGCTACAAAGTCAATCCGCCACAAGTCAGGCTGTTCTGCACTTCCTTCTTTGAGTTGAAAACAGAGGTAAAAGGGGGCGGTTAATTGGGCACCGGATAATCGGTCTTTCCAAGTGGCCCACTGCTGGTAGACTTCTCGGGAAACATCGGGCCTTTTTTGGCTACTTTGACTGGTGTAGATAAAACTATCGTTAAACTGTTTGGCAAAGGTTTGGGGAATGGCAGTTTCCCCCACAATATTATTTAACAAACATTCCGAGAAATGGCGCAGCAATGTGGAGCGTTCGTAAAATTCCAAGGGTTTAGGAATAGCAGCAAACCCAGCTACACAAGCCAAGGGCATTGCCGCGCTGTAGTGTTCAATATCGGTTTCATACTGGTCCGATAAAATTTCCCAACTCGAATAATACTCATCGGATTGAACAGTTTTTGCTTTTTTGCCTTTGCCTGGTTTTGAGGTGATGGTGGAATATTTTAAAGAGGGGATATATTGGTCTTTGAGGATAATTTGTTTGAAGGCTTGGCTGTATTGATACCAAAACATTAAATCAGCCCCTAACTGAACTTCAGCTAGGTTATTGATGGCGATGAAATGTAAATCATTTAAGGTTTTAATAACCGATTTGATGGTAGAGGATTTGACGATATCTTCGACATGATAGCAATCAATTTCCCAGGGATGAAACTCGCAGCTTTCCGGGGGTTCATCTTCTAGGTAGCGAAACAGTTCGACAGAAGGGATGGGTTTATCTTCCGTGGTAGGCAGAATAAAATACTGAGAGGAAATGCGATTTTTAATTCCATTTTCACCTACTTCAGGAATTCCCAAGTTTGCCCGCAAAAATTCCGCCAATTCCGCTTTTTCTAAATGAGCGGGATGGCGTAAACTGGGCTTTTTCCGGCTGGGTTTGGGAATCGTTTCCACCCAGAGGTAAAAACGACCCTGACGAATGAAGTCGCTGGTGTTGTTGGGGATCCATGTGCCATGAAGGATTTTCATACGCAAATCGCAAGGTTAAGGGGTTGGGGGATGTCCTCCGGCAGGCAGCCGAGGAGAGATGCAATAGAAGCCCCTGATGATAGGGGTAGTCTATAGATTACCATAATTACTCACCCTCAAGGAGCGATCGCCCTTCGATGGCTAATCCAGGTTCAGCAACCCTAGATTGACGGTCCTGGAATGGAAATCAGGCAACAGCCTGGGGAGATTTCACCGGGACAGTAGGTAGCAATTCGTATCTTTGATTACATTTTAGTTTATGTTAAGTATTGTGATGATAGTATTTACTCAAAAAAATGTTACATTTTTTAATAAAAATTAGGTTAAAACGGTATAAATTCACGCAGTAACTGAATTGAAAGTCGGGTTAAATCCGTAACAGACCTTTAAACAAAACATGGCTATGAACCCCTTAAATTCTTTAACGTCGTGCTGTCGAAATTGTCGTTACTATGAGCCGGAAGGAAGACGGGGTGGGGCTTGTCAGCAACTCAATGTTCCGGTTCAAGGAACCTGGAAATCCTGTTCTCTAGCTAGTCCAGCCTTTACTCCCTCTTGGAAAGCCCTGCAAGATCTGATCCAGTGGGAACGGGAAAACCTCGATCGCGCAACAGCAGCCAGTCTGACCCCTCCCGACCGTTCCAAAGCTGAAATGAGTCTCCGCTAGAACCACCTTTTAAACCCTCCGTTCAATCGATTGTTTCGGTTGTTCTGTATTCTGGAAAAAGGAATTTACCCGATCCAGGACATGACCACCCCGAAAAATCTAAAACAGCAGTTCCATAAAATCGCCAATTTATTAGAACAAATTCAGAATTTAGGTTTAGATTCTGAAGATGGAGAGACGAATTTTTTATCGTCTCTCCATCAATTTGAAACCGTCGCCCTTCCGTTTGAATTCGTGCAACAGGGAATGGGACTCTGGGAGGCAATTTTTCCCCCAGAGGTGCTGGAATCCCTGGTTCAAGAGGATCCGGATACCTTAGAATCCTTGGCGATCGCCCTCAGTCAAACCCTGCAAACTCAACTGGCGATTTTAAACCCGTGGTTGCCGCTACTCACCACCCCTCCGGCATTAGCCGATAAAATCCGCGATCGCACCACCCAACTTCAGCAAATTACTACGGAAAAAGCTGAACTTTTAGCAGCATCGGAGACCCTATTCCATCGTGAATTAGAACTCCGTCAAGCGGGGGAAACGTTGCAGGATTCTCAACAAACCCTTGCCGAACTTCAGGCGATTGAACAGGAATTAGCAACTACGAATTTAGAAGACTTACGCCGGGAGATTTCTACCCGACAAACTGCCCTAGAACAGGACCGCAATCAGCTAGAAACCCTCAAACGGCAACAAGCAGAACTTGAGGCGGAAATTGCTGCAATCCAAGGACTGAATCACCAAATTTCCCGAGAATTAGAGGGACTGCAACTGCGTCGTTCTCGCTTAGAAACCCGGACGCAACAACAAACCGCCCAACTGATTACCTTAACTGAGGCGGAACGACAACGCCTAGGAACCGCTTTACCGCCTTTGTTAGCGGAATTAGCAGAACAACAGTCCGCCTATCAGAATGCTCAAGGGGAATTATCTCAAGCCATTGCTGATTTTAATCGCTATCAACAACAAACCCATGAATTAATCACTCATTTAAACAGTCATTATCAAACTGATGTAGAATTAGGCCAAAAATTGCCGGTAAATCAACCCAAAATTGAGACAATAATCCAGAGGATTCAGGACAATTTAGCGGAATTGGACCAGGAACTCGCAATTGCTCAACAGCAGCATGAGCGATCGCAGGAAAAAACCATTGTCACCTTTTGAGGGAGGATCCGGTTTCAACCGAGACGGGGTGAACCCAACCGACTCAGCAGCATCAGGGACCAAGGCAGGTTCAGATTGGGAACCAGGTTAGCATAGGGTCTCAATTCCGGGACGGCAAAGGGGAGGAGGAAGCGCAGGGACCGCAAGGACACCGGGGAGGTGCCATCTTCATCTACCAGTCCATACTGTTGCGCCACTTCTGCCACAATTTGCACCCGTCCGGTATGCTGCATCACAGTGGGGTCCGCAGCTAAGGCGGCGATCGCCCGTCCGGTGAGGAGGGGCGTTTCCCAGTTGTACCGTTCTCGGAACCCAGAAAATTGGCGATCGTCCGTCTCACTTGCCGCCATTTGATCCGCCATACTGGACATTTGTTCCGTTCCCACAATCCCCGGCCAAATCGAGAGGGAGGTGACATTATAGGGTTTGAGTTCCACTGCCATCTCTGCCGCGAGGCGATCGCAACCGGATTTCCCCACCCCATAAGGCACTCCGAAAATATAAGACAGTCCTCCCCAAGAGGAAATCGTACAAATCAGCCCCTGCTGACGCGGCGTCATCATGCGCGCCGCCAACAAACTGGTCACATAGTGACTCCGTAGACCCACATTGTTACAAGCATCCCAAAAACTCGGTTCACTCTCCCAGAAGGGCCGACCCTGGGCATTGATTAAGGCTTGCACCCCAGCATATACATTATTCACCAACAGGTCAAGGTGTCCGAAATCTGCTTGAATCCGGTCAAACAGCGATCGCACTTGGTCATCATCGCTATGGTCCACCTGCACAGGAATACATAGCCCGCCTGCCGCTTCCACTGCCGCTTCTGTCTCTCTCAGACTCCCAGAAAGTTCTCCCTCTCCAGTCGCCGGGTCCAGACTCCGCCCGGTGATATACACCGTCGCCCCCGCTTCCCCCAGTCCAATGGCGATGCCTTTCCCCAGGCCCCTTGTCGCCCCGGTGACAACTGTAACTTTGCCTTCAAGTGGTTTAGTCATGATGAATTGATGATGATTTGGCTTATGAATTTCTGAATTAATGAATCATTTTACTACAAGTAGCAATTGTAGGGTGGGCACGGCCCACCTTGTAGGTGGGCCGTGCCCACCCTACTACTATTTTGATAAGGCATCTTCGCCAACGCGCTGATTCCCGGATGGTTTATAATAGAATTGCGATCGGCTGTCAATTTTCTAACAAGTTGCTGAACACAACCCGGCGAAGTTGTCATTTTATTCCTAAATTATGCTACAAATTTCCAACACCGTCAGTATCCTAGAAAACGAAATTCAAATTAGTGCGGTTCGTTCTCAAGGGGCGGGAGGGCAAAATGTCAATAAGGTGGCAACCGCGATTCATTTGCGTTTTGATATCAAAGCATCCTCCCTGCCGGAACGTTACAAAAATCGCCTATTGAGTCGAAGCGATCATCGGATTACCCAAGATGGGGTAATTATTATCAAGGCTCAAGAATCTCGCAGTCAGTTAGAAAACCGCCAGGAAGCTATGACGCGGTTGCAAGAGTTGATTAAAAGTGCTGTGGTTGTGCCGAAAAAGCGTTTTAAAAGTAAACCCACGCGCAGTTCTCAGCGCAAACGTCTGGACAGCAAAACGAAGCGGGGACAGATTAAAGCGATGAGACGGAATGTGATGGATTAATCATTTTTTTGCGGGCGATTCTCGAATCGCCCCTACAGGTTGGGTTCGGGTTGCAAAGACAGGGGATTTCGGGCGATTCTCGAATCGCCCCTACAGATTGGGTTTTTTCTCTTCAAAGAAAGCGTAAGTTATGCTTGATTAAGACCGAGGTTTTTCGGAAGGGCCAAAGCGTTGTAGCAACTCTTCCCGAGAAAGGGTTAATAACAACGGCATGAATTCTTCACGGGGTAACTGCAATAATACCTCGATAATGGAAGCGAGTTCCTCATCAATTGAACCAAATCGAAATTTTAGGATTTCTTTAACCCATTGCTTTCGTTCTTGTTGGATGCCTTCTTGTAATGCTTCTTCTCTCTGCTGTAAATAAGCGGGTGAGAATTTCATGATGAACTCCCGTGCAAGCAAGATGGATTGGGGGGATAATTTTCCCCATTTAATATTGAGGGGCATTAGTTTAGCCCCTCAATATTAGGTTACTATGACCGGCCAAAGCGTTGCAGTAACTCTTCCCGAGAAAGGTTTAATAACAACGAAATTAATTCTTCATCGGATACCTGCAATGATGCCTCAATAATGGAAGTGAGTTCTTCATCAATCGAACCAAAGCGAGACTTGAGAATATTTTGAACTGTTTTCTTCCGCTGTTGTTGGATACCTTCCTGTACTGCTTCTTCTCGCAACTGTAGATAAGCTGGTGATAAGTTCATAATTAACTCCTGATTTTCTTGATTTGGATTTTGCCTGAGTTGGACGTTGACGCGCCAGTTGGACAGAATTTCTAACAGGTTGCGCCGGAATGGATGTCCCTGGGGTAGAGAGAGTAATTCATTCACGGCTTGTTGTTGGGTGGCCCCTCTTCCTAAGACTCGCAACCATAAGGTATTCAGGTTGGCGGGGAGTTGGTCGATCGCCACTAATGCTGTCTTCTCAAATTCTGGCATAAAATAAATCCCTGATATCCAGTTCCCTGACTGATCCAGTTGTGCGCCAAATCCGTTCACCAGTCTTTCGGAACAGGAGGGGGACAATACCCAGAGTCGGGGTAAGTCGGATTCACCGAGGGAGTTTTTCTCCCGTCGCGCTTGTCGCAAGAGGTCCCCTTGCAGGGAGTAGAGTTTGAGTTTACAGGTCCTAATCTCTACTGGGGTGGGAGGGTTTCTAAAAACTTCAAACAAGCCGGTTGTGCTTGCCATTTGTCCTAGAACTCCCAGGGTTTCTGGCGCAGTGGAGGGGGTGGCAGCAGGGACGAAATAGACATCGATTTGTCGCACTTCGCTGGGAACGTCCCGACTGGTTTGGACTTGTCCCAGATAGGCTAATAACTCCTCTAAATATTGTTTCGCAAATTGGTCATGAGCAGTTCGGGTCATGATTCGGTTTGATTGCGGATATCCCTGATATTGATAATAGGAGTGCGTTGGAAAAGCCTCTACACTCCTATTATTATAAACTACTTTTTACCCCTGTTAGGACAAAGTTAAGCCTATCCCTTTTTGATTGAATTCTTCTACGGTTTGTTGCGAGAGTTGGTGGGAGGAAATGGCTCTTAACATGGCGAGGGGTAGGGTTAAGTGATGGGCCCCGGCTTGTAAGGAGGCAGCGGCTTCTTCTGGGGATTTAATGCTGGCGGCGAGAATTTCTACGTCGCTGCCTTTGAGAACATCTGCCATCGATCGCACTAAGGCAATGCCATCCCCTAATAATCGGGTGGCGCGGTTGACGTAGGCGATCGCCATTTTTGCCCCCGCTTCCTTTGCCACGGCAGCTTGAGCAGCACTATAAATCGCCGTCACGGAACAAGGTATGTCTGGGGATAGATGCGCGACGACTTCAAAGCCAACCGGGGTGGCTGGAACTTTTAAAATGGTGCGATCGCCTATCAAATCCCGCGCTGTTTGGCCTTCTTTGACCATGCCATCAAAATCCGACGCCGTAAGCTGGTAAAATAATGGCCCCGATGTGAGGGTAACCAATTTTTTCAAAGTCTCCTCGGGAGACAACTCACTGGTTGCCAATAAAGTCGGATTGGTGGTGATTCCCTTCACCCAGCCCATTTTTTGGGCCAGTTCTGCGTCGGAGGCGATCGCTGAATCTAAATAAATTGCCATGATTTTTTTCCCGTTCAGTTCCATCCCAAAAATACGGGAAATTGGCTACGCTTGACAATGGACTATAGCGATTCGGTGGACTGATGAGGTACTTTTCAAAGCCCCTCTCCCGTTCTGGGAGAGGGGTTTGGGGTGAGGGTAGTACATTATGGACATGAGAACCGCTACGCTTGACAATGGACCATACCCCCAACCCTAACCCCATGACTTTACTGAACTTAGCCGAACTTTGTCCCATCACCCGCACTCTCGGTCCGGGTCAGCGGTTTGCGATTTGGGTGCAAGGCTGTTGTTTTAACTGTTCCGGTTGTATCTCTCCGGATTGGATTCCCCAGGTGGCGGGGACTGGGGTGGAACCACGACGGTTGGCGGAAACGATTTTATCGGTTCCCAGGACGGAAGGATTAACGGTGTCTGGGGGAGAACCGATGTTACAGGCGCAGGCACTGAGTGAATTATTTGCACTTTTGGCAGAGGTGGATTATTCGATTATCTGCTATACCGGGTTTACCTTAGAACAGTTACAGGCCAAGTCTGACCCGGCGATCGCCCGAGTCCTGTCGCAAATTGATGTGTTAATTGATGGACTGTATATTCCAGAACTCAACGATAACCAAGGGTGGCGCGGTTCTGCCAATCAAAGGGTGCATTTTCTCACCCCTCGGTTGTTAGCTGACGCGAGTGCCTTTTCTTCTCGTCGGCGCGATGTAGAAATTCACTTGCGAAATGATTCGGCGTTGATGGTGGGTGTACCGCCTCGCCATTTCTCTGATACCTTTAAACAGGTCATTGATAATAGTTGAGAGCAAGGATTATGGTGTCGCTCAAAGGTAAAATTGTGTTGATTACGGGTGCGAGTAGTGGGATTGGGGCCGCTTGCGCCGAACTGTTGGCCCAGGCGGGTGCGAATTTGATTTTAGCGGCGCGGCGTTTGGAACGGGTGCAGGCGTTAGGAACTCAACTGGAGCAACAGTATCAGATTCAGACTCATGTTTTGGGGTTGGATGTTTGCGATCGCCAAGCGGTTGATGCTACCTTGTCCAATCTTCCGGACCCTTGGAATCAGATTGATATTTTAGTCAACAATGCGGGTTTGAGTCGGGGATTATCCAAACTCCATGAAGGCAGTATCGACGACTGGGAGGAAATGCTGGATACCAATGTCAAGGGACTGCTGTATGTGACGCGGGCGGTAGTCCCCGGGATGGTAGAACGGCAATCCGGTCATGTGGTGAATATTGGCTCGATCGCCGGTCGAGTGGCCTATCCGGGGGGGAATGTGTACTGTGCCTCGAAAGCGGCAGTCAGGGCGATTTCTGACGGTTTGAAGCAAGATTTAATCGGGACTCCGGTGCGGGTGACGGAAATTGAACCGGGTTTAGTGGAAACGGAATTTAGTTTGGTGCGTTTTCATGGCGACTGCGATCGCGCCGAAAAGGTATATCAGGATTTAACCCCCCTCACCGGGGAGGATATAGCGGATTTAGTCCGGTTTTGCGTGACTCGACCCCCCCATGTGAATATTAGTGAACTGTTGGTGGTGCCCGTGGATCAGGCCAATGCTACCCTGGTTCATCGGCGACGTTAAACTTAAAAAGATGCGCTTGAAGGACAGACGACGGATGCAATCTACGACTCATGGTGACGGGTTAACTATCGCCCAATTCCGGGCGTTATTCCAGGCAAACCGACGCTCAACGGGGCGAGGGTTGAGCATTGCGGTGATTTGTGGCCTACCGGATCTTGGGGAATAGTATCATGACACCGGCAAAGCTACAAGCCCAAGCGAAACAAGGCGATCTGCGGGCGATCGCCGTCTTGATTGATGACTGTTTAACCCCCCACGGGATGAGAGCTCAGGTGCGCTTGCATCAGGGTTTACTGTCCGTGAGTGTGCAAGCGCCGACTCCCCTACATCGGCAACGCAGCGTTTCCTCAATTCGGGAACTGCTGATCAAGCTGAGAATTCCGTCAGTCGCCCAAGTCCGGATTTTAGGCAAAAATCGCGATCGCTCAGTCATCTGGAGTGAAGAATTTGCCCTTGCAGATGGATTAAATGTGCGAACCGTCGGCACCCGACGGCGCAGAATGCGAAATAATTCTAGCCCCAACGATACATTGTCCGCACCGACCCTGAATCGGCGTTCCCCCTCAACGGGGGGGCAACCCCGGCGATCGCCCCCGGCCAATCTGCAAAAAGACCCGTGGTTAGCGGTTAATTTATCCGCCCTGTTTCCGGGACTCGGACAGATTTATGCGGGAAAATTTTTCCGAGGGTTACTCATTATTTTGATTGAAGCGGTTTTAATTACCGTGGCCGTCGTCTCGTTCTTTAGTCCCGAGGGAAATACCCTGACCAGTTTGGGATTAATTTTCCCAATTTTTGGCATTTATTTGGTCAATATTATTGATGCTCATCGATGTTTTAAACCCTTATCTTTTTTGCGACTAGAACGGGTTCTTAAGAATAAAAGAAATAAAAATAATCCTTGGGTTGCGGTATTTTTATCTCAATTGTTACCCGGACTGGGCCATCTGTATTTAAAAAACTTCGGTCTAGGCGCAGTCTTGATGATTAGCCTAATTTTGGCCTCTAATATTGCCCGATTGCATCCGGGATGGTTGCTGGTTCCGCCTTTACTGTATGCGATCGCCTGTTACCATGCTTATTTTTACTGTCCGCGATCGGCCATCCATTCCCGAGACCCGATTGTGATGATTGTGAGTTTGATTTTAGCCTTCAAGCTCACCGCTATTTTGATTCCCGCTTGGGTCGAACATGATTTTGTGCAACGGTTTACGATTCCCAGTGATTCGATGGTCCCCACTCTCCGTTCCGGGGACCAAATCCTCGCCCTAAAAGCTCGGGGGCGTCCTCCGCAAAAGGGAGATTTGGTTGTCTTTCGTGCTCCGGAATTTGCCAAAATCATTGACCCGAATGCGGGGGATTTATTTATCAAACGCACTATCGGGATGCCCTTAGACGTACTCCGGCTCAAGGATGGGATTATTTATATCAACAATCAACCCCTTTCCGAGGACTATGTTGCTGGCCCTGCTCAGTACCATTTAGACCCCCAGATCGTCCCAGCAGATAGTTATTTTGTGTTAGGAGATAATCGCAACAATAGCTTTGATTCTCACGTTTGGGGATATGTCCCGAGAAATCACATTATTGGCAAGGCGTATAAAATCTACTGGCCCCCAGAACGGATCGGACCTTTGCGGTAAATCTGGGAAAGGGAGTCTTACTTGACCAGCAATTGTAGGGTGGGCAGTGCCTCCTGAGCTTGTCGAAGGGCCTACAATTGCTGCATCGGATCTCTTAAAATCGTAAACCGACGCCACCTTGCACAGAGACAGCCGGTTTGCTTTCATCGTCATAAGCATCTATGGCAATCACCGCATTCCCAAAGACGATGAATCGGGTATTGGGAACGGCGAAATCTACCCCGGGTTGAATGGCAAAGCTGACTTTTTGGCCCACGGGGGTATCCCCAGTGGCGAGGGCCGCACCTGCACCCAAGTAAATGTCGGTTTGCCAGGTGAGGGGATAGTCATAAGAAATGGTGGGAACCACTGCGGTACCCTCGCCGCTAAAAAATCCCTGAGCACGTAATGAAATGGGCAGGGCGAGCAGTTTATAGCGGGCTGCTAGTAAAAAAGCGTTTTCCCGATCGCCCTCTAGTTCGGTGAGTCCAGCGGATCCACCAATCCCCACATAACTCCCATAAGCCGCTTGCGCTGATGCGGATTGACTCGACAGGGCTAAACTGCTGGCGATCGCCACTGTCCCTAACATCAGCGCACCCAAAGTCGATCCCATTTTTTTCAGATGTTCCATTTCCCTACTCCTCTATCCCACTCAAAATAAATACTTCCGATGTTCCGTCGATTCTAGCTCAACTTGAATCGATGGACCATCACCAAGTCCGTTTCCCTATCCCTTCGGGAATGGCAAAACCCAGAGGAGTCAAGGGTCTGAATCCAAGGTGAACTCCGATTAACCGGGTTCAAAAATTGGGGTGTTTCCACCCCAAACCCGGTTTCTGGTATTGCATTCTGAACCGAGGCCCTGGGGAGAAGCAACCCCTTAAGGTTGGGAACACAGAGGATAAATCCCCCCTTGAGCGCAGATATAAACAATTTGTTTATCATCTAAATTGCGAGCTTGGGTAAAATCAACCCCGCGCAAAAAGCCCGAGGTGGCGGGGTCCGAGGATTGCTGGAGGCGATCGCCAGGTTGGGTGTGGGGTTTGAAAAACACGGCCCCTTGAAAATCCGCCCCTTCCACATTCGCCCCTTGAAAATTGACCGAGGTGAGATCGGTTTGCTGGAAGTTGGCATTTTGTAATTGCGCAAAACTCAAATTTGCACCGGCTAGTTTCGTCCCGCTCAAGTTAGCATTTTGGAGATTAGACTGGGTGAAATTCGCCCGACTCAAATCCGCCCCTTGCCAGTCCGATCGCGTTAAGTTCGCCTTTGCCAGGGTCGCGCCGGTTGCTACCACTCGGGGGAACCGAGTACCGATAGCGAGAATGCCGGTTAAGTTCGCTTGGACTAACTGAGCACCCACCAGGGTGGCATTGGTGAGGTCCGCTTCTTGCAAATTTGCCCCGATCGCCTGGGTACTGCTGAGATTGGCCCCGGTCATTTGAGCATTAGAAAGGTTCGCCCGATCCAGTTTGGCACGACTGAGATTGCTATAGGCGAGAATCACATGACTCAGAAAGGCCCCGGTAAAGTCGGCATCGGTGAGGATGCTGGCGGTAAAGTCCGCTTGAAGGTCATCCACGGTTCCAAAACGGCGATCGGGTCCAGGACTGGAAAATTGACTGCTTTTAAAACTGGCATGGCTTAAAATAGCGCCCCGAAATCTAATCCCGGATAAGTCAGTTTTTTCTAACACCAAGGTGAAGGAGGCCGCTTCTGTGGTGACTTGGCCCAAATGAGTGCGGCTCAAATCTAGGGGGTCGAACTCGGTGCTATAGAGTTGCAGGAGTTTGGCGATCGCCCGTTGGGTGGCTTGGAGTCGCAGTTGCACGACTTCAATCTGCTCCTGATTGGTGCTATAACGCAGGGAATCCAGGTCTGTGCGGGTGGATTGATTTAATTTTTGCAAATAAGGGAGCGATCGCCCTCCACTGCTGACTAAGGCTTGCTGGAGGACATCCAGTTGAGCCGCATCGGTTTCCAGGGCCAGCAGATCCGCTAAAATTTGGTACTGGGCCTCGGGATTATCTAAACTGGCTAATCCCAGAATCGCACCTTGACGCTCATCCGGTGCAAATTGCCGGACCAAAGTGAGAAACTTTTCCTGATCCCGCGCCGCCTCGGTCCGGGCATTTTCTTGAGATTGGATATAAAGTTGAGTGGTGACGAAGGTTCCCAAAATTGCAGCTAGACCCACGGCCAATGCCAGGGCTTTTTTCGCGCTACTGTGAAGGCGAATCCCATTCCACCACTGATCGAGCAAGGGTTGTGATTCCGGCATCCGTTCAATGGGGCCGCCTGCCTCTAATTGAATTCCCACCTGTCTTGAGTTGCTGCTGTTCATGTTTCTACTAGGTCCCGAAACGCTGTGTCGGCTACTGCGGACCCACGTTCCGGCGAGGCGATCGTGCAGGGTGCGGCACTTGGGATCAAAGTAACTCCAGAGTCCATCCAAGGCCACCATCAAGGCCGTTGTTACTCCCAAAATTACTAAGTCCGGTACTGCGCCTGTAATCAGCCAGATCAGATAAGCACTGGTGAGGGTCACTCCCCAGCGTCCTACTGCCTCTCGCAACAGTGCACGCCCAAAACCGGGCGCTTTTCCCGAATCCGTCACCACCTGGAGGCGCAACCAGCGCTTCGGTAAAGTCTGACCCGTGAGTCCGAGTAGATATAATTGCCAAATACTGACGCTTAAGGCGGCGATCGGGCCAATTGTCCAGAGGAAATTAACGAGGGGAGGGACTAGACGGGTGCAGCGACGTCTTCGGGGATTGTTACAAGTCGGGGGCAGGGCCAGGGTCCGGGCGATCGCACCTTCTAGGGTCACCAGAACTGGATTCAGGGGGACAGGTTGCACAGTCAGATACCTTGTGGCGTGCCATCCCAAAGACAGGGGAATTAGGGCGCTAATGGCAATTAGCGCCAGTTCTACTGTACTCGCCGCCAACCTCCGGGGAAATAGGGTCACGGGGTGGACTTTCCCCGGGGTTGGGGGTTTACTTCTTTTCGTCGATTGGACCTTGGGTGCAGTCCGCTTTGGGCCGTTAGATTTCCCAGTCACTCTTATGGGTTGGGGTTGGAGGATTTGGACGCTAAAAATAATTGATATCCGACAAATCCTAACACCCCAACTGCGGCTAAGGTAAAGGCTAACCGAATCAAATTTAAGACCGTACTCACCGCAGACAAGGCAAAGATTCCCCCCACGGCGATCGCCACCACTTTCCCCCCATCCGGCAGTCCTTGATACCACAGGGTTAACTGTTGATAGACCGATTTTAAGGAGGGGGCGTCAGGGGTCGAGGTGGGCAAGGGTTGCGGTTGCTGGATTTGCGCCTCTAACTCTTGCAATTGGCGCTCTAATTTTTGGCGGTTTTGAGGATTCATGAGTTTTCCCTGATTCGAGGAGGATTCTATTGGACTCCAGTCCCCCATCCGATGAGGGAAGCTGCTCTTGTGATTGTAGCGAACCTCGGTCTGATCATGCGCTTTGAAGGAGCTGATTCCGAAAAAGTGAAGGCAATTTATAGGTTTTGCCCACCCTCCGGTTGCAGAAATTTTGGCGGAAGTTTTGCAAAAATTAGGTAGATTTAACTCTACAAATCCGCACTTTGGCTGATTTCTTCCCCCAGGGTTAACAGTAGGATAGAAAGAGATTGAGAAATGTGCATGGCGAACCCCCAAATTTTTGGGGGTTTTTTTATTGAGGTCCATTCGCCCAATTCGCCCATAAACCATCAGGGTTAAAGGTTTGTTTTGTCGCTGCGATCGCGATCGCCACTACGGATGCTCAAGCGCGAGGATTGCAGCGAGCAAGCTGACCCAAAAGTGAGAAATATATCACACTATTGAGAACAGCGAGCAAGATACAAAGCCTACGGCATAGCTTACGTGCTGACGCACACGCTCCGCGATCGCTTACCGCACTCCTTATAGCTTCTGTACCCCATCAGGACTTATGCAATCGTCTAACATCGCACCCTAAATGTAGAAGCGATTCGCGAATCGCCTCTACATTTAAGGGCAAAAACTCGCACGCTTTTAGGATGTCGGTTGTTGCTCTAAATAAGATTCAAAGCGCGATCGCAGTTGTTCTAAGGTTAATTTCTGGGTCCAATATTCCACTAAGGCATGACCAAAGGCCCAGGCATTGCGATCGCTCGTCCCCCGATTCTCTCGCAGCAAGGGCCACAGGGAGAGTAAATCAAACTGAAAGGGTTTAGCGTCCCTATTCAACAAATTAAATAAGTCATAGGCCATTTGCAGTTTACCAATGACCACGGGTAACTGTTCTATAGGGATTTGTTCCGCCAAGGCATAAGCTAGCGTTGGGGACCCGGTGGAGAGGGTGGAAATAAACTGGAGCACGGGACTCTTGAGTAAGGAGGTCATGCCTTGGGTGGTTGCCATCTGGAAGGTATAGCGATCGATAATTTTAGCAGCAGCCACAATCCGGGATTCGCGATCGCGCAAAAATCGGGCAAGGCGCTGTTGTTTCGCCGGGTCGATCGCCTCAATCAGTGCAACTGCCAAGGTATCAGTATTCCAAGAAACTCGCCCTTGTTGTGAGTCTTGGGTCACAATCGGTAAAATGCGATCGCAATATTCCCCCAATTGTTCAGTGCGATACTCCGTCGCTTCCCGAATGGATTTTTCCTTGGGTTTATCCCCCCAAACCCAATCATAAGGCGGATTCCACTCCCGAATCGGACGCAAGCGATCGACTTGAGTCACAATGGCGATCGCCGGTAAATCGGACACCTCTGCCTTGATTTCTTTGAGAAAATCCACATCCATTTGCAGGGCCGGATCCATAGCAGGGGTCACTAACAATAACAAATCGGCAGTTTTACCATAGTCGAGAACCATCTCTCGCAAATCAGCGCGTTTTGCTTGTTCATATCCCGGAGTATCCCATAAAATCAACGTTTCCCCGCCCTCACTCTGCCAATGATAATTAGAGATCAGGTCCGTACTCGGCAACAAATCGACTTCGGCGCGATCGCTATCAAACAAGGTATTAATCAGACTACTTTTTCCCGCCCCAGTCCGCCCCACTAACAAAATATTAACGGGTTTTACGGCCACATTTTCCACAGGTTCTGCTTGTTCGATAATCTCTCGCAGCGCTTGGGTTTCGGCTTTTGGTAAAGCGGGAGTCGATATCGGTGAAGCAGTCGCTGGTAAAGTCCGATTTCCATACAAAGTAGCCGCTTGCCGACTCAAATTCCGTAATGCTGCCTCTCGCAACAATTGTCCCAAATTCACTAACAATTCTTGAGTTGCCCGATTACTAGAACCCTGGGAAGCCACTCGGGCAGCCGCTGCTGCCGGATTGACAAACCATTGGACCCAGTTCCACACTTGGAACAGTTTCCGCGCCGAAGGTTCCAATTTTCGATACATTTGATAGGCTTGAAAGGCTTGTCCTACGGTGACTTGATTCAACGCCGGTGAGAGTTGTTGCATCCAACGGTCCATATCATCGACGGTGCCTCGAATTAGTCCATACGCTTGGGGAATGTAAATATTAAGCAGGGGATATTTGACTTCAGGATTATAAATTAAAGCAATGGCGGTGACGACTTCCTGACATCGATTCCCAAAGGTTTGTAAATCCTCCCAAATCGGCGCATCAGTCCGAGAGGTTTCTAATATCTTTTGTAAAGCGATTTCAGCTTGTTGAGTGGCTTCATCAGCGGTGGGTCCGGTGTTTTGTTGTTTAGACTCTTCGATGTCCTGATTCACCTGGGCGATCGCCGCTTCCATTTCCGCCATCATCGGTTGAGTCCACCGCACTAATAGCCACCGCCACCCGACTAAAACCAGGGTAAAGATTGCCCAAATCCAGTTCAAATGCCATTCATGAATTTGAGTTCCGGCTGCTAGTAGCAAAAAACCAACAATCCCGGCGATCGGCAGGGCTAAAACCACCCATTGCCAAGTTTTTAATCGAACCATTGATCTATGCCTCCTGAAATAAATTGGGTTTTCTAAATTGATATAGAGTGAACAGTGCATCCAGTCCTCCCCACAATTTTAGACTAAACCCAATAAAAACCCGCAGGCTGAAGCCTGGGGCTATACGGACAAAGCCCGCCTGCGCGGGCTAATCAATCTTTATTCTTTAGCCTGCGTTTGGCGCAGCCTGCGCGAAGCGCTTAGGCAGGCTTCGTTCGTGTAGCCCCAGGCTTCAGCCTGTGGGTTTTTATACGGAATTCGGTTGTCAAAGGTCTATAAAAACCCGCACCCTAAAGGGTGGGGCTATACGGACGAAGCCCGCCTGCGCGGGCTAAAAGTTTTTACAGACTTTTAACAACCGGATTTGGTATTACAATAGCCTGTGGGTTTTTACAATAGCCTGCGGGTTTTCACAATTGCGGGTTTTTACAATCCCGGGCCCCAAAAAAATAGCCCGCAGAAGCGGGCCATTTGCCAAGGGTCCCAACCCGGAAGGAGTCGGGACGATTTCTAGTTATTTGGATTTCGGCTTCCAAGGAGATTCATAGTACACCTTGGACCCGGTATTCGGCACAAAATGACAGGACCAATAAGAGCGAATGAAGCTCTTTAAAATGGGTTCGTTGGAGGAGCGATAATAATCACCTAACAGGGGTTTAATCGCCTCGGTTGCTGTCTTTAAATGATAGTGGGGCATATTTAAGAAAATATGATGCGCCACATGAGTGCCAATATTATGATGGATGGGATTGATAAATCCATAGTCGCGATCAATGGTGGAAAGCGCACCTTTGAGGAAATACCAATCTTCTCCTCGATACCAGGGAATATCATCTTCCGTATGATGCAAGAAGGTCACTAAGTCCAACCACATCACGAAAATGATGTACGGTACGAGGTAATATTTAACCAAAAACACCCACCCAAATTGATAGGTGAGGACGCCGAGAAATCCCACCATCATCACCCACAGGACCGAACTGGTCACAATATCCCATTTTTCCGAGGGACGGAACAGGGGACTGCTGGGGAGAAAATGGGAACCGGCGCGATCGGGCGATCGCTTGAACAGATAAAGCGGATAGGCGAGTAAGGGTAAATAAAAGCGGAATAGCTTTTCATACCACGGCATCCGATTGTATTTTTCCTCGGATACTGGATACCAGCTTTCGTCTGTGTCCAAATTTCCCGTGTTCCCATGATGGGTCCGGTGACTGATTCGCCAACCGTGATAAGGAACCAAAATCGGAATATGAGACAAATGTCCGATTAGGTTATTCAACCATTTGAGCTTAGAAAAAGAGCCATGACCGCAGTCATGACCCACTACAAATAATGCCCAAAACATTGTCCCTTGCATCACCCAGAAAATGGGGAAAAAGAACCAGGAATCCAGATTATATGCGATCGCATACAGTCCCGCAATAATCCCAACATCCAGAAAAAAGTAACTCAGCGACTTGAATATCGAGGGTTCAAAACACTCGGCAGGAATTGCCGCCTTCACATCCTGAAGAGTAAAGGGTAACTCTTGGGTTTGTGTCTGTGAAACTGTATCAGTCGTCTGATTAAGAACTGTGTTTGCTTGCACGAAATTTCCGCTTTTACCTGATTTTCAAACCTGCCTTTCACCTTTCATCCCTCCCGTTAAGCCTAGAAAGGCTTTAAAGTCTTTTCCCCAAGGAGACCCTCGTTATTCAGTCCATTCATTACCCTAATGCGGTCCTCCTCATGATTGAACGAATTGAACCCCACGGGTCTGAAAACGCTGAGAACTCCCTGACGCTTTATAAAAAAACTTGCGGGAGACGGAAGATGAAAAACGCAGCCGATAAACGGAATTTATTTTAACCCGTTTTGAGCTGAATTGTTAAGAAACATTTCAAAATTACCGATTATCCTGCCTAAAACTCATAACCTCTGCCTATTTCTGCCTCCGAATGCCCGATCGCACCCCTCAAAAAGTTGCGTGTTGGCAATAGATGACTTGACGAATATGAGTCAGTTACTGGCATCGACTGACATCACCAATAACCAATAACTCATCATTAATCACCGCAGTTGATGAGACCTCTTGCAAAATTCCGGATCGATCCCCCCAACCCCCTTGAAGAACGCCAATCGGCTTTTTAGAATTTTGCAATAAGTCTATTAAGCTACCTCCGAGGTTATCGCTACAGGGGACAACGCCTCCTGATGTTGAAATTCCCTTAATTGAGCTTCAATTTCATCCCGGACAATTTGACGATATTCCAGAAAATGTTCGTTATGAGCGCAAACCGTGAGATAGACTTCCCAAACCCCCGGATTGTGCAACATCACACTCAACAAATGATGCCAGAATTTCCATCGGGTTTTCCGTTTAATCCCTTGTCGCCAGATGATAATTCCTAACGCCCGTAAATCAACCCAACTGGGAAATTTAGCCGGTGGTTTACATTTGGGTGCACCTAACTTGAGAAAGCAGCGATAGGTGCGATCGAGAAAAACTTCCGGGTCATAAAGTTGCCAAAACGCCTCAATATATTCTTGGGCAATATCCGTAATCGGACGAGTCGGCACAAAGTTCATTAACGTGCTTTGATTAATATCTTGGCGACTATTCACCCGCAAGCGGCCCTCTTTTTCCAGACGATGCCAGAGGGCAGTATTCGGCAACGCTTGCAGCATTCCAAACATCGCCGTCGGAATGGCTGCCTCTTCTACAAACTTAACAATCCGGGAACTAGCGCCTTTTTTCTCCCCATCAAAACCAATAATAAATCCCGCCATCGGACGTAAGCCCGCATGAATGATTTTATCAACGGATTCCGTTAAAGAACTCCGGGTATTTTGGAATTTTTTAGTCATTGACAAACTGTCTTCGTCGGGAGTTTCAATCCCCAAGAATACTGCATCAAAATTACAGTCTACCATCAAATCCATTAAATCAGGATCGGCAGCTAAATCAATGGATGCCTCGGTATTAAATCGGAAAGGATACTGATGTTCCGCTTGCCAAACTTTCAACGCTTGCAGCAACAAGCGAACATTGCGTTTGTTGCCGATAAAATTATCATCCACCATAAAGACACTGCGCCGCCATCCCAACTCATAGAGGAAATCTAATTCAGCTAACAGTTGCTCTGGTGTTTTGGTCCGGGGTTTGCGACCATAGAGGACGATAATATCACAAAATTCACACTGGAACGGACAACCCCGAGAGAACTGCACCGACATCGAATCATAAGCATCTAATTCGAGTAAGTCATACCGGGGAACCGGAGTTTCGCTGACATCGGGTTTTTCCAGAGTCCGAAAAACCCCCTGAGTTTCGCCCTTTTCCAAGGCATCGATAAACATCGGCAGGGTGATTTCCCCTTCATCTAAAATCATAAAATCCGGGTTCGCCACAGCGACTTCATCGGGAACAGAAGTGGGGTAAGGTCCACCCACAGCAACAGATTTACCACGCCGTTTTGCTTCGCGAATTTGGTCAAGCAAATCTTGTTTTTGAACTATCATCGCCGAGAAAATCACCAATTCTGCCCAATCCCACTCCGCTTCCGTCACCGGGCGAATATTGCGGTCTACCAGCTTAAAGTCCCAGCTTTGCGGTAAAATTGCAGCAACCGTGATTAATCCCAAGGGGGGTAACAACACCTGGCGATCGACCAATTCTAAAATCTTGTTGTAAGACCAAAAAGTTGGAGGAAACAGGGGATACACGAGTAAAGTTCGCACCATCTAGCACTCCTTATCGAACGTTTAATGGTCAGTGGTCTTGATTGTAACGATTTTCTCCAACTTTGTCCGTGCGATCGGAGGTTGATCCTCAATTCCTAAGCTAAATCCAAGTTCGTAGTAACGACTTCAGTCGTTTCCGGAGGTTCGTAGTAACGACTTCAGTCGTTCCCTCCGGTGTTCGTAGTAACGACTTCAGTCGTTCCCTCCGGTGTTCGTAGTAACGACTTCAGTCGTTTCCGGATGTTCGTAGTAACGACTTCAGTCGTTTCCGGATGTTCGTAGTAACGACTTCAGTCGTTCCCTCCGGAGTTTAAAACCCCCGCCTAATCGCTAAAGTCGGTTCATATCCTACGAAAATCTATATACCGTAAGGTTTTTAGCGACAATTTGGGGAAGAGAACGACTGAAGTCGTTACTACGAACAATTGAAGAGAACGACTGAAGTCGTTACTACGAACAATTGAAGAGAACGACTGAAGTCGTTACTACGAACTTTGGAAAGAATAAATTTGGTTTTCTTTCTTAGCCTGCGAAGGCAGGCTTCGTCCGTGTAGCCCCACCCTTTCCTAGCGGAACGCTTCGCGAACAGGGTGCGGGTTTTTATTCCCCTCTATAAATGCCGTGAATCCCGAAAACTGGTTTAAAGTGGTGTCTAATAGTGACAGGACTATCATGATGAAGGGTTTTCCCTGTGGCATTTAGTCCCAAATCACGCTCTGTTTTGGACTGTTCAGGACTTTTCTACCTATGTTTAACTTCCACCATTGGCAACTGCTTCCGACATTCCTGCTGAGTCTCTCTCTGATTCCCCTGGCAACCCTACCGACAAGGGCGCAATCTTCTTTTACGGATGTGCAAGGACATTGGGCTCAATCTTGCATTGAAACTCTGCAAACTCGGCGGATTATTAATGGATATGAAGATGGTACGTTTCGTCCCAATGCGCCGGTGACGCGGGCGGAATTTGCTACGATGTTGGATGTGGCTTTTCCGAATGCAACATCGGGACGGGATGCGGTTAGTTTTACTGATGTTCCTAATAGTTATTGGGCAATTCCTGCGATTCGGAGTGCTTATCAACGAGGATTTTTATCGGGATATCCAGGGAATCGCTTTAATCCTACGGAAAATATTCTTCGGGTACAGGCATGGGTGAGTTTGGTGAGTGGGTTGAATTATGCGCCGCAAGGTGAACCTCAGCAGTTGTTATCTGAGATGTTTGATGATGCGGGACAAATTCCGAGTTATGCTCGCAATGCGATCGCAGCAGCAACGGAAAAACGCTTGATTGTTAATTATCCTAATCTCCGCCGTTTAGATAGCGATCGCCCTGCCACTCGTGCAGATGTCTCGGCGTTCCTCTGTCAAGCCCTCATGGGACGCACTTCTCCTCTGTCTTCCGAGTATGTTGCTCTTGCGCCTATTCCTATCCCCAATTCAGAAATTCGTGGAGTCTGGTTAACCAATATTGATAGCGATGTTTTGTTTTCTCAACGCAATCTGGAACGGGGAATGAAACGGCTGGCTGACCTTAATTTTAACACAGTTTATCCCACGGTTTGGAATTGGGGATATACCTTATATCCGAGTCAAGTCGCGCAACGAGTAACGGGAACATCTATGCGGTTGGTGACGCCCCTGGACCGCAATCATGACCCAAATTTGGGACAGGGACGGGATATGCTCAAGGAGGCGATCGCCGAAGGTAAAAAAAATGGATTGCGGGTAATTCCTTGGTTTGAATTTGGCTTTATGGCCCCGGCAGATTCAGAATTAGCCCGTCGTCATCCCCACTGGCTGACGGAACGCAGTGATGGGACTGAAGTGAAAATGGAAGGAGAACATCCTCGGGTTTGGCTCAATCCTTTTCACCCTGAAGTCCAACAATTTATCCTGGATTTACTCCTGGAAATTGTCACCAATTATGAGGTGAATGGCATCCAATTGGATGACCATTTAGGGTTACCTTCGGAATATGGCTATGATGATTATACCGTCAGTATTTACAAACAAGAACATAACGGCAATTCTCCCCCGACTGACCCGAAAGACCCGGCTTGGTTACGCTGGCGGGCCGATAAAATTACCGACTTTAAGGAACGGATGTTCCGAGAAATTAAAGCGCGCAATCCCAAGGCCATTGTTAGTTTATCTCCCAATCCCCAAGCGTTTTCTTATGAGTATTATTTAGCCGATTGGGAAACCTGGGAACGAAAGGGATTAGTAGAGGAAATTGTCTTGCAACTCTATCGGAATGATATTAATGTGTTTATTCAGGAGTTAGAACGGCCCGAAGTGCAAGCGGCCCGACGTAATATTCCCGTGGGAATTGGGATTCTCAGTGGGTTACGGGGTCGCCCTATTCCCATGAGTCAAATTCAAGAACAGGTGGAAGTGGTTCGGGAAAAAGGATTTGCGGGAGTTTCTTTCTTTTTCTATGAAAGTATGTGGAGTTGGTCTGATGAAACGCCAACTCAACGGGAACGGGGGTTCGGGGAATTGTTTCCGAATCGGGCCGATCGCCCCAGTGTAATTGATAACGAGAATTGGCAATCTAACCCGTAATGGGTTCGGCCTCAAGTCAACATTTGTTGATAATTTCCCCCGGTTTCGAGGAAGGCGATCGCCACACCCGGGGGGGGTTCAAACGATTGGCGGCCTAACAGAATCAAGTCGGTTGAAACCGACTCAAAGTCTTATGGAGTGGTGTCTTTAGTCGGTTTTTAACCGACTTTAGCTATGAGGCGGGGGTTTGAACCCCCGACGGATGTTGGCACTTGGAACTTTTCGGACCCCCTGGGGGTCAATCCACGAGAAAAGAGAAATCCCAATTTGGCTAAATGCCGAATAGGGATTATTTTGTAATTATTCGTCTATCTTTTCCCCTTAAAATCCATGAAAAATTCCGCCAAACTTCAAGCCATTTTATTGGGTTTCGGACTGGTCCTAGCCTCTGGTTTCAGCTTCCCGCAAGCGGCATCGGCTCAAAGACCCCTCCAAGCCCTCACCGAAAAAGCAATCACCTACCGAGGCATCACCTATCCGGTGATTCGTTCTTTGCCAGTGATTCTCGATCGCACAGGGGGTCGTGCCTCTCGGGGAAATATTATCACCACCGACAGCAGTTCCGATGGCCGTTATGAATTAGTTGAATTAATTGGCGATATGAGTTCCCGGAGTATTTTCTCCTACACTGGACGCACCGCCTTCCGCCAAGCGCGAGTTCGCGATCGCATCACGGGACAAACCATGGAAGCCTTAGTTCCCCTGATGATCCGCTACTTCTAAACTCCGGTTTTCGCCAGGGGAAAATGCCTGATTCCGAGCTCCTCACCTTAAAAACATCACCATAAAACCCCAGCAAAATGCTGGGGTTTTGTACATGGAAGCGAAATGGTCCGGACAGTGGCCCCTTAAAAATTCACGCGCACATTGGCCACTCGCCGTCCTCGACTGATGGTGAACACTGCCGAATCGGGACGGGTATTTAAAAACGCCAACAGTTGCTCGATCCGCCGTAACCGAGTGCCATTCACCCCCAACAGGCGATCGCCGGACCGCAACCCAATTTGCGCTGCCGGAGAACCCCGTTCTACAGACTGAATCACTAAACCCGCATTCACCTCCACCCCTAAGCGAGGCGGGGGAGAAGTTGACCGAGAGGGCCCTGGGGAGGGGGAGGAGGAGGGCCCTGGCGTCCTAGAAGTCCCTTGAGCCACAGTCCGCGATCGATTAGCAGCGATAAAGTCCTGGGCCACTGTAGCACTCGTCGCAAACCCAATCCCAATATTACCCCCACGATTGGGGCTTAAAATCGCCTTATTCACCCCAATGAGTTCTCCATTGGAATTGAGCAAAGGACCGCCCGAATTACCGGGATTGATGGCGGCATCGGTTTGTAAATCACCGTTATCAGCAATTCGGCTAAGAATTCCGGTGGTAAAGGTTCCCGAGAGTCCAAAGGGACTGCCGATCGCATAAACCCGTTGACCGATTCGGATCCCATCTCGACTCGCCACCCGTAACGCAGGCAGGCGATCGCTGGTTTGGAGTCGGACTAAGGCTAAATCATTGCGGCGATCGGTGGCAATCACATCGCCGGTATAAGTCTGTCCCGTACTGGTGAGCACTTCCACTCTGCCATTCCGCGCCGAACTCACCACATGATCGTTGGTTAAAACGAGACCATCAGCACTGATAATACTTCCAGACCCTGCACCTCTACCCACCCGGATTGTCACCACCGAGGGACTCGCCTGTTGGTAGACATTGATGCTGGTTTGTTCATCTGCACTAAAGGCTGTGGCAACGGGGGAGAAAGGTGGACTCACCAGACCCGATGTGGCGATCGCCCCGGCAGTGAGAATAGTCAATAATAACCTCTGTGGTTTCATGCCTTTAACTCTCGCGGTATGGACTCAAAATATGCAATCAAAATATAGAATTTGTAGACGTTGTTAGACCCTAGCAGTTCCATTTTCGGAGGCGATCGCCTCCGAGTTTCAGGTACGATGAGATGGCCTTGCTCAATTTTCATCGTAACTGAGGGAGGTAGACCCAGCGATCATCATTGGAGGAGTCAGGGTCATAGTCCCACTTCCAACTCATGGTTTCGTTCCCTGGCGATCGGTCCAACCCTTTTAAATTGTAACTGTTTTACCCATGACTTTGAACCGGCGAACCTTTAATAAAAACGCGCTGCTCTTTTTAATGGGTTCTTCACTGCCGCCCATTCTACAAGGATGTCGCACCCCCACCCCAACTGCACCCCCGAGGAATTTGTTACCCAGTGTTACTGAAACCGTTAATCAGGCGATCGCCCAACTCTCCCCAGACACTGAATTATTAATTCCCACCTTTCTCGGCAACGACTACCGGAGATTCTATGGCAGAGGAACTCCCCAAGGATTAAATCTCCTCGATAAATTTGCCCTAGGAACCGGCAGAACCCGAGTCGGCACCTCCTGGCGAACCTGGAGTGGTGCCGGATGGACGGGACAACCCACCCTCACCCGAGACGGAGGCAAAGTTTATCTCACCCTTGGCGCTTATGATCACAGTTTAAGAAAAATTGATATTGCCACCAACGAAGTCTTATGGCGCTATCAGTTTGATGATGTCATTAAAGGGAGTTCCAGTCTTTATATCGATGAAAAAGCCTCGGAAGAAAATCGCATCGTCATCTTACAAGGCAGTCGGTTAGGCATTCAAAATTCCCTCAACTCTCCCGGTCCTATTCCCAGCTTTCGCGCCATTTCCTTTAGAACCGGCCAAGAACTCTGGAAACTGGATATTAGAAAAACTGCCAGTTATAGTCGGGATAATGATAGCAGTGCCTTAGATTTAGGCAATGGGGTTTTATTCAATACTGGAGAAAATGGCATTGGGTATTTTCTGAATAGTGCCACCGATGCCGCTACCCTGAAATCCGGCATTCTTCAACCGGAAATTTTAGGAGAAGTTCAACTCTATGAAGCTCAGGATAGTCTCCGACAAGGCGGCAATCTCGTCACTGAATCTTCCCCTGCCAGAATCGGAAATCGACTGTTTATCGCTGCTGGTTCTGGTCATATTTATGGTGTAAAGTTGGAAACAAAAAAAATTATATGGGATTTTTTTACCGGCTCTGATATTGATGGTAGCGTTGTTATTTCTAAAGATAATCAGCTTTTTTGTGCCATTGAGCGGCAATATATTCCTGGCCAAGGGGGGGTTTTTAAACTTGACCCCAATCAACCGGAAGAGAAGGCGGTTCAGTGGTTTTTTCCCACAGGAAATCGTAATTTTAGTGGGTGGGAAGGGGGAATTATTGGTTCGGTTGCTCTCAATGATGAATATAATAATAATGGAGATTTTCCGGCTTTATTTGCTACGAGTGCGATCGATGGTTATCTTTATATTGGGTCGCAAACTCAAGTTACGGGTCAAAAGGTTAAGGGCCCTTGGTTGAAGAATGACTATGAAACGCCGGTGATTGTATTTAAAGTGAATATTGGGGGGTCGATTTCTACTCCGATTTTTACTGATGGTAATAAGTTGATTGCGGCAGGATATAATGGGGTCTATTTGTTTGAGTTGTTTTTTGAAGAAACTCGGGGAGATGGGGTGAATGCGGTGCCGAATGAGCGGGGAGAGTTTTATCAGGTGAAGGTTGAACAATTGGGACATTTTTTACCTGGGGTTTCGTTTGAAGCTACTCCAATTGTTTGGGATGGGATTGTTAGGATTTGTGCGCGAGATGGTTGGTTGTATTCTTTGGGATGATTTGTTATTTGTTGGGGAGAACGACTGAAGTCGTTACTACGAACTTAAGAGAAGAGAACGACTGAAGTCGTTACTACGAACTTAAGAGAAGAGAACGACTGAAGTCGTTACTACGAACTTAAGAGAACTAGGGAGGTTGTTATTGCGAAATGAAAATTCAGGATATACTGGAGGGGAAAATGTGGGATGGTATGGAGGTGGGGAGTTATGATTCAGTCTTGGATGGTGATTGCGGCGATCGGGGTTTTGGTGGCGGGTGTGGGGAGTGCATTGACTGGGGCAGATATTCGCTGGTTTAATCGGTTGCAGCGTCCGCGATGGTTGACGTTTGAACGGGCAATTCCCATCATTTGGATTGTCATTTTTATTTTTGGGGGTTGGTCCGCTTATTTGGTGTGGGAAGCTGACCCGGGAAGTCAACTGACTTGGGTTTTGATGGGGTTTTATTTAGTCCTAGAAATTGTCACGATTTCTTATACCCCGGTGATGTGTAAATTGCGAAGTCTAACGGTGGGGACAATTATTGGGGGGACCGGAGCATTACTCAGCTATTTGTTAGCATTAAGTGTTTGGCCGGTTTCAAGTTGGGCGGTGATTTTATTAATTCCTTATATGATTTGGAGTCCGATTGGGACTTATACCACTTGGGCGATGCTTCAGCTCAATCCAGAGGACCGCTAAGGAAAAAATAGAAAAGGGTTAGGTGCGTAAGCAGGGATCACGCACCCAGTTGGGTCATTTCAATTAAGCTACAGCGGACTCTTCTCGTTCAGATTCATAGGCTTCAATCCGCTGTTGTTCCGCTAAATATTCAGCCAGTTTACTTTCAATTTTGTCTCGAACGATGGTCCGATATTCGTTGAAATGTTCAAAGAGTCCGCACACCGATAAATAATGATCCAAGACCCGGGGATTATGACGGAGAATAGTCGCCAAATAAAGCCAGAATTTCCAGCGGGTGGGACGAACTATTCCTTGTCGCCAGCAAATCGTTAAAAATGCCCGAATGGTGGGCCAGTTGAGGCGACGCCGCGATACCGGATTCCGGGGTTTGCCCATCATCATAAAATGGCGGTAGGTGCGGTCTAAATAGCGTTGGGGATCGTAGAGTTGCCAAAATCCATCAATGTATTCCCGGGCAATCTCTTCCAGGGGACGGGTGGGAATAAAGTTCATTAGGGTGGTTTGGTTCATGTTAGCAATTTTGGTATTTAAGCGCCCTTCTTTCTGTAATCGATGCCAGAGGGCGGTATTGGGAAGGGCTTGCAACATACTGAACATCGCCATTGGAATGGAGGTATTTTCGACAAACTGGACGATGCGATCGCCTGCCCCCGGTTTTTCCCCATCAAAGCCAATAATAAATCCAGCCATCACCCGCATTCCCGCTTGGGTAATCGCTTGGACTGAATCACTGAGAGAATTTCGGGTATTTTGAAACTTTTTGGTCAGGGTTAGGCTTTCTTCATCGGGGGTTTCAATTCCCAAAAAGACCACATAGAAATTGCACTCCACCATCATTTCTAGCAATTCTGGATCTTGGCCTAAATCAACGGAGGCTTCCGTCATTAATCGGAAGGGATAGCCATTTTTTTCTTGCCAAATTTTCAACTCCTTGAGCAAAAGTTTCACGTTTCGCTTATTGCCAATAAAGTTGTCATCTACCAGGAAAACTGATTGAGTAAACCCTAATTCTAAGAGGCGATCGAGTTCGGCTAAGATTTGGTGCGGGTTTTTAGTGCGAGATTTGCGTCCGTAGAGGACAATGATATCGCAGAATTCGCATTGAAAGGGACAACCCCGAGAAAATTGGATCGCCATCGTATCATAGGCATAACGATCTAATAAATCAAAGCGGGGGATGGGGGTTTGCGTAACGTCGGCTTTTTCTCCGTTAGCGCTGAAAGTGCCAGTTTTTTCCCCTCGTTTTAGGGCTTCCACAAACAGGGGGAGAGTGATTTCTCCTTCATCTACAATTAGATAATCGGCACCGGCTGCTGCTGCTTCCCCAGGGAGGGAGGTAACGTAAGGGCCGCCAACAGCTACGGGCTTAGAACGCTGTTTAGCTTCGCGAATCAGGGCCAGAAAATCTTCTTGTTGAACAATCATGGCAGATAAAATCACTAAATCTGCCCATTCCCATTCTTCCTCGGTGATGTCACGAATGTTGCGATCGGCGAGTTTATATTCCCATTCCTGGGGTAACAAGGCGGCAACGGTGACTAAACACAGAGGCGGTAGCAGGGCTTTGCGATCGACTAAAGCTAAAGCTTTTTCAAAGGACCAGAAACTTTTGGGAAAAAGTGGATATAAAAGTAAGACACGCATGAGTTATTTCCGATATACAATAAGGATCCGGAATGCCAAGACTCGATGAATTGGTTCTTGCCCTTCAATATAGGCGAAATTTTAGAAAATGGCCGGTTTTTTAGAAAAAGTCTATCTTAAAATATAGGCGCGAGGCTGAAAATCTTGGGTAAATGGTCTTTTCCAGGTAATGCTAGAGCATGGGTACAGGAGGGGATAAAAGGGACAAGAAACCGATGCTCAATTAAAAAAGAGCTGAGTATTCCGCACTCAACTCTTGAATAGAACTATCTGATGGGATGGATTTAGTCGCCTATTTTCTTTTTCAAATCAGGATAGGTGCTGCGATCGCCGGGTCGGACAATCCGACTTTCTCCATCGGTGGCGGTGACATTTTCATAAACCCCATCGTCCCGTTTCACCAACTTGCTGAACCCGTGACTTTTGAGTTCACTGTTGCCGGTGGGAAACATCACCGCAGGGGCGCAGATCAGACGTCGCACAGGTGCAGATAGAGGCGTTTCACCCGGTTCGAGGTTTGCCAACTGGCACAATTCTCCCCAAGTTTGCGCTTTATCTTTAATGGAGTGAGTCACGTCCAGTTTTTGATTGGTACTAGGACAGAAATAAGTATAGAGCGGCATAATCTGTCTGTGGCAGTTAGCGGGTGTATGGTTTGGCACTTGAGTGTTAGATTGCTTTAATCATAGCAGATGGGGGGATGGGTCATTTGTCATTTGTCATTTGTCATTTGTCATTTGTCATTTGTCATTTGTCATTTGTCATTGGTTGATGGGGGGGGATGGGGGGGATGGGGGGGGATGTTTGTAGTAACGACTTCAGTCGTTTCTTCTCTAATGTTCGTAGTAACGACTTCAGTCGTTTCCGCGTTACTTGGCTTCAGCCAAGTAACGCCCCAATGTCAGGCTCTGTCTCCAGTTCCCAAGCAGGCAAGGCGGTATAGCGTTTCTCATGTACATAAGGTTCAGCCCTCACCCCAAACCCCTCTCCCAAGAAGGGAGAGGGGCTTTGAAAAGTACCTCATGAGCCTGGGAACTGCTATAGACCCTCAGATTGCTCGTGTTATGGCATCAGCCATAACACGAGAGCAACGACTGAAGTCGTTACTACAAACGAAGAGAACGACTGAAGTCGTTACTACAAACGAAGAGAACGACTGAAGTCGTTACTACAAACGAAGAGAACGACTGAAGTCGTTACTACAAACGAAGAGAACGACTGAAGTCGTTACTACAAACGAAGAGAACGACTGAAGTCGTTACTACAAACATTTCCCCTATCTCCCCAATCGGCCCTCTAAGCGCTAAAATTTAAGCGCTAAACCCGCAAGGATGCTATGACGAAACTAATTATTCAAATTCCCTGTTATAACGAAGAACAGACCCTGGGACTTACCCTGAGTGAACTGCCTCGTCAGTTACCGGGGATTGATGAAATTGAGTGGTTGGTGATTGATGATGGCAGTCGCGATCGCACGGTGGAAGTGGCGAAAGCTTGTGGGGTGGATCACATTGTTCGCCTTGCCAATAATCAAGGTTTGGCTAAGGCATTTATGGCGGGATTAGAGGCGTCTCTAAAAGCCGGGGCTGATATTATTGTCAATACCGATGCCGATAATCAATATTGTGCTGAAGATATCCCGGCTTTGATTCACCCTATTTTATTAGGAACTGCGGAAATTGTGATCGGGGCGCGACCGATTCAAGATATTAAACATTTTTCTCCAACTAAAAAATTCTTGCAACGCCTGGGGAGTTGGGTGGTGCGGCTGGCGAGTAATACGAGAATCCCCGATGCACCGAGTGGCTTTCGGGCCTTTAGTCGGGAAGCGGCGATGCAGTTAAATGTGTTTAATCAATATACCTATACCTTAGAAACGATTATTCAAGCAGGACAGAAAGGGATGGCGATTACTTCGGTCCCCATCCGCACTAATGGAGAGTTACGACCCTCTCGATTAGTCAAGAGTATTCCGAGCTATATTCATCGGTCTATTTTAACTATTTTGAGAATTTTCATGACTTATAAACCCCTGCGGTTCTTCCTGCTTATGGGAAGTTTTCCCTTGGGTTTAGGGGTGGCCTTGGGGATGCGCTGGTTAGGGTTCTTTTTAATGGGAACTGACCGGACGCGAATTCCCAGCTTGATTTTAGCGGCTATTTTAATTCTGATTGGGGTGCAGCTTATTATCTTGGGTTTGGTGGCTGATTTATTGGCGGTGAATCGCAAGTTACTGGAAGATATTCAACTGAGGATGCGGCGGTCAGACTATGGGAAACCGGAGGAAAAAGGTCAGAAACATTTGTGAATAAATCTCTCAAGAGCGGAATAATAGGTAACAGCTTTTTTAGAAAAAGTGTAACTTACACTACGCTTTTTCTGAAAAAGTTTATTTTGTTTAAGATACGTTATTCGCATCACGAAAGTGAGGTCACTCAAGAAAATTTAAGATTTTATTAATCTTTAAATCTTAGATAGATGGTTTAAAATGAGTGGCGAACTTATTCAAAACCTAAACTATTGGTAAAAAATAAACAATGAGCGTCATCTTCCTAAAGGTAGATTAAAAGGCTGACAGGGGAGAAAAAGATTGCGCCTTTTGGGGGAAGGACTGAAAACGCGAAGCCGACTGGTATCAAAAGTTGAGAAAAAGGTAGAGAAAAGGAGAGGAAGGCGAGAACGAAGTTCGCTGCCTGTTTGCCATGAAATGTACTATAGCAGTCCTTGCAGCAGTTGTGGAAGACGTCGGCGGCCCCCAACCGTCGGCGGCCCAGCCCTTCGACTTAGCTCAGGGGGAGAGGGGAGAAGAAAGATGTTACAAATCATTTAGGATTGCTATAGATGTCAAAGTGATTCGTATGCTCCAGGGAATGGGAATTAATCGCTATAGCGAGACTATGTTAATCGGCAGCAGCTACGATCCTCACATAGTTGGGCTGTCAATTGGGATGGCGATCGCGGTGTCTTATTTAACGATCGCCCTGGATGGACAACTTACAACAGAACCGCGATCGCACCGAGGCGGGTTGACAAGGGGTGCGGCGATCGCCTCAGCTTGGTTTGCTGCAATGTATTTAACCGTACCCACCCTAGGGACGAGGAACCAGCCGTTTGGGGAGGTTAGGATAATGCTGTCCCTCTTGGTGGTGGCGATCGCTGCTGGGATCGGAGTTGAGGTTATTAATGGGGAATGAAGTCATGAAACGGGACATATTCAGAGTGCAGCATCAAGTCAGGGGAAGGGGGATCTCAACCCAGGTCTTCTGGATCCTCGCTGTAGCCCCAGGGGTGAGCCTCATCCTCCTCAACCTCTTAGATTGGGTGGGAATCGCCCCCTCATGTTTCGGACTTGATCGGGACTCCCTGGCAATCGGGACGGCGATCGGCAACCTGATCCTAGTCAGCGCAATCGCGCGTTCCCCGGTGATCCCACCGGGGATCAGCGCATCTCCACAACCCCCCACTCCCGAGGAAATTTGCGATCGCCGACATCCCCCCGACGGACCCCGGTTCGATCTCACCCCCCGTCCAGAAATTGAAGCCGAATTAGCACAAACCAAAACCTTTCTCAACTCAGTCATTGAAAATATGCCCCTCGGCTTATTTATCAAAGATGCCAAAACCTTGCAATTTATTCGGTGGAATAAAGCCAGTGAACAACAATTTGGCTATTCCCAAGAGCAAGTGTTAGGCAAAACCGACTATGATCTATTTAATTCAGAAGAAGCAGATTTTTTCACTCAAAGCGATCGCCAAGTCCTCTTAACCCAACAAATGGCAGATATTCCCTTAGAAACCATTCAAACTCCACATCAAGGGATGAGATTGCTTCATACCCGTAAAGTCCCCATTATCGATGACACTAACACCCCTCAATATCTCATGGGAATTTCTGAAGACATTACCGATTGGGTAGAAGCCCAGGAGGAAATTATCAAGCAGAATCAACGCGCTCAACTCTTTGCAGAATTGACCATCAAAATTCGTCAATCCTTAGATATTGGAGAAATTCTCCAAACCACCGTTGAAGAAGTCCGACAAGTTCTCCACGCCGATCGGGCGATCGTCTTTCAACTGATGGCCGATGGCACCGGAATTGTGGTCAAAGAAGCCGTGGTTGAAACCTGTCAACCCCTCTTAGGAAATCAGATTACCGATACCTGCTTTCCCACAACCTATTTAGAACAATACAAACAAGGCAGAGTCAATGCCATCTGTGATGTCGAGTCCGCAGAGATTCACCCTTGCTATCAGGACTTGCTCAGAAGAATTGGGGTCAAAGCTAACCTCGTAGTGCCATTACTCCAAAGGGATGCCCCAGAGGAACCCCTGCGGGAACGATTGTGGGGATTACTAATTGCCCATCAATGCTCCACCCCCCGCCAGTGGTCACAATTTGAAACCGAACTGCTGCAACAACTTGCCAATCAAGTCAGCATTGCCCTCTCTCAAGCGCAACTGCTGGCGGAGCAAACCCGCATCTCCCAAAAGCTGGCCAAACAAAACATCATTTTAGCCCAGATGAAACAGGCGGCAGTGGCTGCTAATCGGGCCAAAAGTGAATTTCTAGCCAGTATGAGCCATGAAATCCGCACCCCGATGAATGGGGTCCTCGGGATGACGGGATTGCTCCTGGCAACGGAATTAAACCCCCAACAAAAACACTATGCTCAAACAATTTTTTCCAGTGCCGAACATCTGTTAACGGTGATTAACGATATTCTCGATTTTTCTAAATTAGAAGCGCGAGAAATGCATCTCAAGCCGATTGATTTCGAGCTAGATGAATGTATAGAATCCGTGGTGGATTTGATGGTTGCTCCAGCCCAGGAAAAGGGACTGGATTTAGGAATCTGCATCGATCGCAATGTTCCTCGCCATCTGTTTGGAGACCCGGCGCGGTTGCGTCAGATTTTGCTGAATTTAGTCAACAATGCGATTAAATTTACCGAAGTTGGAGAAGTGTCGATCGCCGTGGGTGCCGTCTCAGATTCTACCTCGGAGGAGGCAGATTCCCTACCCCCAGCACAGCGCAATCCCGTCACCTTAAAATTTTCGGTCACCGATACGGGGATTGGGATTTTACCCCAGGATCAAACCAAGTTGTTTCAATCCTTTTCCCAAGTGGATAGTTCCTCCACCCGCAAGTATGGCGGCACCGGGTTAGGACTGGCTATCTCTAAACAATTGGTGGAACTGATGCAGGGCGAGATTGGCGTCGAAAGCCAATTGCATCAGGGGTCAACCTTTTGGTTTACCGTTACCTTGCCGGTACAGCAAAATCGCCCAGAAGGGGAAAACTCCCCGGGTACAACCTTGGAGATGGAGTCTCTAAAACTACTGGTTGCCGATGAGAGTGCCATGCATCGTCAGTCGGTGCAGCATTTTGCCGATCGCTGGGGAATTACGGTGGATCAAGTCAAGGACCCCCAGAGCGCCCTGAGTGCCTTGCGCGCAGCGGCAGCAGAGGGAACCCCCTATCATGCAATCTTGGCAAGTGTGAACCTCCTGGAGGGCGATCGCTCAACCCTGTTACAAGCCCTGAAACAGGAGCCCCATTTGGCGACAACCCGAACCATCGCCCTAGCTCAGTTTAATCAACGGGCGATCGCCGAAGCCTTAGCACCCCATTGGATCAGTGCTTATATCATCAAACCCTTACGGGGGTCTCAGTTTGTGGCAAGCTTGCAGCAGGTTTTAGATCCCCAGGTGGCGGTGAGCGATCGCCCCCAAGGGGCTCCGGGACAACCCTTCTCTGACTCCCCCTTCTCCTTGGCCCCTCCTCCCCTCTCCCCCATTAAAATTTTAATCGCCGAAGATCACGAAATCAATCAACAAGTGATTGTCTTTCAACTCAATACCTTGGGGTATCATGCCGATTGTGTCAATAATGGTCTCGAAGCCCTCGATCGCCTTGCCTGTGAAGATTATGATCTGGTGTTTATGGATTGTCAGATGCCCCTAAAAGATGGCTATGAGGTCACCCGAGAACTCCGGCAGCGCGAAGTAACCGGGCATCATACCATTATCATCGCCCTGACGGCTCATGCTCTGAACAGCGATCGCCAAAAGTGTCTGGAGGCAGGAATGGATGACTACCTTAGCAAACCCGTCCTCCTCGAACAATTACAGGCAGCACTTGATCTCTGGATTCCCCAGATTATCCCCCGTCAGCCTCTGGAGTCCCATTTGACCGAGAACCCCCAAGCGCAACTCACTCTCAATCAGGGGGTCAGCAGTTCTAGCACCTTGGAACCCCCCGGGTGCTTATCTTCTGGAAATTTACCCGAGGAAACCCTTGAAGATTCACCCCTGGATTGGGACCGTCTCCACGAGATTTCCCGAGGTAAACTGGAATTACAAGAACGCCTACTGCGAGCCTTTGTGGATAGCCTGCGGGGGGATATAGAAGCGATTCGTTCCGCCTGCGATCGCCAGGATTGGAGTACGGTTGAGTTAAAAGCGCACCGGATTAAAGGAGCCAGTCTGAATATGGGTGCTCGGGCGATCGGGGCCATTTCCCGCCAAATCGAGGAGCAAGTCAGGGGCCAGGGGTTTGAAGCAATCATCCCCTTGTTGTTGAGGTTAGAATCTCAGGTTGAGCGCCTGGGAACTTGCACTCAATCTCTCCCCCCTCGATAAGTTAAGCCTGTTTCAGGCTATGTTGTTTACAAATTGCGCCATTGAGTCAGGGTTCATCTAACGGAGTTCATTCTCCACCGGAGGGTCTGGAAATGGAACGTTCCCGAAGGGATTTTCGAGTTGGATGAGCCCCTGCATTGATAATTTATAGGTGAAATCAACAAAACTGTCGTGACTCCATTTAAACTGCCCTCTTGCTTGTCTCTGTTGCGATCGCCCCTTTGGCTGTTCGATCTCGAACAATTACAACTATGGTGGGCGAACCCTGCCGCTTTGCAACTCTGGGGTGCAGAGAGTTTGGAAGAACTCAGACAGCGAGATTTCCGAGAGATTTTAGGGGCAACCCGCCCCCGATTAACGGGCTATTGCAAACGGTTGAAGTCTGGGGAAACGGCGATCGAACAATGGACATTTTATCCCCAGGGACAAGCGGTACAGATTCCCTGTCTTTGTTCGGGAATGGAGATTGACGAAGGACGTTTGGCCCTGTTGGTAGAGGGGGTGAGTCCGGAGATTCTCCATCATAGAGGGGTTGTTAACCCCCTGATGCCGGGGAAGGCGTTACCGGAGAAACCCGCTGTAGGACCCCAGGCAGTCGTTGTTCGTCAGATTATTGATCCGCTTACGGGGAAAACCATCGCCCTCGTTCAGGAGAATGATTGTCCTGATACTGGAGGCGATCGCCCGCAATCCTCCCATCCCACCGAGGTGGTGAATCTTCCCGCCACAGGTTCTCCAAACCTGGATCAACAACAGTCCCATCAAGATAGCCTGGAAGAAACCATCACTCTGCAACAGGCGATTTTAGATAGTGCCAACTACTCGATTATCTCCACCGGGATTGATGGGATTATTTATACATTTAATGCCACTGCTGAACGCTGGCTGGGTTATACTGCCGAGGAAATGGTCGGGAAAATGAGTCCGGCGATTCTCCATGACCCGATGGAAGTGGTTCAGAGGGCGCAGGAACTGTCTGAAGAACTGGGAGTGGAGATAGCGCCCGGGTTTGATGTGTTTACGGCCAAAATCCAACGGGGGAAACCGGACGAATATGAATGGTCTTATATTCGTAAAGATGGCAGTCGGTTTCCGGTGTTGTTGTCCATTTCGGCCCTACGCGATCGCACGGGGGAAATTACCGGATTTTTGGGGATTGCCAGCGACATCAGCGATCGCAAGGCTGTCGAAGCGCAACAGGGCGAAACCGAGGCGGCATTGCGATCGCTGATTGAAGTGCAAGCAGCGGTGGATTTGAGCCTGCAAGAGCGTCTTGAGCGGATGTTAGCAATGGGTTCGGAGCGTTTTAAGTTAGAAATTGGGATGTTAGGGCGCGTCGAGGGCGATCGCATCGAAATCCTCGCCACTTGCTATCCTCCCACCAGTCTGTTTAAACTGTTTCCCGGGGATGCGTTCAATTTAAGTCAAACTTATGACGCCTATACCCTATCCGAACAAGCTACACTCTGTATCGAATCTGCTGCCGAATCTGAACTGTGGCAAACCCATAGCGCCTATCAAGTCCGTAAACTCCAAGCCTATATTGGTACGCCGATTGTCGTTGCCTCCGAGGTGTACGGGACTCTGAGCTTTGCCAGCCATACCCCCCGGGATACCCCCTTTAAAGACAGCGATCGCCAATTGGTGACCTTGATGGCGCAGTGGATTGGCGGGGAAATCGAACGGGATAATACCCAGAATGCATTTCGGGCTGAATACCAACGCACCTTGTTACTCGGGCAAATTACCCGTGAAATTCGCCAAAGTTTAGATTCTCAACAAATTTTACAAACGGCGACGGCTTTAATGGGTCGCGGTTTTCACCTCAATCGTTGTGTGATTCTCTCTTATACCCCGGAAGGCAGCACTGTAGATACCGTGGCAGAATATCTAGAGCCTGGGTATCCATCGATGATGGGCTTTCAAATTCCGGTGGAAGACAATTCCTACATTCAAAAGGTGTTTGCTCTCGATCGCGCCGTGGCATCGGATGATGTGAATATCGACCCCTTGTTGCGAGAGGCACTCCCCCTGTGCCAACAAGTTCAAATTAAATCAATGTTAGCCGTTCGCACCTCCTATCAAGGGGAACCGAATGGGACCATTGGCTTCCATCAATGCGATCGCTTCCGCCATTGGGAACCCCAGGAAATTGAACTCCTCGAAGCCGTGGCAGTGCAACTCGGCATTGCTTTAGCGCAATCGGAATTACTGGTTCGGGAACGCGCCGCGCGATCGCAACTCGCCGAGCAAAATCAAGCCTTACAACAAGCCCGAGAATCCGCTGAAGTCGCCAACCGGGCCAAAAGCGAATTCCTCGCCACCATGAGTCACGAAATCCGGACTCCCATGAATGCCGTGATTGGCATGACCGGGTTATTACTGGATATGAATTTAACCGAGGAACAGCGGGATTATATTGATACCATTCGCACCAGTGGCGATGCTTTACTGACGATTATTAATGATATCCTCGACTTTTCTAAAATTGAGTCCGGCAAACTCGAACTGGAAAATCATCCCTTTAATTTGCAAACTTGCATCGAGGAAGCCTTGGATTTGTTTGCTCCAAAATCTGCTGAAAAAGGGCTGGAATTATTATATCAAATTGAAGTCAACACGCCCAAACAAATTATCTCCGATGTCACTCGGTTGCGGCAAATTTTAGTCAATTTAATTGGCAACGCGGTCAAATTTACCCAAACCGGGGAAATTGTTGTATCCGTGAGTGCCACCCGGTTCACCTCTCCAGGTTCTCAAGGCGAACTTGCCACCCCTTTAGTCACCGCAAATCCGGCGAATGGGGAAACTTCCTCGGGTTTACAGTTGCGATCGCCGGATGAGTCCCCCCCGGTTGCTTACGAGTTCCAATTTTCCATCCGCGATACGGGAATTGGGATTCCCCCCCATCGTCGCGATCGCCTCTTTCTGCCCTTTTCTCAAGTCGATGCCTCTACCACTCGTCAGTTTGGCGGGACTGGACTGGGACTGGCAATTTGCAAGCGCTTAAGCGAATTAATGGGGGGTCGAATGTGGATTGAAAGTGAGGAAGGGGTAGGTTCTACCTTTTACTTTACCTTAATTGCTCACTCCAACCCCAAGGCAAGCCATTCCCACGACTATCGGGATAGCGATCGACCCCTGCTTAAGGGTAAAAAACTGCTCATCGTCGATGATAACGCCACCAATCGACAAATTTTGCTCAAACAAACTCAAAATTGGGGAATGTTCCCCCACAATGCTGCATCCGGTTCCGAAGCCTTAGCCCTTTTAGAAATCAGCAATAATTTTGACCTCGCCATTTTGGATATGCAAATGCCCGAAATGGATGGATTAACCCTCGCCGCCCGGATTCAACGCCAACCCCAATGGCAATCCCTCCCCTTGGTCATGTTCACCTCAATGGGTAAACCCGAATCATTAGAAGTGGATGGAATTCCCGTTAAATTTGCAGCCTTTATTAATAAACCCATTAAACAGTCTCAACTGTATAATACCTTAATTCAAGTTCTCTCTGAAACATCCTCCAACAGTCCCGTCAAATATGAGGCTACCTCCCGATCCAAGAAGTCTTCTCTGATTGATGCGGACATGGCCAAGCGGATTCCTTTAAGGATTTTATTAGCCGAGGATAATATCGTCAACCAAAAAGTTGCCCTCAGAATCTTGGACCGCATGGGATATCGCGCAGATGTCGCTAATAATGGACTGGAAGTCTTAGAAGCCTTGCAACGGCTATCCTATGATGTCATCCTCATGGATGTGCAAATGCCCGAAATGGATGGGTTAGAAGCGACTCGTCAAATTTGTAAAAAATATGCCGAAAGTGTACATTTGAAGAAGCCGAGAGTTATTGCCATGACTGCCAATGCCATGCAAGGCGATCGGGAAATCTGTCTCGCGGCTGGAATGGATGATTACATCACCAAACCCATTCGTCTCGAAGAGTTAATCAAAGCCTTATCTTTAGTTAAAGTGGAATAATACGGAATCCGGTATTTAAAGTCTATAAAAACCCGCACCCTAAAGGGTGGGGCTATACGGACAAAGCCTGCCTACGCAGGCTACTCTATAAAAACTTTTGATACTCGGATTTGGTATAAGATGTAGGGAGCAAGATGCTCCCACTCCTTAACTTTATAGGTTTTCTCTGTTATAATTAAATAATACTAAATCCGGTTGAAAAAAGTCGGCTGTTTCTCTTAGCCCGCGCAGGCGGGCTTCGTCCGTATAGCCCCACCCTTTAGGGTGCGGGTTTTTATAGACTCTTAGCCCGCGCAGGCGGGCTTCGTCCGTATAGCCCCACCCTTTAGGGTGCGGGTTTTTATAGACTCTTAGCCCGCGCAGGGCTCTGGTGAGCAAAGCCTGCCCTGAGCTACGTCGAAGGGTCGAACCACGGGCTTCGTCCGTATAGCCCCACCCTTTAGGGTGCGGGTTTTTACTCCCAATTCTTTTAATTAACCATGAAATTTTATTCACAAGTTATTCTACCAAAGCTACTGGATATTACAATGTCCGATCCACGGATTTCCCAATATAGAGAAGCGGTTTTATCTGAGGTTTCTGGCAATGTTTTAGAGATTGGGTTTGGGACTGGATTAAATTTGCCTCATTATCCAGAAACCATCGAAAAACTAACCACGGTAGACCCGAATCCCGGGATGAATCAGTTGGCCCAAAACCGGATTGAGTCTTCGGATATTGATGTAGAAGTTCGGGTGATTAGTGGCGAGAATTTACCCTTTCCCGATGAGAGTTTTGATAGTGTGGTGAGCACTTGGACTTTGTGTAGTATCGCCCAAGTGGAACGGGCTTTAGCCGAAATTCACCGGGTTCTCAAATCTACGGGAAAATTCTTCTTTTTGGAACATGGATTGAGTGAGGAACCGAAGATTCAAGGGTGGCAAAATTTCCTCACGCCTCTGCAAAAAATTGTGGGGGATGGATGTCATTTGAATCGGCCGATTCAAAGTTTAGTAGAAAATCAGTTTCAGATTCTGGAACTCGATCGCTTTTATGCGCCTAAGATTCCTAAGACTGTGGGATATTTGTACAAAGGGGTGGCGGTTAAAGGATAGGAGGGGGAACGACTTGCTGTCGGGACGTTGAACATAAGAAACGACTTGCTGTCGGGACGTTGAACATAAGAAACGACTGAAGTCGGGACGTTGAACTTTGAGGAAGTTTTCGCACTACAAGGTGTGCGAGCATCTTGCTCGCTATTTTTATAGCAAACTGATTTAAACTCACTCTAGTCCGGGGATGGGGGGTAATTTTTTTAATTGGGGCTGGATGTGTTGTTGCCAAAAGGGGTTAAAGGTTTCGGGAAAGGCCATTTTCCACATCACGCCGAGGACTGTGATCATGAATGCAGCCATGACTAGGGCGACAAGTGCGGTACTTAACTGAGCGAAAATATTGGTTTTCTTGGGTTTGACGTAAAATCCGCGTCGGCGATTTTGGAGAGCATAGGCGGAATCATCGATGATTTCTTCTTGGATGGGGATGGGTTTGGGACGCTTGGCGGCAGGTTTGCGGGCGGTTGCGGCTTTTTTGTGGCCTTTGGAGGGCGATCGCGCTTGGGAGGCGGTGCTCATTCCGGAGGAGTCATCGCTTTGGTCCCATCTCTCCACCTGCTGAGTCACTACCTCCGGTTCTTTCTGCGCCCGAGCCCACTGTAACAACCGCGCCGAGGTAATCCCACAAAGATTATCTTGGCCTAAGGCGGCGATCCGTTTGAGTAGGGGTTGTCCATTGCAGACAAAGACGACGATCGCATCTGACCGTTCTAGGGCCACACCGTATGCAGCTTCAGCCATCTCCAAACTTAACCTTGCAGTCAAACTCAGGGATGCTCCTTCAGCCGGTGTTAACTTGCGATGGGTAGCAGTGGCGGTGGTTTGCTGCCAGCCACTTTTGGGCCAAAATGTCATAAACTCTTTTGCTGCCTTCTCCTGTCCCGGTTCAGCAGCGCTATCGGCAAAATCCTGCATGGCTTCTAAGACAACGGTGGGGACAAAACAACTCCCCACCCGTTTGTAATCTTTCCAAACCTTGGGATCACCGGCTAACAGAGAGGTTGTATCAAAAACAAGTAATATCTGGGGTCGAGCACTCATGATGTTAAAGGGGGGTAAAACAGAAAGAGGAAAGCGGGAACGCGATCGGGTGGTTGTTTAAAAAAGAGAACAAGAAACCGGGTTTCTCGCCCAAACTTGTTGCTGATGACGTAAAGATTTTTTCAAGAAACCCGGTTTCTAACTGCTACTGTATCGAGGACCTCAGTATTGTTCTTGGGTCCTGTGCCCTGGCTTTCTCTTTCTATTATTATCCGCCAATTCCTAAACGACCGGCCAAGGAGGTACTCAGAGGGAGTAAGGTGGCGATCGTCAAAAATAAGGCTAACAAAGCCAAGGCTGCCCGGGCATCATCGGGTTCTTTAATTTCGTTCAAACTGGGGCGTTCTAAACCCCGTTGGAGGAAGAGAATCACGATCGCCCAATATAAGGCCAAGGGATTGAAGAAGGCGGCGATCGCTAGGACAATGGCCGTGGCGATCGTCGCCCGTCCGGCAATGGTCCGTCCATACACCGACTGGACAATCCGGCCCCCATCCAGTTGCCCCGCAGGCAGGAGGTTAAGTGCGGTAATCACTAATCCCAGCCACCCAATCACCATCATCGGATGGACGGCAACCAAGGGTTGATTCAAGGCCGAACCCAGCACAACTTTTGCTAAAG
>JAABSJ010000162.1 GCA_011390515.1 Oscillatoria sp.
GCGCAGGCGGGCTTTGTCCGTGTAGCCCCACCCTTCCAGGGTGCGGGTTTCTTTTCTAGACAGTCCAGGGCGCACCGCAGAGCGCCCCTTCTGCTTGATTCTGAGATTGGATTCCAGTTCGGAACTGAAACCTTATCCCTTCAACCTAAGCGCGATAATTGACAATTTTGCCCCAGCTATCCGGGGTGAGGCTGGCTCCACCGACCAAAACCCCATCAATTTCTGGCTTTGCCATCAATTCATCGATATTGTCCGGTTTCACCGATCCGCCATACTGAATTGTGACATCTTTATTGTCCAATTTCGAGCGAATCAGCCCGATAACCCGGTTTGCTTCGTCGGATTCACAGGTTTCCCCGGTCCCGATCGCCCAAATCGGTTCGTAGGCAATCACCAACTTCGTTTGGTCGATCCCTACTAGGTCTTTTTCCAATTGACCTAAAATGTGAGATTCCGTCTCGTTAGCGGCGCGTTGTTCCTTGGTTTCCCCCACACAGAGGATGGGAATCAATCCATATTTCTGGGCTGCTTTCAGGCGGAGGTTCACCGTTTCATCGGTTTCCCCAAAATATTGACGGCGCTCGCTATGGCCGATAATGACATAGCGCACACCGATTTCCGTCAGCATTGGGCCAGAAATTTCTCCCGTATAGGCACCCTCTTCTTCCCAGTGAATATTTTGAGCACCGAGGCGAATGCGACTCCCGTGCAAATTCTTGGACAGGGCGCTCAAAGCAGTGAATGGCACGCACAGAACCACTTCCCGATTTTCCGGGGCGTCCTCTACGGTGGGTTTGAACCCCTCTAAAAACTCCAGGGCTTCTGCCTGGGTTTTGTACATTTTCCAATTACCGGCCAGAATGATTTTTCGCACGGTTAACTCAGTCAGATACAGAATTCGACAAAATACTGACTATGAGTGTAAAGCGAATTGGGATCGTTTCACGCCAATCTTGCTGAAAAGTCGCAAAAAATCTGGATGGGGCTTGGGGTTTTTTAGGGCCTTCAGGGTGATTCCCGACTCAGGGTCTGGAGTTTTGGGTTGCTAATCTTTGATGATGCATTATGAATTTTAATGAAGACCAAAATGAAGTGTTCACTACAAAAACCGGGAGAACCCATCAAGTCATCCCTCGGAACTCGGCAAACTCATAGAGGTGTCCTCCCGGGTTATTCCCCGTTTGTAGTAACGACTTCAGTCGTTCTCCCCTCTTCAAAGGAGAACGAGCATGACCCAACCTACACCCTAGTTTCAGAGGAAGCGAGGGATCTTAAGTTCTTATTAAACTTGATAAAAGGCTACAGAAATTGTTATGGTTCGGGAACCATTTTGGTGTCAATTGTAGCCGAAACGGCCATTTAAAATATAAAATTAAGTAACTCTCCTAACTACCCTAAAGGGGATAGCGGTTTTCAATATGGTTCAAGCTACTATCTCATATACCATAAGCTTTATCAAACAAGAAGCTCGTCAACTGGTCAAAAAAGGTATTCTCAGCCGCCAGCAACCGATTTATACCCTTTGCAAGTACATTCCCGCTCGCGAATGGGGAAATATCGAGCTAGAGTTAGAACACAATGACTTTTTGCTGCGCGATCGCATCTGTGACTTGTTAGGTCGAGAAGATTGGTTCGACGATTAAAGTAACTTTAGATTAGGTCCACTCTCACCGTTGTGGTTTAATTTGCTCTTTAGCATGAACCCCACCGCCTGGGTACATCCTGGGTGGGGTTTCTGTTCGGCTATCCAAAAGGCGATCGCCTGCTGGAAATGCAAAAAGCTTCTGATATCAGAAGCTTTCTATCACACCATCTCATGTATAACCCATGATCAATCCCTGTGGGCAGGCCATGAGCAACCCCTCCAGGTCAAATTGGAGGGATAAAGCTAGACGTTTCTACACAAGTCCGGCTGCTTCCCGAGCAGCTTCTGCCTCATCGGGATGAATGTTTAGACGAGTGAGATTGATCCGGCCTTTGTTATCAATATCGCGAACTTTAATCACGACTTGATCACCCACGGCGAGTTCATCCTCAACCTTGCCGACTCGGTAATCCGCAATCTGAGAAATATGAACCATTCCTTCTTTTCCAGGGAGGAATTCCACAAACGCACCAATCGGAATAATCCGCGTGACGGTTCCCAGATAAACATCTCCGGCAGATAATTTGCGGGTCATGTTTTGGATAATCGTGACCGCACGCTGTGCCTTTTCACTTTCGATCGCCGAAACTGTGACCGTTCCATCATCCTGGATATCAATCTTCGCCCCGGTTTCCTCGGTAATGCTCTTGATCATCTTACCGCCCGGTCCAATCACCATGCCAATGAATTCCGGATCAATCTTGATCGTCAACAGGCGTGGCGCGTAGGGTGAGAGTTCCTCCCGAGGGGTATCAATCGTCCCGAGCATTTTTTCCAGGATATGCAGTCGCGCTGGTTTCGCTTGCTGAATCGCCAAGGCGATTGTTTCCATCGACAACCCGGAGATTTTCATATCCATCTGCAAGGCAGTGATCCCGACATCGGTTCCCGCTACCTTGAAGTCCATATCTCCCAGGAAATCCTCGATCCCTTGGATATCGGTCAAAATCCGAATCTCATCCCCCTCTTTAATTAAACCCATTGCTGCACCAGAAACGGGTTTCTTGAGTGGGACACCGGCATCCATGAGACCCAAGGTCGAACCGCACACCGAACCCATTGAGGTAGAACCGTTGGACGAGAGCACCTCAGAGACGACGCGAATCACATAAGGGAATTTGTCATAATCCGGTAACACCGGCAGTAAGGCGCGTTCTGCTAAAGCGCCATGACCAATTTCCCTGCGTCCAGGCGATCGCATCGGTCGAGTTTCTCCCACGGAAAATGGCGGGAAGTTGTAATGATGCAGATACCGCTTTTCATCTTCCGGATGCAAGTCATCGGCTAAATCTTGGGCATCTCCAGGAGTTCCCAAGGTGACCAACGATAACACCTGAGTTAATCCCCGGTTAAATAAAGCGCTACCATGAACCCGCTGGGGCAACAGTCCCACGCGACAGGAAACAGGCCGTACTTCGTCCAATTTCCGACCATCGACGCGCACCCCATCTTCGACAATCTGCCGGCGCATCAGTTTTTTGGTGACTTCTTTAAAGACTTTCCCCAACGCTTTGCCATCCGCAGTTGCCGCCACCCTGACGGGTTCTTCCTCGGGCATTTCAGCAATTTGCCCTTGGATAGCCTCTTTAATCTCATCTAAGCGCGTATCCCGGAGGGTTTTGTCTAAATACTGAGACAAAATCCCTTTAATATCATCGGTCGTCCGTTCCTGAATGAACATTTCCAGGGTCTGATCAACCACTTGCGGTGGTTCAATCACCTGCTCAATTCCCAACTCTTCCATGATTTCCCGCTGCGCTTGAATCAAGTCGCAGGTGGCTTCATAGCCGAAATCAATGGCTTCGATGATATCCTGTTCGGGAAGTTGATTCGCACCGGCTTCCACCATGATTACCCCATCGGGACTTCCTGCGACGACTAGATCCAGGTCTCCCGAGGTAATTTCTTTATAGGTGGGATTAATGATAAAATCATCCCCCACCAAGCCGACGCGCACGGCTGCCATTGGACCATAGAAGGGAATTCCGGCTAACTGCACCGCCACCGAAGCACCCGTCACTGCTAATACATCCGGGGGTACTTGGGGGTCCATTGACCAAGTTGTAGCGACAATTTGAATGTCATCCCGAATCCACTGGGGAATCAAAGGTCGCAACGGACGGTCAATCAATCGACAGGTTAGGGTGACCTTTTCCGGTGGTCTTCCTTCGCGTCGTAAGAAGCCCCCAGGAATTTTTCCGCCTGCATAGAGGCGTTCTTCGTAATCGACCAACAAGGGGAGAAAATCAATCCCCTCTCTGCCCTGAGAACGGGTCGCTGTCACGAATACAGCCGTATCTCCCGACTGAATCAATACTGCACCACCCGCCTGGGGTGCAAACAACCCAATAGTGAGTCGAATATCCCGTCCATCAAAGGATATTGACTTTTCAATTTCTTTCATGCAGTCCTTTTTCCTTCTAATTTCGCTCTCTTTTCTTTTCTGTGGCAATCGTAACACTTCTAAAGTGCGATCGCGTCAGACACAATCAGGGGTTCGGATTGATCCGCCAACAGCAATCTCTTCGCCACTTTCCCTGATGATGTCGCCCGGTATGAGCACAGCGGTTTTGGCTTGAGTCCTTCTCTCCTTCTTTGGGTCCACCGCCCCTGCTCAGATGCTTTCTTTGGGTACTCGTCCCCTTGAGCAAGCCTTTTGATCCATTTTAGCCCACGATCGCAGCTTTAAACCCCAGACATTCTCCCGGGAATCCGGTAAAATCTTCACCGAATCAGGGACAGGAGTCTATCAAAACCCACACCCTCAAGGGTGGGGCTACACGGACGAAGCCCGCCTGCGCGGGCTGAATAGTAAAGTCTATAAAAACCCTCCTCCAAATGGGGTGAAGTAGTCCTGACAAGAGTAGTTTTTTACGCTTAAGAGCACCTCCGGTCCCCTCCCCTGATTCTAGGGGAGGGTTAGGGTGGGGTTCTTCTGGGATGTCCCTCAGACTGGGGTGAAGTAGTCCTTACAAGAGTAGTTTTTTACGCTTAAGAGCACCTCCGGTCCCCTCCCCTGATTCTAGGGGAGGGTTAGGGTGGGGTTCTTCTGACGAAAGCGATCGCCCCCAGTCCGAGAGGCGATCGCCCTAAATCCGATGTCTGGGTTGCCCGAAAAATGTTAAATTGAGTCCAGTCTCATTCCCGGGCATTGGAATTCAGCCGGTAAATTACCATCCGTTCCATCCTATTCTCCCGGGTCAACTGTTATCAATTCCCTCTTTTTTCATCTACAATTTAACGCAACCGTTTTAAACCAACCCATTTTATAATAACTCATTAGTCAGAGGATTTTTCACGCGCATGGCAATTTTACATGGCAGTTGGATTCAATCAGGGGATTCAACCGAAAGCAAACAAATCGGTGAATATTTATTAATTTGGGGAGAAACTTGGCGGCGATTTGTACCCGATGAAACAGCTAATTTTGGCAAGGTCCTCGCCCATCCTTTAGCCATGAGTTCCCCGGAATTAACCGAGTTTATCAAGGGCTTAAACGCAGAAAATCGCCTGTCCTGGGAATTACCCGACTGGGCAAACCCGACTCCCACCAAAGGCAAAAAACAAAAGAAGACCGACAAAAAGGCAGGGATTGAACCTTGGCAGAAGGTGGCGATCGCCCTACCCACGGATCTCAGTTCCACTCAGGGTCCCATTCCCCTCCATTCCGGAAGTCAACCCTCAGAAGAAGACTTCGCGTTGTATCCCTGGCAAGTCGAGGGACTCTGCCTCTCCCCCACAGATGCCATTGATTTTTTATCCGCCCTCCCCTTGGGGACCCTCGACCCTGCGGACAATTTTATTGGGTCTGACTTGCGCTTCTGGTCCCATATTGCCCGGTGGACTTTGGACCTCCAGGCGCGATGTAAGTTTCTCCCCCAAATCCAACGCCCCCTCACCGGAGGGGCGATCGCCCATTGGCAACCTCTCCTCGATAGCGACACCGATCGCAAACGCCTCAACCGCTTCACCAAACAGATGCCAGTTGCCTGTCGGACCTATCAACTCGGGGACCCAGAAGAATTAGCGGTCCAATTCCCCCCAGAACCCCAGGAGTTGTTACAAGGATTTCTCTCCCATGCCCTGGATATTCGCATCCGCAAGGCGAGTGGGGAGGATTCGATTCCAAATTTGGTCTCTCCGGTGAAAGAATGGCTGCAAGGGTTGGTTTCTGAACCGGGGATGATTTCTGGAGAACCGGATGCGATCGCCAAAATTGAATCGGCGATCGCCTCCTGGACCGCCCCAGTCGCCCCCCATCTCGCTGGACAGCAACCGTTTCGCGCCGCCTTTGAACTCGTCCCCCCGGAATATGGCGATAATCGTTGGACGTTGCAATATTTTTTGCAATCCGTGGATGATGCTTACTGTTTAGTGGATGCCAAAACCATCTGGAATAATCCAGTGGAAAAGTTTGTATATCAAGGTCGCACCATTGAACAACCCCAGGAAACGTTATTGCGGGGATTAGGATTAGCTTCTCGCCTATTTCCGCCCTTGGAAGCGAGTTTAGATACCCAATGTCCTCAATCCTGTGCGATCGCCCCTCTGCAAGCCTATCACTTTATTAAATCCGTCACTTGGCGCTTTGAGGATAGTGGATTAGGCGTCATTTTACCGGACAGTTTGTCCCCTCGCGACGGGTGGGCGACTCGCTTAGGATTATCCGTTCGGGCAGACAGTCCGACTCGTCCCCAAGGGGGATTAGGATTACAAAATCTCCTAAATTTTAAGTGGGAATTAACCATTGGCGGTCAGACTATTTCTAAGAAAGAATTTGACCGTTTAATCGCCCTGAATTCTCCTTTAGTTGAAATTAATGGAGAATGGGTGGAACTGCGGGACCAAGATATTCGCGCCGCCACGGACTTTTTCAAATCCCGTAAAAATCAGATGTCTTTGACCTTAGAAGATGCCTTAAGATTGGCAACGGGGGATACTCAGGTCATGGAAAAACTGCCGGTGGTCAAATTTGAAGCCGGGGGACATCTGGAGGAATTGCTGAATACTATCACTAACAAGCGATCGCTAGAAGATTTAGAAGTTTCTGCCAACTTCAAAGGGGAACTGCGCCCCTATCAATTACGCGGCGTCAGTTGGTTAGCTTTCTTACAAAAATGGGGATTAGGCGCTTGTTTAGCCGATGATATGGGATTGGGTAAATCCATTGAAACCATTGCATTTTTGCTGTATTTGCAGGACCAGAAAGAATTAGAGAATCCAGTCCTGTTAGTTTGTCCCACCTCAGTTTTAGGCAACTGGGAACGAGAAATTAAAAAATTTGGACCGAAACTCAAAGTCATGGTCCATCATGGCGACAAACGGGCTAAAGGGAAAGCCTTTGCTAAAGCGCTGCAAGGGAAAAATTTAGCGATTACCAGTTATCCCCTAGTTTATCGCGATGAAAAAGAATTGCGGAGTATTCACTGGGACGGCATCATTTTAGATGAAGCTCAAAATATTAAGAATCCCCAGGCGAAACAGTCGAAAGCGGTCCGAGATTTGATTGATGAAGAAACTCAACCCTTCCGGATTGCTTTAACGGGAACCCCGGTAGAAAACCGACTGCAAGAATTGTGGTCAATTATGGATTTTCTGAATCCCGGTTATTTGGGGGCCCGACAATTTTTCCAACGGCGATTTGCTACACCGATTGAGAAATATGGGGATACCGATTCTTTGGAGGCATTGCGATCGCTGGTTCGTCCTTTTGTCCTGCGTCGCCTCAAAAGCGATAAAACCATCATTCAAGATTTGCCCGAAAAACAGGAGAATCCGGTATTTTGTGGACTGTCTGCGGAACAGGCAAAATTGTATCAAGCAACCGTGGATAGTACCCTGGCGGACATTGATTCTGCCGAAGGGATTCAGCGGCATGGGTTAATTTTGGCATTGCTGGTCAAATTGAAACAAATTTGTAATCATCCGGCGCAGTTTTTAAAAGAAAAGACCCTGAATCAACCCGGGCGATCGGGTAAATTGGTGCGATTAGAGGAAATGTTAGAAGAGATGCTGGCAGAAGGCGATCGGGGCTTAATTTTCACCCAATTTGCCGAATGGGGGAAACTCCTGCAACCCTATCTCTCCCAAAAATTAGGCCGAGAAGTTCTATTTTTGTATGGCGGAACCCGCAAAAACCAACGGGAAGAAATGGTCGATCGCTTCCAACTAGACCCTCAAGGACCGCCGATTATGATATTGTCCATCAAAGCCGGTGGGGTCGGTTTGAATTTAACCCGCGCCAATCATGTCTTCCATTATGACCGTTGGTGGAATCCCGCCGTGGAAAATCAAGCCACGGACCGCGTATTTAGAATCGGACAAACCCAAAATGTGCAAGTACATAAATTCATCAGTACCGGCACTTTAGAGGAGAAAATCCACGATTTAATTGAGAGTAAAAAAGAGTTAGCGGAACAAGTGGTAGGCGCAGGCGAACAATGGTTAGCCGACTTAGATAGCGATAATTTACGCAACTTACTCATCCTCGATCGCAATGCCGTCATTGATGACGATGAGGAGTAATTATCAAAACCCGCAGGCTAAAGCCTGGGGCTATACGGACGAAGCCTGCCTTCGCAGGCTAAGAAACCAAACCCGCAGGCTAAAGCCCGGAGGCTATACGGACGAAGCCTGCCTACGCAGGCTAAGAAGACTCAAACAAACCCGCAGGCTAAAGCCCGGAGGCTATACGGACGAAGCCTGCCTACGCAGGCTAAGAAATCAATCAGGTTTTTGATAACTGGATTTGGTTTTGTTCATAAATCACCCCTAAAATAATGACAAATTACACTCAACCGGACAAAGAATGGTGGACACAACAATGGCTGGATTTGCTCAATTCCTATCGGTTTAAAAAGCGGTTGGAACGGGCTAGGGTTTATGCTAGAGAGGGAAATGTTTTAAGTATCGACTTTGAAGGGCAAAAGGTATTAGCGCAAGTTCAAGGAACGGATCCGGAACCCTATAAAGTTTCTCTTTGGTTAGACCCGTTAACCGATGAAGATTGGACTTATGTGATTCAAACGATGGCAGAACGAGCAATTTTTTCCGCCAAACTTCTAGCGGGGGAAATGCCACAAAATATCGAAGAAGTGTTTGCTGCCAATGGGGTGAGATTGTTTCCATTTACCCTAGAACAAGTCAATTCCCGCTGTAGCTGTCCGGATAAAGCCAATCCCTGTAAACATATTGCAGCAGTGTATTATTTGTTAGGCGATCGCTTTAGTGATGACCCGTTTGTATTGTTTCAATTACGGGGACGCACCCAAGCCCAGATTCTTGCTGCATTACGGCAGATTCGGGGTACGGATACTGATGCAGAACCAACGGACTCTAAAGCAAAAGAATCTAAATCAAAACTGCATAAATCTCCTTTGAAAGTAGAGAAATTTTGGCAGTATGACGACCAGTTAGAATCGGGATTAGTGGTAATTGCCCCTGCGCCCAGTAGTGAAACGGTGTTAGATGTTTTAGGACCGATTCCCATTAAACCGGCAGCAACAGGACAAGCGGTGATGCAGTCATTAACAAGTATTTATCAAACCGTGAGTCAGCAGGCAATTTTATCGGCATTAAGTCGGGATGGATGAATAGAACTCTTGCTTTTATTCCGGAGGATCCCCCCAACCCCCCTTAAGAAGGGGGGCTTTTTTTTAGGCTAAATCTGGTTGGAAAAAGTTGGGTTTCTGTTTTAGCCCGCGCAGGCGGGCTTTGTCGGTATAACCCCACCCTTTAGGGTCCAGGGTTTTTCTAAAAAGCCCCCCTTCTTAAGGGGGGTTGGGGGGATCTCTCCGGGATTTTGCAACTACAATAGAGTTAGGATATCGGCTTTTTTCCCTTAATTTATAACCGAAGAAATTGCTAATTCTACCCTAAAAATGCTACCATATCCTAACTGACTTTCTACGGCAAGATGCGCTTGATGTTTCTGCCCGATCGCCCGTACAATGGCTAAACCCAATCCCGTCCCCCCAGTTTTACGGCTGCGATCGCTATCCACACGGTAGAAGCGTTCAAAAATTCGGGTTTGTTCTCCCGATGCAATGCCAATTCCGGTATCTTTCACCGTAATCACCGCAAGGCGATCGCGTCGAGTTAACTCAATCTCAACTTTACCCCCACTGGGCGTATATTGAATCCCATTGGCAATTAAATTAGACACCAACCGATACAGTTGGGATTCATGTCCTAACACATAAATTTCCGCCTCTGGAATATGACTCACCAAATCCAGTTCAGCAATCAGCGCTAACTCTAAAAATTCTTCCGTCAAATCACTGATTAAATCATTTAAACAGCAAGAATTAAACGGGATAGGGGATGAATTTTGCTCCAGACTGGTTAACAAGAGTAAATCAGAAATTAAATGACTCAACCGCCGTCCCTGCCTTTCCACCGTTTGCAGCATCAGGGGAATTTCCGACTGATTTGAGGGGGGTAATCGTAAAATTGCCTCTACCGTCGCTAACAAACTCGCCAGAGGCGATCGCAATTCATGGGCAGCATTTGCCGTAAACTGTTGCTGTTGTTGATAAGACTGGTAAATTGGCTGCATCGCTAATCCCGATAGCCACCAACTCGAAATCATCACTAACCCTAATGCAATGGAAAACCCACTCCCTAAAATCCATCCCATCCGCTGCACTTCCCCATCAAAGGCTTCTAAAGTTCGGCCAATTTGTAAGTATCCCCAAGATGGATGAGAATGATGCAGGGAAGAAGACTCACTGGGATAGTGATTGTGTAAAATAATCGTAAATTGATGATAGCGAATCCCATTCTGACTCTGAAACGTTTGCCAGGGTTCAGGGTGGAATGTGCGGGAAATGCCTAGGGGAGGATTGGGAGAAAAAGCCAGGAGTTTGCCTTGGTGATTAAACAGACGAATATAGTAAGTATTGCGATCGCTAATTCCGATGGTATGGCGTTGAATTAACGTCGGACTGATATTGCAAGATTCCCCCGCTACACAGAGTTCCGGCAAAATCCGCTTTAAAACCGTTGTCGCTTCCCCAGAAGGCGGTAACATCGGTTCCAAACTATCATGCAACGTCCCGGCGATCGACTCCATTTCCCGTTCCATTGCATCCCAATTGGACTGAATCAGCGATCGATACAAACTCAAACCGGACAAACTTAAAATCACCGCCATTACTCCGGCATACCAAAAGGCAAGACGGAATCGACTGCGGCGAAATAATTGATGACTATTCATCGACAAACAAACTCACCGAGAGGTATTGAATCGATACCCTTGACCCGGAATGGTTTCAATGGGACAAGGACAACCATAATTGGCTAACTTGCGCCGCAATAATCGCATTTGTGCCGCTACTACATTGCTAATCGGTTCCTCATCCAAATCCCAGAGTTGATAGCGAATCTTACTCCCGGAAATAATGCGATCGCCATTTTGCATCAAATAGGCAAACAGTTGAAATTCTTTCACCGTTAACGGAATCAGTTGAGGCGGTTGACTCATCCCAAAACTGAGGACATTATTCCCATAATCTAAGGTAAATCCACCCACCGTCAGAGTTTGGGGTTGGAGTTGAGGCGATCGCCGCTGTAATGCACGCAAACGCGCCAATAATTCTTCCATCACAAACGGTTTCACCAAATAATCATCCGCCCCCGCATCCAGTCCCGCAACCCGATTTTCCGGCTGTCCCAACGCCGTCAACATCAACACAGGTAAAGGATTTTGATGCAATCTCAATCGCTGACATAACTGTAACCCAGATAACTTCGGCAGCAACCAATCCACGATCGCCACTGTATAATCCGTCCACTGACTTTCCAGACAATCCCAAGCCTGTACCCCATCCTGAACCCAATCTACAACATACTTTTCACTCACTAACACCTGCTTAATCGCCTGTCCTAAATCCGTCTCATCTTCCACCAGCAAAATTCTCATCGGTGTTTAGGAAATTAACCACAGGCTTGATTTTAGCGAAGCTGGTTCCATTCTCAACTCCGGCGGGGGATCAATCCCCCGCCTCATAGCTCAAGTCGGTTAAAACCGACTAAAAAACCCACGGGGTGAGACTTTCAGTCGGTTTCAACCGACATCTTGCACCCGTCGCAACACCCGGCGGGGGATCAATCCCCCGCCTCATAGCTAAAGTCGGTTAAAACCGACTAAAAAACCCACTGGATAAGACTTTCAGTCGGTTTCAACCGACTTTAGCTGTTAGGCGGGGGTTTGAACCCCCGCCGGTTGTTGCAACTCAGTTTGAACCCCCGCCGGTTGTTGCCACTCCATTTCATCTGAATTTCATCTACCCTATGCCAGAGTAGGGAAGATTTTTATCCCCTATAGCGAGTGAATCATGGGTTACCCACATCAATCTTTAATTCGGGCTGTCCTCATTACAACAGTTCTGTTATCCCTCCCCAAAGTGGCTTTATCCCATGTGGGACATGGGGATGAATTCCAAGCCACTGGCGGGATTGAACGGGTAGAAGTGAACCCGGAAATGGACCAAATGTTAGGCATTGTCGTCACTCCCATCGCCCCAGCTACAGATGGTAGCGCCAGCATCCTGGTCCCCGTCACTGCCTTAGTCAATTCAGAGGATCAGCAACTCGTTTTTGTCCAATATCAAAACTTCTATGAACCTGTTCCCGTAACCACCGGCGCAACCCAAGGGGAAATGATTGAAGTCATGGATGGATTATCCGTGGGGGAAAATCTCGTCACCCAAGGCAGTTTGTCTCTGTATGCCGAATCGCGCAAAACCCAATCCCCGGAGACTGCTGCCACTCCCGATACTGCCGCCACTCCCGAACCCGTCGCCACCGAGAGTACCCCTTTCACCGAGGATCCGGCCCCTCAACCCGTGGAAATGGCCCAACAACCCCTAGCAACCACCCCAGCCGAAAGCGGATTTCCGATGGGTTGGGTAGTTGGGATTGCGATCGCCGTCGTACTCGTGGCAACCCCGATCGCCTTAATCAGTACCCGCAAAAAAAACAGCGTCCTGTCCGATAACCAAGGAGATCGTTAAACAGGCAGATGTTGAACTCCCTTCTGAATCTCACCCTCAAAAACTCAATTACTCAACGGTGGATTATCGTCATTGCGGCTATCTGTATCACCGTTTGGGGAATCTTCAGCATTACCCAGATGCCTCTGGATGTCTTTCCGGAATTTGCACCCCCTCAAGTCGATATCCAAACCCAAGCAGCGGGATTGGCACCGGAGGAGGTGGAGTCTCAAATTACGGTGCCCATTGAAAGCGCGGTTAATGGTTTGCCAGGAGTGACAACGGTGCGATCGTCCTCCAAGGTTGGACTCTCAATGGTTCAAGTTGTATTTGACCCGAATGCAGATATTTATCGCGCCAGACAAGCGGTTACTGAACGACTTCAACAGATTACCAATCAACTTCCCGCAGGGACACATCCTCCAGAAATTTCCCCGTTAGCTTCTCCCTTAGCGACGATTTTGCAATATGCCTTTACCGTAACTGGAGAAGGGGAAACTTCCTTAATGGATCTCCGCAATTTCGTCGATAGTACCCTCACCCAGCAAATTTTATCAGTGCCAGGGGTGACCCAAATTACGGTGTATGGCGGTGAGGAACGACAGGAACAGGTGCTGGTTGATCCGGCTAAATTGCGATCGCTGAATGTCTCTTTAACAGAAGTCGCCCAAGCCGCTAGAGGCGCTAATTCCAATGCCTCGGGCGGGTTCTTGATTGGTGGGGGTCAGGAATTATTGGTCCGGGGAATCGGTCAGATTCAATCCATCGAAGACTTACAGGAATCGGTGGTTAAAGTCCAAGACGGCTTGCCGATTTTACTGAGAGATGTGGCAGAGGTGAAAACCGGATCGGCCCTCAAACGGGGCGATGCCAGTTTTAATGGAGAATCGGCTGTGGTGATGATGATTAATAAACAGCCTCATGTCGATACTCCC
>JAABSJ010000163.1 GCA_011390515.1 Oscillatoria sp.
ATGGGCGTCTAAACTAGGAGCCGGATGAGGTGAAAGTCTCATGTCCGGTTCTGAATGGGAGGGGATGGAGGTGACTCCATTCTCGACCCCTAATAAATCGTTATTTCTTGTAGGGGCGCAAGCATTGCGCCCCTGGGGCGTATGCAATACGCCCCTACAAATCAATACAGCAAAACCCGGCTAGGTTTTAAAACCTAGCCGGGTTTTGCTGTAGCAGTCCTCTAGCTCAATCGTTAACTGGGGCAACCCCCGATATTTCCTGAACAAGAAGGGCTCATAACCCCAGAAAACTGTGGGACTATTTGTTACCGCTTTTGGTGCAAAATGTCAAGAAATTATGATATAAAAAATTGGAATTAAGGTAGTCAATTTATCAGTTATGTTATAAGAATAGTTATAGGATTAAAACTTATCGGATTTTAGGAATCAACAGTAGAACCCTTTGGCTTCGACTTTAAAACGCGACTGCCGGGGGAAACAGAAAACAGGCCGTCCTTGTTGTGGGAGGGGGAAATTTATTCTCAGCTTTCCTAAAAACAAGGAAACCTCTGTGGAGTGCAGGAGCGGAACTATACCGCTCATTCCCAAAAGCTTATACCACCGAATTAATACCCCGACTTGGGGTCAATTTAAGCCTGAGAGGGTTAAAGACCAGAAAGCACTCAATTTACAGAGCGATTTGTCAATAAACCTAGACATCAAGTGAGTAGGAAAACGACGATGGATTGCAGTCACATTCAATTTCGCGATCGCAAAGAAGATGTAGATATCCAACAGCTTAAAAGGCTATTTGAACTCACCGCTTTTTGGGCGCGAGAGCGAAAAGTTGAGGATTTAGCCATCGCGATCGCCAACAGCGATCCTGTGATTACCGTTTGGGAAGGAGAGCGCCTGATTGGGTTAGCCCGCGCTACCTCCGACGGCATTTATCGAGCTACGATTTGGGATGTGATCATTCACCCGGAATATCAAGGCGTCGGATTGGGACGCAAATTAGTCGAAACCCTTTTAAGTCATCCCCGGATGAATCGAGTCGAGCGAGTTTACCTGATGACCACTCATCAACAACGATTCTATGAGCGGATTGGGTTCGAGGAAAACTCAACGACGACAATGGTCCTCTACAATAACCAAAACTTCACGGAAGAACTGAAGACTCGCGAAGTGCTCGTGGAAGCGAGCATTGAAGCCTAGTTATTTCTGAACCCTCTACCCCTCGAAGCTCCTCCGACACCGGACTGGCTTCAACCATTTCTAAATGGCCGCCCATCAGTTCCAAAATGCTCTGATTCATCATCAAAATCGTACCCGGAGACAGATCTACGTCAGTTTCTGGGCTACTTTCCTTGCGGTTCTGTTGGAGTTGCAGGAAATCTAGGGGTTCGGAAAAACAATGAGGCGGGAGGGGAAGATCGATGGAGATAATCACATCACCCCCCTGGGGTTTACCCTGGGTTGAGTTGCTTGGTCCAGATAAGGGGGAAACTTTTGCAGAAATGCCGATGCGACCATTGCCGACGGGGTTAATGGCTAGATCAATAAAATTAACCAGCACCTGCGTCAGACATCTCTGGTCCCCTAGAATGGAAATTTTGGGGTCCGGTTGGGAAATGTGCAACGAGATATTGCGGTTAGCCGCTTGGAGTTCAGTCAAATAATGAACTTCTTCAAACACATCAGCCAGATGCAGGATTTCTAGTTTTAGGGGGTTACGACCTTCCTCAATCCGAGAGACTTCGATAATGCGATCAAGCATTTGAATCATCTTGTGAACGGAGTTATTGGCCTGAACCAAAAACTCCCGTTCTTCTGCTGGATTATCACATAAATCGCTGAGAATTAATTGATGAACGCCGATTAAACTATTTAAAGGCGATCGCAACTCATGGGAAATTCGAGACAAAAACCCGGCTTTAAACTGACACATTTGACGAGTCATCAGATAATCAAGCTGAGTTTGTTTGAGGCGAGTCGATAGGTTAGAGTCTCCTAAATTTTTACCTTGATTTGAAGGGAAATGGGTACTCTGATCGGGGCGGTAGCGCGATCGCATTAGCCATCCACTCCCAAACCCAAACCCCAAGGCACCGATTCCAGAGATCCAATAGATCCAGTCCATAGTTTGCCCGAAATTCCAACCTAATTCCTGAACGCTGATTGCGGTTAGGAGAAACATGGCATCCCCGCTCATCTTCCCCTATCCTCGCTGTTTGAGTCTAAGTGAATGACACCTTGACGGAGAATTTCCCAACTTTGCCCCGTCCATTTGGCCACAGTGGAAGGGACCCCACTAGCCGTCGCCTTCGGTTCCGACTGATCCCATTCCAGAGTCACCACCTGGGGAAAGCGCAACCCAATCTCTGCCATTGTTTGCAACGGGGGTTCCCCACTGAGATTGGCGCTGGTCGTGGCTAAAGGGCCCGTTTGAGCCAAAATTCGGCGGGCGATCGCCTGATTGGGAACTCGAATCCCGATGGTACTCGGGTCAACCGGATTCATCACCGAGGGAACCGCAGCAGAGGCCGGTAAAACCAATGTTAACGCACCGGGCCAATGTCGATTCGCCACCTCTTGCCAAATTTGCAACTCCCTATCCGTGCTTTTGACAAAAGGCCAGAGGTCCGCTTCCGTGGCCCCCATCAAAATTAAGGGTTTATCCAGACTGCGTTGTTTCACCGCAAAGATGGACTCAGCGCGACTCGGCAGGACGGCTAATGCGGGGACCGTATCCGTGGGAAAACTCACCACATGGCCCCCGAGGGCCGCCTCAATCAAGACTTGTTCTGAAACTGCTGTCATCGTCGCGTTTGGGACCCTCAATGTTAACTGCGGTAAGCGCGGGCAAATCGTTCAATCCCGGCTAAATCTGAGAATATCTCAATTTGGGTATAATTGCCTTGGTCTTGCAGTAACTCCAGGACGGCAGGGGCCTGTCCCGCCATCATTTCTAAGAGCAAAAGCCCCCCGGGACATAAATAAGTCGGTGCAGTAGCAATCAGATGGCGAATGCAGTCTAATCCATCGGGTCCGCCATCCAGGGCGATCGCCGGTTCATGGTGGGCGACTTCCGGTTCTAATTCCCTAAGCAGGGCGGTGGGGATATAGGGGGGGTTGGAGACAATGCCACGGAGTGAGTGTAGTCCCTGGAAGGGATGTAAGGGCTCAAACCAGGACCCGCAATAAAATTGAATGCGATCGCTGTATCCCAGATTTAAGGCATTCTCTCGGGCGATCTTCAAAGCATCTTCCGATCGGTCCACCGCATGAAGGGTGACGTTTGGCAAGACTTCTGCCAAACCCAGGGCGATCGCCCCACTGCCAGTCCCCAAATCTGCCCAGTCGCCCTCCGTTAAGGGGGTGTCTGGGTGCGGGCGTGACTCGGCTTGGGCTGATCGCCAAGCTAAATCAATAGCCCATTCCGTTTCCGGGCGGGGGATCAGAACGGCGGGACTGACCCCTAAAGAAAAATTTCGCCAGGGGGTGACCCCGGCGAGATATTGGACTGGAACTCGATTTTGAATCCGTTGTTGCCACTGTTCCTTGAGTTGAGCCAAGGGGCGATTGAGGGGAATGTGCCCTCGCCCTTTGTAGGAGTCCAGACGCAGGGCTAATTTATCCAAATCGCTCACGGATAGCAGTAGCCAATCTAGCTCCTCCACTGGCACATTGGCGGCTACGGCAGCGGCGCGAGCTTCCTGACGCCACTGCCACAGTTCTAACCCAGAAACGGCAGGATCAGATGAACGGCTCATCGATAGTTGGGTCCTTTATCTGCGATCGTTTCCCCTAGCATCAATCGTTCTGGGTGTTTTCGTCAAGGGGGCCACATCCCTGAGTTAAGGTTGTGCCGGTTGGGGGATGGACTGGATATATTGCAAGGTTTCGGTGGAAGGAACCAGGACAATCTTTGTCACTGCTGGGTCATTATTGTTTTCTAACTCTTCAATGACTTTATCCAGATTACTGACCCGAACATCAATGGTGGGTGCTAAATCCGGTTGTTGTTGCCGCACCCGGGTTAACATAGATTCCAACTGTTCTCGATTGAAAAAGATGGGAATCATTTGCTGACCATTTTGTTCAATGGTCAAATAGCCTTGTTGTGGGCCAATCGTGGCATAAAAGAGCGGTACGCCATTAAATAAGGGCATTCCATTGGATTCGGGAATTTCCTGACCTTCCTGCTGAAGTTCCTCCGCAGCAAATTGCACCTGTTGTTGAACGGGAATGAACGCAAATTCTATGCGATCGGGATTATTGGCATTGGCTTGTTCTAATTCATAAACCTTAGCCAAAGAAACGGGAACAACTTGGGTGTTGCCTGCTAACTCGGGATTTTGTTGTTCTATTTTTTGAACAAACTGTTCGGCATCCTGCTGACTCATAAAGAAGCTGGCGATCGAAGCTTCCCGTTCATCATTGGTTACTGATGCAATTAAGGGCGTGCCTTCTGCGTTCGTAATGGTAAAAACTAGAACGGATTCTAGCTTTTTCATGATCTCTTCGGCGGGCAAGGCGATCGCCCGATTCATTCCGGTTAGCAATTGCCCCAGAAGAACGCTTCCCATTAAACCGAGAGTTGCACTCCAGCGTACTAATGATTTCATTTTGACACCTGATAGAGATACCAGTTGATTTACTTGATTCAACACATCAAACCTCAATTGGTTTTAGGTTAATTTTTTTGAGGGATTTGGTTTGTTCTTTCGCCGTTTTTGCGAGTGATCGGTAAGGTTTGGATGATCAAGCTTGCGAGAGCGGTTGCTCCTGGCTCAATCTACAACAGATTTTCCCCTAATTACAGAATGGGGAGGGATCCGGTTTGTTATCTGTAGCGTTTTTATGGGCAACCCCATTGGTAGTTTCGAGGACTATTGTGAATCCGTAAGAGTTCCGTTATTTATTAAAATTTGCGGTAGCCCTCTCTCCTGGGATCCTGCTCGAATTTCCCTTGAACACATAGACTTGTTTTCGCGTTTGCCGATCGCCCAATTATCATAAATACCGAATTTAACCCTGTTGCGCTGCTTTCCAGGCTGCTGTAGCCTCAGGGATCTAGCCCTTTCTAATAGCAGTCTATTATAGCAGCCTCGCCATCTCTTATCATCCTCTTTGGGATACTCATCCTGATTGTTTTATTTCCCTGTGGCGACAAAATGGCAGCAAAAAAAACCAGAGGTATTGTTAGATATCCCCCTGTTTCTGGCCGTTTGCGGGCGATCGCACCACTGAGTACGATATTCGCCCTCTCCCGAGGAAGACTCTAAACCCCTGGTTCATTTTATTGAAGAAGTAGATGCAATCGGGATGACAGGATTTGAACCTGCGACATCCTGCTCCCAAAGCAGGCGCGCTACCAAGCTGCGCTACATCCCGGACAGTTTTTTTATTATAGCATCATCCTGGGGGAAAAGTCAAGACTTTATTTTCGGGAGGGGACTGAATGCGGTGGCGATCGCCCCTCGGAGGGGGAGGCTCTCCCTAAAACTGCGGTTCGAGAGGGGCTTCAGGGGCTAAACCCCATTGCCTCAAGCCCTGGGAACCACCCCATCCCCCGTCAGCATTAACCCATGATTTATCAGGCATCGAATCTACACCCTGATTTTGTTGGAGCGCAATTTCTGCTGGGGTTGATCTACGATTTAGAAACTTTTGAGCAAGTGGGTGAGTTTAATTATTCCACAGAAGGCTGGGGCATTACCCATAATGGTGAAAGGTTAATGATCGGTGCTGGGACCAAGACTCTGGATTGTTTAGATCCAGAAATTTTTGAGGAAATTGGCCCGGTTCAAGTAAAATAGGGGAATCAGCCGGTGAGGGGAAATGATGTATTTAATGGGATGACTTACGATCGCTCAGGCGATCGCCTCTTTGTCACCGGCAAGCTTGGGCCAAATTTATATGAAATTGAGTTAGTTGCCAAAGAACCATCAGTGACCCTATTCCGCGAATGCCCGGTTTACCACTGCGCTTACCGGGTGCGATCGTGATGATTTTCGTGATAGTTCATCCTCATGCCTACCTCTCGTTTAAGTATCGTTTCAGAAAAGCCATTGTCAACACTGCACCAACAAGGAGCATCTCCGGAACGAACAGTTCACCCCCCTCCCCAAGAATCAGGGGAGGGGGGCCGGGGGGGGTGGGGTCAGGTCTTCGGGCTTTTCAGGAGATGCTCCCCACCAACATGGATGTTGTCACAGGATTTTCAACAGCGCAAGTGTGCCCTAATTCAGGGTACAAATAGAGTGATTGATTAGCGTCGTCAGGGCAAATTAGTCGGACTTCAGATTCAGGTTTCAGTTTGCTCCATACCGCGAGGTAATCATGTAAAGATTGATTACAAAGGGAGGTATTGAACCTGGTTAACTAAATCTTCTGATTCACTGGCTTTCGCAATTATTTCTAAGTCCCGCACGCATTCACCAACAGTTACATACTGTTGATGTCCGTAAATCACTCCACTAAATTTTACTCCCTCTTGCTGGCGACAGTTTGCCATGACTAAAAAATCATCGTCTTGGGTAAAGATAACGCGATTAAGTTCGGTGGCACGTTCGAGTAAAATAGAGTCAGGAGTGCCATTTCTGCCATCTTCTTGTACTGTAATAATGTCTATACCCCGCAATTTTAAACCATTAGTAATTGCTCGACGAACGTGCTCATCCATGTAGAGGGCTAGGGAGCATCTCAATTTGGCAAAGAGACCTAACCCCCCAGCCCCCTTCCCTACGAGGGAAGGGGGAGCAAGACTTGTAAATTCCCCTTTGAGGCAAAATTGAGATGCTCCCGAGGGCTATGGTCATTTAATTAGCCCCTGAGTGCGAAGTTTTTTAACCAAAGCGGATTCGCCAGCTTCTTGACGTAACTTTTCAACTCTCTCAAATCGTTGCTGAATATCGGCATCTAGTTCTTCTTTGTGATCCCAATAGTAAGCTAATGCCGAATAAATTTGACTCATGGTTAAATAGGGATGTTGAAATTTAATTTCTTCGGGACTCCAGCCAAAAGCTAGATGACCGGAAATTAATTCAATGACTTTCATGGTTGTTCCCGCAATGTAGGGAACGCTGTTTTCATTTAGTTCTATGTATTTGTATTGAGTAGTAGTTAAGTTCATTTGGCCTCGTTACTGAATTAAGTACATTGCTTCAGAGATGACTTATTTCTAAGTCTAACACGAGGAATTGACTCTGCCCAAGAGAAGAAAAGAAAGCCGGGGCGATTTTCCAATTAGGTGAATATCACAATTGTTTACTGAGGGGTTCGCTAATCGCCAACTTGCCTTGAGTGACAAAGCTGGCGATCGCCCCCCTCAATTTATCAGCATTACTCATCAATACTAGCCAAAACATCAGCCCCTATTTGAGCAATAATGCCGTCCTGATCTGATGCCATACCAGAAACACCAATTGCGCCCACAATTTCCCCTTTATATTCTAAAGGTAAACCACCTTCTAGGGGAATAACACCGGATATTGATAAAAACCCTGTTTTTCCATGAGCGATCGCCTCTTCAATCTTTTTGGTCGGTCTTTTTAGGCTAATCGCTGTACGAGCTTTTAACAGGGAAATTTCACAAGAACCGAATTGCGTCCCATCAATACGGTGAAATAAAATCAGATGTCCACCATCGTCAAGAATAGAAACGGCGACAGTCCAACCTCGACTCATAGCTTCCGCTTCGGCAGCAGCAACGATTTGCTTGGCAACGTCAAGTGTTAAGACATATTTTTGTTTCATAATTATTAGACTTCTTGCAAAATACCGGATAGCTCCCCCCAACCCCCCTTAAAAAGGGGGGCTTTTTATAATTTTGCACTCTTGTCTATTCCTCTCCGTCCCCCAATAATCTAGCTTCTCTCATAGCTTTTTTTAGGTCATCTTTATAACCATTCTTAAACATTTTTTTAGCGTAGCCTCCAGGAAAGTCATTAATAGAACCTACAATACATAATACATAATCCTTAGATATTCTCAGGGTCAAAATCACTTTATCTATAGTGGAAACTAAATTTTCTTCAATAGTAAAATCTGGTTTTTTTCGTTTTAAAGTTGACTCTAGTTCTCCCATTTTTTTTGAAATTGATGATGCAATTTTGTCTAAATCATCATCTTTTTTTGGGTAAACAGAACCACTATCACCACCTTGTAAATCATAAATAATCATTAGCTCAATAGCCCCCAAATCAGTTGTAAAATCCTTTAAAACATTCGTAACGCCTTCAAGTCCAGCCATCGTTCCGGTCTCCTTTTAATGAGTTAATTAATTAGTTTGATGATTTACGAAATTGAGTGGGATGGTCGTTTTTAATGAATTTTCCTTTTGAATTTTCATCAATGAAAATAAACCCCTGACATCCTTCTTGTTCATCCATGACAATTTTCATGTGATACGCTAGTTTTTCTAGTTGATCTTCAGTATAAAGAAGTTTTACCCCGTCTTCTGTATTATTGTCTCTCTGGGTACGAATATACTTTTGAACAGCCCCAACAAAACAACCGAGCCTTTGACATCTATATTGTCCATTTTCTTTAAACTCAGCTACAGTTAAACCGCTTTCACAGGCAGATTGATATCCACATTTAGGAACCGTTATTTTAAAAACGGTTTCTTCTCCTTCAACTAATTCAATGTGAGGTCTCGGTTCATCTTTCCACATTCCACCAGCTATTAAATTCTCAATATGATGGTTAATGCAATCATCTATGGTATCAAATTCTTGACCCTTGATTTCCGGTATTTTATTCAGATTGTTTTTTAGTCTGTCGGTCCAATCTTCTACAGCATAGCGGGATGCTTTATCAATAAGTTGTTTGGCAGACGTACCGACATCTTCAACAATAGCTCTTTCAAAAGCCACTGTCCAAGCTTGTAGTAAGTGTTCATACATATTGATTTCGTCCATGCCACCTCCATTTAGAGTCTGTAACATCCCAATTTAATCTAGCATAGCTTATAAACTAGCAATCTTGAAGATTTTTATATATCTTTACAAATTTTCATGAAGCCTTTGCATCCTGACTGAGGATCCATTACAGTTGTCATCCAGTAAGTTGATCCATCTCGCTCCGTTTCTGATAAATACTCTTCACTCATATATTTTTTCACAGCCCCAACAGAACATCCTAGTCTTTGACATCTATACCGTTTATAATTTCCATTTTCGGTAAATTCAGTTTTATCTAAAGCCCATTTACATTCTTCTTGATAAGAACAATTTAAAACTTGTACTTCCCGGATATTTTCTGTGTCTGATGGTAGAATAATGGGTCTTTCTTTTTCATCCCAAATTCCGACACGGATTAAGTTACCGCTCAGATGATTAATACAATCTTCGATTGACTCAAATTTTTCCATAGAAGAATCAAGATATGAACTAAAAATTTGGACTAAGTTATAAAAAGCTTTATCAATATAATTTTTTGCTGAATTGCCAGTATCTTCAACGATGGCTTTTTCATAAGCTACTATAGAGCTTGCTAAGAACTCTTTGAAGATATAAATATAACGTTCTGTTAGCGATCGCACTACCCCCTCAAGCCATTTAGCTTCATCTTCAGCAGGAATAACTTCAGCCTCACCAGCCAATTGTAACACTTCTTGTAATAAAACAATCTGAGGTCTAGTTTCCTCCAAAATTGCTTGAATAACTCGGACAAGATGAGCGGGGGTCTGAGTTTTTTCCTGTAGCTGTGGGAGAAATTCTTTAACTTTATTAACTGCGTCATCAGATTGCCACATTTCCCCGACTAAACTGGTGATGATAAATTCTAATTCTGATTGGCTTAATTCATTCTTGGGTTGGATCCAATCTAGTGCTTTTTGTAAATCTTCACCTTTTAATAGAAGGGATTCATCCTGACAACCAGAAGCTTGCCAAGAAGTGAAAGACTGAGCATAAGGTGGTAAATATGCTTTAACCCACTCTTGACTAAATATCCCTTCATAAATTCGGTTAGCAACTTGTAATTTATCTGAAATCTTAACAACAAGTCCAGACACTAATAAAGCATTAACATCATTTTCATCAATTGTCTCCGCACTTTCTCCTCCTAAAATTTTTTGATAAGTTTGTAATCGCCAGAAAGAACGGTCTGAATCCAAAATATAATTCATTATTTCCGCTATTTTTGTAGCCAAAGGACTATTTTGGTAATTATCAATAATATTTGTTTTGATCCACTGTTGTACCCATTCCCGTTCCGTACCTTCGGGAATAAATGATTCAGAATTGATTAACTCGCATATTATTTTAATTAAATTCAAGTCATTATTTGTCCATTCTATTATAGATGATGTTATGTTTTCTTGATTAGTGGTTTTTCCGATTAACCTTTGGCTCATCTTAAGAATAATTTCTTTAAGCTCAATCCCTTTAGTGATTTCAGCAACTTGTTCAGCAACTTGCTCACTTGTTATACTCGCTTCTATAAATTTATGATCAATTTCTTCCACTTTAAAACCCATTCGGGATTTCCATGCAATAGCATCCTGCAACTGTTGTCCTGTTAATAGTAAAGATTTATTTTGTGTAGATTCCCAATCACTCGCCCTTTTTTGAGGATAAACACGAATCTCATTGAGTTTTTTTTGAACCCAATTAGCATCAAATATCCTCAGAAAAATTTGATTGGCTACTTTTAATTTTCCTTGTTTTTTAATCACCAAACCAGATAAACATAATTGTTCCTGTTCTCGACTATCATTAACTTCAAATCCTTGATTTTCTTCCATTTCTAAAACTTGTTGATAAAGTGTTAACCTCCGACCCAGATTTTCCTCATTTTTTTCAACAACTTCTTCTTCTATTCTAGTAAAATATTTGGGATAAAAATCAGAGTTCCAAGTTTTAAGAATTTCCCGTTCTACCAAGTCATCAATATTCAAATTTTCATCTTGTTGATCGATTACTAAATCGCACAGTTTTTGCGTAAGAAATGGCTGCCCATCAGTCCATGCTAATATATCGCGCAAAATTTGCTCGATATTTTGTATAGTTTTGTTTCCGCTTAATTTTTCGATTAATTTTCCTGCTTGTTCTAACTTAAATCCATTTAATTCAATAGGATGACCAACATTAAAAGGAGTCATTGTAGGTTCTGAAATCAAATCAGAAACGCTAATAACACCTATCAAACAAAAAACTAAACGTTGATAATCTAAATTAGTAGCATCATTATAACACCAGCGAATAAAAGAAAAAAAATCATTTTTATCTTTTTGAGAAAACTTTGTTTCGGACTCAAGTGGGGCAGAAGTAAAAACATCTATTTCATCAAAAACAATTAAGATATTTTTGTCTTTAATTATCTGTAATAATTCTTCTATAAAATCTTTAAATCTATCTTTTGGCTTTTTGTTACGGCGCTTTTCCCACCAGGAATTTAATTGAGATACGTCGCCGATATCTAAGTCAAACTCTTTAGCTAAATTAGAGATCAGACTAAAATACCACAGATCTAGCTGTGTATCAATTCCTAAACCTGTCAATGCCAATTTGACGCATTTAAAATTTGCCTCTTTTTCCAGCTTTTTTCTAACTCTTTCCTCTAAACTAGATTTACCCATTTTCCGAGAATTAAACACAAAACATAAGCGTTTAGATTTTATGTATTCAAAAAGCTCTGTATCAGCTTCTCTTTCAACATAAAAAGGATAGTCTGCTGTTAAAGTTCCGTACTCATTTTTAATTGTAGATTTCTCATTTTTACTCATCATTTTAGTCCTAGTACAAATACGCTTTAACACCTGAAATCATCCTGTTGATATAATCCTATTATTTTATTTTGATAATTCTTTTTTGAAATATTTACGATATAATTCGCATCGCGGAGTAACAAAGTCTCCTCTTACTGTTATCAATCCCAAACTTTGTAATAAAAAAATAGAATGTGCATCTAATTCAACCGCCTCTTCAGACATAACTACTTGCTTAAATTTTTCTCTCAACAATTGATTTTGATCCAGATTAAGAATGTCTAACTGTTTTAGAAATAAACTAAAGTAAATTCCTCCATTTTTACCCGCATTGTCTAATATGGTTCTTGGTTTCATCTTCTGATTTTGAGAATCTGCAAATGCTTTTTTTATGAGAAATGGATGTCCGCCCACAAGAGCTTTTAATTCCTTTAGTTCTGAAAGTTCCCAATTAATCGCATATTTTTCTAACAAGTGGTTAATTTGATCGTCATTAAAATCACTCAATATGTAGGGTATTCCTATCCCATCAAAAGGAGAAAAATGTAGGCTTAATTTTGCATATTTTTCCGTAGAATATAAAATGATTAAACATAGGTTTTGAAAAGACTGAGTATTGTCCGCAATATACCTTAATATTTGCCCTAAATTATTAGCCAGATTACTGTACTCAAAAACATAATCCACATCATCTAATGCTAAAAGTAAACCTTTTCTTTTAATAGTTGCAAGAATTTCTTGAAGATAATTTTTAAAGTTGTCTTGTCCCGAATTATTATTATTAAATTTCCAATTATCAAGTTTTTCTCTTGATTCTTTATCCCAATTTTCAATACTTTTGATTTGTGATTGCAATTCCTTTGTCATAGAATCACACAACCACTTAAAAAATTTATTATCGTCATCCAAATTAGAGGTATTTGCAATACCTAAACTCAAACTTACTGTTAAATAGCCTTCTTTTTTTGCTTCAGGAATAATCACTTGATTTAAAAGATAAGTTTTACCTGTATCTTTCAAACCTTTAATCCGCATTGGCAAACAATCTTTTATTTTTTGGCGCACATTCTCTTCTAGTTCCGGGCGTTCTACATAATGGTTTAGGTATAAATCTTTAGATTGTTCACCTGGTTCGTACATCTTTTTTAGAACAATGTCTAATTTATTGTTTATTTGGTCAGTTGTATCATCGATTTTGTCAAGCTTTACGTTTACTACAGCAAAATCATCCGCCATCTGTTTTGAAAGAACGGTAAAAAAATGTTGAATCTGTGCAGGTGTTCCCTTTAATTGAGGTTCTAACTTGTTGATGTGATCTAAAATTTTAGCAAATTCTGCTGTTTGCTGCTTTCCCTGTTTTTCGATTTCCGCTTTCAGGCCCGTGAGTAACTTCAAAATTAAGATCGCAAAGGCTTTCCCATCTTGCTTAAAATCTTTTTTGAAGGCTTCTTGTAAAGCTTTGGGAAATTTTTCATGCAGTGATTTCGCGATATCACTAGAAGAAATATCTGAGGATAGTTGAACTTCAGGAGTAACCTCAACATAAACATAGGAATCGGCATAAGCACAAGTCTGCCCTGCACAAGAAGATTTATATGACCCACATAAATCAGTAAAAATATTCTTCCAGTCTTCAACGCTCAGGTTGCCCTTTTCGGTGAGGCGGTATTCTTCCGGGGTCAGAAATTGGTCGATTTTGGCTTCTTTTAGTTGGGAATAGTTTTCCTGAGTGAATTTTTCTTGGGCAATTGTGACCCAGTTATTTT
>JAABSJ010000164.1 GCA_011390515.1 Oscillatoria sp.
GCTGTTTCATTCTAAAATTTTCCTTACCCCGTAAGCGTTACAGCGCAAGGGTTTTCGGCCTTATTTCCTAATATTAGGCTTAAAAGTAGGAAAAAACGTCTGTATCCCCCGCCAGATAAAGCTTATGAACAACCAAAAAATTAATTTGGCCGGGAGAATGAAACAGCCCTACACCCTAAAGGGTGGGCACTCGCAGACGAAGCCCGAGAAGCGCGGGCGTGGAGAGTCTTGTTACGTGCGATCACATCAAATTTGGAGGATTTATTTGTTGGAATACCCTAAGAGGATAACGCCTGAAGGCGTTACTACGAACTGAGACAATGAGCGGATTGTACGGAAAAATTAGGGTTTCAGCCACTATTTTCCTTGGTCATGTGAAAAATGCATTGTTAAAATGCGTAAAAATCATACTTAGAAATATTTTGTAACTTTAGATACGCATCACCCGAGGTTATGCGACTAAATTATAGGGAAATCAACCAGAAATTAGGGATAAAATGAATCAAACTAAAAATAAAGTAATCAATGATACGGTTTGGACATTTTTAGAAATTTGCTAGGTTATTATTTTCATTAACAGGCCACAGATAAAACGAGGTTCTCTATGACGTTAGCCACAGAAAAGCCCACAGCGAGTTTAAATAAATTTGAGAAAATCAAGGCCGAAAAAGACGGGCTTGATGTCAAAAATCAGCTAGAAGATTTTGCTCAAATGGGCTGGGAGGCAATGGATGCGACCGATCGCGATTACCGGCTCAAATGGCTGGGGGTCTTCTTTCGTCCGGTGACTCCGGGTCAGTTCATGGTGAGGATGCGGATACCTCATGGAGTCATGAGCAGTCTGCAAATGCGGGTCCTGGCCGAGATAGTTGAGCGGTATGGGGACGATGGAAATGCAGATATTACGACTCGGCAAAATCTGCAACTGCGGGGGATTAGAATAGAAGATATTCCCGATATTTTTAATCGATTTAAAGCAGCGGGGATGACCTCGGTGCAGTCGGGGATGGATAACGTTAGAAACATTACAGGGTCTCCGGTTTCTGGGATTGACAAACATGAGTTAATCGATACTCAAGAGTTAGTCCAAAAGGTTCAAGATATGATTACCAATACCGGGGAGGGTAATCCAGCTTTTACGAACTTACCGAGGAAATTCAACATTGCGATCGGTGGATGTCCAGACAACTCCATTCATGCCGAAATCAATGATATTGCCTTCATTCCGGCTTATAAAAATGGAGAAATTGGCTTTAACGTACTCGTCGGGGGCTTTTTCTCGGCGAAACGGTGTGAAGCGGCGATTCCGCTAAATGTGTGGGTTCCCCCCAATGATGATGTGGTGGAATTATGCCGTGGGATTTTAGAAATTTACCGAGATAATGGACCAAGAGCCAATCGGCAGAAATCTCGCTTAATGTGGCTGATCGATGAATGGGGGGTGGAGAAATTCCGAGCCGAAGTCGAGAAAGAGTGTGGAAAACCCCTAGCAGAAGCTGCCGAGAAAGATGAGATTGTTTGGGAAAAACGGGATCATCTGGGAGTTTTTCCCCAGAAACAAGCGGGATTAAACTTTGTGGGATTCAATGTTCCCGTGGGTCGGTTGTTTGCTCCCGATATGTTTGAGTTGGCTAGACTTGCCGAAGTCTATGGCAATGGTGAGATGCGGCTCACGGTGGAACAAAATGTCATCATTCCGAATATTCCCGATTCGCGATTAGAGGCATTGTTGCAAGAACCGATTGTAGAGAAATTTAGTATTGATCCGGCACCTCTGACGCGATCGCTCGTTTCCTGCACGGGTTCTCAGTTCTGCAACTTCGCCTTAATTGAAACCAAAAATCGCGCTTTAGCCTTAGTGCAAGAACTAGAAGCGGAATTAGAAATCCCCAAAACCGTGCGAATTCACTGGACAGGCTGTCCCAACTCCTGCGGACAACCCCAAGTCGCCGAGATTGGCTTGATGGGCACCAAAACCCGCAAAAATGGCAAAACCGTGGAAGGGGTAGACCTCTACATGGGCGGTAAAGTGGGCAAGGATGCTCACCTCGGTAGCTGTGTTCAAAAAGGCATTCCCTGCGAGGACCTTAAACCCGTATTACGGCAGTTACTCGTCGAGCAGTTTGAGGCGAAACTGAAACCGGGGATTGCTCACGGGATTGGAGATGCACCTCTGGCATCAGAAGAGTCACCAGAACCTCCTGTGGCTAAAGCTAGTCAACCGGCAGTGATCGCCTTTGTCAAGTCTGGCAAAACCATTTCCTGTGACGACTCTGCCCCGATTTTAGAGATTGCTGAACGCGAGGGAATTGAACTCGATAGCAGTTGCCGGGGTGGAACTTGCGGGACTTGCAAGCAAAAACTGATCAGTGGAGAGGTGCGCTATGAGAATGAACCCCAGGCCCTGAGTGATGGCGATCGCCAGCAAGGATATATTTTGACCTGTAGCGCCCATCCCGTCGGTCCCGTGGAAATTGATGCCTAACCGAGGCACTTGTCAAGAAATTCTGACTTAAACCCATCAGGTTCGGTCAATCAGCAAATTTATCTCAACCGGAGTAACCATTAATGTCTTCTCAAGAATTAGCTTCCAAACCCACTAACTCTGTTTCTTCTAGCGTTTCTGGAGCAGATGAGACCCCCAAAGCACCCCAGTCCTTGGCCCTACAACTCATCTGTGCAGTAGGTGTCCTTGGGTTTGCTGGATATATGTTCAGTACCTGGCATCAGACCCTCGCCCAACATAGTCTCGCCCAGCAAGCTCAAGCTGAAACCCCAGTGGTGGAGGAAGCCCCAGCAATGGCTCCTGTGGAGGCTCAAGTGCAACCCTCGGTGACTCAACCGGAAATGACTGCAACGACTGCCGCGATCGCCCCAGAAGTCGCCCCCATCGTCCCTGCCCCTGTTCCGATGGTTACGGAACCCACAACGACTCCGGGGATTACCGATCCGGCAACCTTGACCACCCTCGGTCAAAAGCTGTACGAGCAAATTGATGGCAATTGGAAGAGTTATCCCACCTTTACCAGCAATTTAGTCTATCAAGTCCATGTGCAACGGGATGGGGCGATCGCCGGGTACGACTCCCTGAATAAACCCGCTCAAGATCACCTCGGGGAAACCCCCCTGCCGGAATTGACCTCGAATAGCGCGACCCTAGCTGAAAATTCCACCCAGCCCCAGGCTAAGTTTCTAGTCTTACTCATGCCCACCGGGACCTTAGAAATCAGTCCCTGGGTTGGGAACTAGAACTGAGACGGAATCCGGTTTTCACAGGTCTATAAAAACCCGCAGATAAGCAGGGTGGGGCCTTTGCGGACAAATGTTCGAGATTGACGGTTTTTAAAACTCAGTTATGCTACTTGTACCGTCAAGATGAGGGCAATATTGATAGATTCCAGTCGGAAACTCTATACTTGACTTTCTGAACCCATTTATCAAGAATTGCTCTTTTGGGGCAACTACAATGAGGACTGACTATGAGTTTTAACGAATTTTCTTCCGAACCTAAACGCCATATTCCCACCGATGCCATCATCGTTTTAGGCGCAACCCTTTCAGTTTTTGTCCTCGGAGGCATACTGCACGTGCTTTCCGCAGGCGCTCGTGTTCAGGAAGACCCGGCACCCACGACGATGACGGAAGAATCCGTGGTGGTGGATAGTGTCACCCCTCTCCCCGAGACTGAAACTCAGCTCGAAACCCGGGTGGACGAGACGCAAATCATTACCCAAGCGCCTCCCTTGACTCAGGATCAGCCTGGGGCGGTTCAAACCCCTCCGGCTGAGATGAATAATGAGCCATTTGTGGGGAGTCCTCCGCCGGTGGTGCAACAGCCCCCAGTGGTCACGGAACAGCCTGCTGTTTCCCCGACGACTCCGGCCCCAATGGATCAGCCTCCTGGGGTAACGACTTCCCCCTCGCCAATGGGTGAGGCTCCGACTCTGGGTGAGGCCCCAATGGGTGAGGCCCCGACTCTGGGTGAAACCCCAATGGGTGAAACTCCGACTCTGGGTGAAACCCCAATGGGTGAAACTCCGACTCTGGGTGAAACCCCAATGGGTGAAACTCCAGGGATGATGGGTGAGGCTCCCGCACCCACAGCACAACCCCAAGCGATCGCCGATCCAGCGGTCATCGAGACTTTGAATCAGAGTCTTTATGAGAAACTGGACAGTAACTGGACCACTTATCCGACCTTTACTCAAGATTTAGCCTATCGCGTCCAAATCAACGAACAAGGGGAAATCGTATCTTATGAACCCGTCGATCCTGTGGCTCAACAATATACCAACGAGGTTCCACTCCCAAACTTGAGTGAGACTCCACCGGCAGGAAGCGCAACTGCGCAACCTCTGGCGAACTTCCGCGTTGTCTTTACTCCCGATGGCAGACTCCAGGTTGATCCCTGGCAAAATGACATTCCCCAGTAAGAACAACGCTTAAAGTAATGGGATAATGATGGCTGGTGATCACAACGGTATGTGGGCTATAAATTATATAGTCATCCCTCTTCCCCCCGCTCACAAGGTGGGAAGAGGGGAAACTACCAGCCAAGGATCGACAAAAAACGAAACCCCTTCACGAACAGATTTCTGGACAACGGCCCTCGACAGGTAAACCGAGTGAGGCTTGGGTGCGATCGCATCACATCCAAACTCTTCCCCAAACACTGCGGCTAATGATGAGGCGAGGCGATCGAGAACGCCGGACCTGTGGCGACTAGCCCAGTCAACAAGATTGACCAATATTCAAGAGAAAAATACTTCAACCCCGTAGAGGAATCATGCTAACAGAACTCTGGTCATTTCGCGGACGATACCGTATCCTACACTTAACCTGGTTTGCCTTCTTTCTCTCCTTTGTCGTCTGGTTTAACTTTGCCCCCTTTGCTACGGCGGTACAAGAATCATTAGGATTAGAATCAGGACAACTTAGAACCCTGGCGATTTGTAACGTTGCCCTGACTGTTCCGGCCCGAGTTATTATCGGCATGGTCCTCGATAAATATGGACCGCGCATTACTTATTCTGTATTATTGATTTATGCATCCATTCCCTGTTTGATGTTTGCTTTCGCACAAAACTTTGGGCAGTTGGTGGTTTCTCGCTTACTATTATCAATTGTCGGTGCCGGATTCGTAATTGGTATCCGGATGGTGGCTGAGTGGTTCCCCCCGAAAGAAATTGGATTAGCTGAAGGGATTTATGGAGGATGGGGTAACTTTGGTTCTGCTGCTGCTGCCTTTACCCTGCCGACTTTGGGAACCATTGCGGCGATTATGTCCGCAGGTGAGATTAACTGGCGCTTTGCGATCGGCCTCACTGGAGTTTTCGCTGCTATTTACGGGGTCATCTACTTCTTTAATGTCCAAGATACCCCACCGGGTAAAGTTTATCAGCGTCCTGCTCGTCACGGTGGACTCGAAGTGACCAGCCGTCGCGACTTCTGGTTCATGATGTTGATGAATGTTCCCCTCAGTGCTATCCTCGGCTTACTCGCTTGGCGTCTGAATCAAGTTGGGTTTTTAAATACAACGCAACTCTGGCTCACTTGGTTGTTCTTAGTCGGATTGTATTCTTTCCAAGCCTATAAATGCTGGATTGTTAACAAAGAGTTGGTTTTGGGTCAGAAACGTTATCCAGCCAGCGATCGCTATGAATTTTCCCAAGTTGCCCTCTTAGAACTCACTTATGTGGTTAACTTCGGGTCTGAACTGGCGGTGGTGTCCATGCTGCCTGCCTTCTTCGAGAATACCTTTGGACTAACTAAAGTGCTGGCCGGGATGATTGCTGCCAGTTATGCCTTTATGAACTTAGCCGCCCGTCCTGGGGGTGGGTTAATTTCTGACACCCTCGGTAGTCGGAAGCTCACGATGGTTGTCCTCACCGGCTGTATGGGAGTCGCCTATATGATTATGAGTGGGGTTCAGGGTACTTGGTGGCTACCCCTGGCGATCGCCCTTACCATGATGTGTTCCTTCTTCGTGCAAGCAGGAGAAGGGTCAACCTTCGCAATGGTTCCTCTGATCAAACGGCGAGTCACTGGACAAATTGCCGGAAATGTCGGCGCTTATGGCAACGTCGGTGCCGTCGCTTATCTCACCTTATTTAGCTTCCTCCCCGAGGGTGATGTCGGTAACCAGATCTTTTTCCAAGTTCTAGGCGTCACTGCGATTATCGTCACCTTCCTTTGTGCCTTCTACTTGAAAGAACCCAAAGGCTCGTTCTCTGCCCATCATGAGGGAGAGGAGGGACATTCGGAAACAGGTGTAGGACACAGTGTCCCCCATTTCGTGGAAGAAGGCACAGAAGTCTAACCCGCTTTCCTTGAAGGGGCGATCGCATTTTGGGCGATCGCCCCTCTCCCCCTTTAATCTGTGATCATTGTGTTACATTTAATCCGGACTAGGGAACTCCCAAAAATCAACAAAACCCGCACCCTAAAGGGTGGGGCTATACGGACGAAGCCCGCCTGCGCGGGCTAGTAGCAATAATTGTAGGGTGGGCACTGCCCACCTTAATGTAGGTGGGCAGTGCCCACCCTACAATGGCTCTAAATGTAGCCAATCCGTCCTCCCTGTTACTCTAAACTCTAAAAAACTTTAAACTTTACTTTTATGTCTATTCAACCCACCAAAACCCTGTGTCCTTACTGCGGAGTTGGCTGCGGATTAGAAGTTTCCCCTCCGGCACAACCGGGAAAAGCCACCCATCGGGACAGTCAAGGTAAACCGATATGGAAAGTCCAGGGCGATCGCACTCATCCCTCCTCACAAGGCATGGTTTGCGTCAAAGGGGCCACCATCGCCGAATCCCTCGACAAAGACCGCCTCAAATATCCAATGGTCCGCGCTTCCCTAGACGAACCCTTTCGCCGCGCCACCTGGGAAGAAGCCCTCACCTTAATCGTCGATCGCATTCACACCGTCCAGTCCACCCTCGGCAGCGACGGCATCTGTATGTATGGGTCTGGACAATTCCAAACCGAAGACTACTACATCGCCCAAAAACTCATGAAAGGCTGCTTGGGCACCAATAACTTTGATGCCAACTCCCGCCTCTGTATGTCCTCCGCCGTTGCCGGATACATTCAGAGTCTCGGGTCCGATGGTCCTCCCACCTGTTACGACGACCTCGAACAAACCGACTGTGCCTTTCTCATCGGCACCAACGCTGCCGAATGTCATCCCATCGCCTTCAACCGACTTCGGAAGTATCATAAAAAGAATAAAAACGTCAAACTGATCGTCGTTGATCCCCGTCGGACCACCACCGCTGACGCTGCCGACCTCTATTTAGGCATTCGTCCGGGAACCGATATTGACCTCCTCAACGGCATCGCCTACTTACTCATGCAATGGGGATATCTCAATACCGTCTTTATTGACGAATGTACCTCGGGATTTCCCCAATATGCCGACGTGATTCGCCACTATCCCCCGCAAATTGTTGCCGAACGCTGTGGCATCCGCATCGATGAACTCGAAACCGCCGCCCGCTACTGGGGCGAATCTGAGCGTGTTTTATCCCTATGGTCAATGGGGATGAATCAGTCCTCGGAAGGCACTGCCAAAGTCCGCAGTTTGATTAATCTGCACCTGATGACCGCACAAATCGGTAAACCCGGTGCCGGTCCCTTTTCCCTCACCGGACAACCCAACGCAATGGGAGGCAGAGAAGCGGGAGGATTAGCCAATCTACTCCCGGGATACCGCCTGGTCAAAAATCCCGAACATCGCCGGGATATCGAACAATTTTGGGGACTCCCAGAAGGCAGAATCGCCCCGGAAGTGGGTCTGACTGCCTGGGACATGATTACGGGATTAGAAACCGGAAACGTCGGGTTATTGTGGGTTGCAGCAACGAATCCAGCGGTGAGTATGCCGGATATTGAACGGACCAAAGCTGCTTTAAAGCGATCGCCCTTTACCGTCTATCAAGACGCCTACTATCCCACGGAAACCGCTGCCTACGCCCATGTTCTGTTACCGGCAGCGCAATGGGGGGAAAAAACCGGGGCGATGACCAATTCTGAACGGGTTGTGACCCTCTGTCCTGCTTTTCGGGAACCCCCCGGACAAGCTAAACCCGATTGGGAAATCTTTGCCGAAGTCGGACGCAGATTGGGATTTGCGGAACAGTTTCCCTTTGAAAATTCGGCCCAAGTTTATGCAGAATTTGTGCAAATTACCCGCGATCGCGTCTGTGATATGACCGGGTTAAGTCACGATCGCCTCGCGGAACAAGGACCGACCCAGTGGCCCTATCCTGCGGGACAAAATCTCCCTCTGACTAACAAACGCCTTTACACCGACTTGAGATTTCCCACCCCAGACGGACGCGCCCGCTTTGGGGCCCATCACGCCAAAGGACTAGCGGAACCCCCGGACCCCAATTATCCGTTTGTTCTCACAACCGGGCGCCTTTACGGACATTGGCATACCTTAACTCGGACCGGCAGAATCGATAAAATTGTCAAAATGCACCCCAATCCGTTTATCGAGATTCATCCCCGGGATGCCAAGAAATTGGACATCGTGGAGGGAATGAAAATTGAAGTGCGATCGCGCCGAGGTATGGCAAGATTTCCCGCTAAAATTACTCAGGCGATCGCCCCGGGTACAGTCTTCGTCCCCATGCACTGGGGAGCACTCTGGGGGGATCAAACCGAAGCCAACGCCCTCACCCACCCAGAAGCCTGTCCCTCCTCCCTGCAACCGGAATTAAAAGCCTGTGCAGTCCAACTGATTCCTCTCCCAGAAGACAGCACTCTCAGCGAAACCGAAACCATAGAACAAAGTGACTCAATTGCGATCGCCTTCGCCCCGCGATCGGCGATCGCCACCCGTTCCTAATCAAAAAAAAGCCGAACTTTCCCCAGTTCGTAGTAACGACTTCAGTCGTTTCTTCCAGTTCGTAGTAACGACTTCAGTCGTTCCCTCATGTTCGTAGTAACGACTTCAGTCGTTCTCTTATGTTCGTAGTAACGACTTCAGTCGTTCTCTTCGTCCACTAAACCCCACCCTCAACCTCCCAATGCTCCCGCCAAGCCATGTTAAAATTGACCCAATGGATTGCGAGGAAAACCAATGGACTGGCAAGAACTCCGTAAAGAAGCCTACAACTTATCCGTCAGCGACAGATTAGCCCTCGTCGAGGCGATCGTCCGTTCTGTGCATGATGAAATCAGACCCCGGCCCCCAGTGCCCCCAGGAACCATCACCCGATTACGGGGAGTTCTCAAAACCGAAGGACCTCCTCCCACCGATGAAGAAATCGAAGCCATTAAAGAAGAACGGTTGAAGGAGAAATACTTAACATGAGGGTGTTGCTGGATACTAATATTATCTTGGATTATTTCCTAGAACGAGATCCGTTCATGAATGATGCGGAAGCCTTATTTACTAAGATTGAAGCCAAGCAAATAGAAGGCTATATGACCGCCACCACCCTAACTGATATTTTTTATATTGTCAGCAAGAGTAAGGGGAATCAAGTCGCCAAACAAGTGGTTTCAAAGCTGTTGGACGGGTTACACATCTGCCAAGTCGATCGCCTGATTCTTGAATCCGCCCTGGCTTTAGAGTTGAATGATTTTGAAGATGCGGTGCAAATTGCCTGTGCGATCGCCTCCAATCTGGAGGCCGTCATTTCCCGCGATCTCAACGGATTTGGTCAAGCACCCATGCCCACTTACTCCCCCCGGGATATCATCGAACAACTGCCGTAATTTAAGACAAATAGAATGATAAACTGGGCTTATGTCCAAAACTTTTGATACTTTCCCTTACATGAAATAACAGAAGGTGGGCAATGCCCACCCTACAATTTATCGGGGTTTCTGTCTAAAACTCTGGGTATTTTATTTAACATGAAATAACAGAAGGTGGGCAATGCCCACTCTGGGTATTTTATTTAACATGAAATAGCAGAAGGTGGGCATTGCCCACCCTACAATTGCTCGCCAAAATACGATGTAGGGGCGATTCAAAAATCGCCAGAAAAAACCCCAGTTTCTCCAAAACAGACAGAGAATTAGGGGTATTTTATAGACGGGCGATTCTCGAATCGCCCCTACAGAGAATTAGGGGTATTTTATAGACGGGCGATTCTCGAATCGCCCCTACAGAGAATTAGGAAATGGGCTTTCCGACTCCCCCTTCCCTCTGAGGGAAGGGGGTTGGGGGCTTAGGTTTCCCTTTAAGCAACAGAGTCCTTTAGGGTACGAATCACCCCTTAACGAGAGATGAAATGAACCCAACAATCGCCATCGGCTTTACAAGTCCGATGAACTAGGTCATAAGAATAGCTTAACCCCGCACCCGGTGCAGAAGTATCGTATCCATGAGCCCAATATTCACCATAAGGGTCATGAACGATAAAGCCATGAGAATTGTAGCCAATCAAGCAGACAATATGACCGAAACTGGTAAAATAACCGTGGATAACAATCGGGTTACCTTGAATCAGCCATTCCTTGATTTCATTAAAGGTCGCTTTTTCAGTAAAGCGGTCTTTTGCCCCATAGGCTTCAGCAACTTGAGCCAAATGATAGGGGTCGTGACGACTTAAACCCCGGGCTTCTAGCCACTCTTGGAGTTCATCTTCTAACTGTTTGTGAGGCTGCTTGCCTTTAATCCCCAGGTAGGCCAAACACATGGCAATGCTGGTGGTGTTGCAACTGCCGTAAGGATTTTTGGCATTATCCAGTTGGGATTTGTAGGGAACCGCTAGTTTAATGCGATCGGGAAAAGCCACCGACCCTTTATGCAGAATCACCCCATGTTTATAATAAACATACCAGGTATTGCGACCTTGGAAACTTTCCTCGGCAAAAGAAACCTTAACGTGATCGCTTTCGGGGGCGTAAGACTGGACTTTTAACACCGTTCCCGCTGGAATCGATTGTTTTTCAGAGTCGCTTAACTCAGAGGAGGGAATGGGTTTCTGTTTGAGAATTGTATCGGAAAGAATTTTTAGTTCAGTGGACTGGTTTCCGGACGCGGTAGATGGAGTCGAATAGGATTGTGCTACGGTCATAATTTCTAACCCAAAAACAAGTAAAAAGCAGATACCAGTTGTCTGAGTCGGGGCTGGCAGTTAGCCAGAGGGTTGCCTATCTTTGCCCTGGTGTTTAGGCTGGCCCGACTTTTAAAACAGTTTGTAACCCCCACTACATAGGCCGCATCGCAAGCGGTCAGAAACCAGTATAGTGAGGAAGAAGTCCGGGTTGGGACAACTCATCCTTGTGCCAACTAAGACTGAAATAGCTGATGAGTGGATGAGTTATATCTATGTCTCAAATCGTTTGGATTGCAAGACACGCGAACCGTTTGGACTTCGTAAACCCTGAATGGTTTAATACAGCAGAACGTTGCTACGATCCGCCCTTGTCGGCAGATGGTTTTTTGCAAGCGCAAGAACTAGCCGAACGTCTCAAGGGAGAACGTATAAGTCATATATTCACGTCTCCTTTTCTGCGAACCGTACAAACTGCAAATCATGTGGCAGAAATTTTAGACTTACCCCTAAAACTGGAATGGGGACTCTGTGAATGGTTAAATCCCGAATGGATGACCCAAATGCCGGAAACCCTTCCCCGGGAAGTGTTAGCCCAGGAATTTCACCGAATTGATTTAAGTTATCACTCGCGGGTGATGCCGCAGTATCCCGAATATGATCCGGTTTATCTGCAACGGGCGGGAGAAACGGCGCGACTGCTTGCGGATGAGTTTTCCGAGGAGATTCTGTTGGTGGGGCATGGGGCCTCAGTGATTGGGGCGACGATGGGTCTAGCGGTAGATGCGGTGGAAATGGAGTTGAGTGCAGGATTGTGCTGTTTGTACAAGCTGGTCCGCCAAGGGGAAACCTGGGAAATGGAACTGAAGGGCGATCGCTCTCATTTGCGAGAAATTGAGGCGGAAATCCGATTTTTTTAGCAAGATTAAAAAGAAACCGGATTTAATCCAACAGTCCATACGCTCAGAATCAACAAGATGACCTTACTATTAGCCGGAGATATCGGGGGGACCAAATCCCTTTTGCGCTTGGTGGAGATGCCGACTGCAACAGATGCTTCAGGGACGTTCCAAATTGACACCCTCTATGAGGGGATTTACTCCAGTCAGGAGTATCCTGACTTAGTACCCATTGTGGGTCAGTTTCTCAAGGAAGCGAGTCAGAAATTAGGAGAGGTCCCCTCCCCCAAGGGGGCCTGTTTTGCGATCGCCGGACCCGTGGTTGGACATAAATCTGTCCTGACGAACCTGAGTTGGACCCTGACAACGGACCGATTAGAAAAAGAACTCAACATCCCCCATGTCAAGTTAATTAATGACTTTGTAGCGGTGGGTTATGGCGTGTTGGGGATGCATCAAGCGGACCTCCATACCTTGCAAACCGGGGAATCACAAACTGCCGCCCCGATCGCCGTGATTGGGGCAGGAACAGGACTGGGACAAGGGTTTTTAATCCGGCATTTGGATGAATATTTTGTCTATCCCTCAGAAGGGGGTCATGGTGATTTTGCACCCCGGACGGCCCTTGAGTTTGAACTGTTGCAAGATTTACAGCAACGGGAGAAGATCGATCACGTATCTGTGGAACGAGTGGTATCGGGGATGGGGATTGGGTCAATTTATAAATTCCTGCGCGATCGGGCGATCGCTGCTGGAAAAGATGTTTCCCCGGCAGATAAGGACCCCTCAGAGATTTCCCAAGCGGCCCTGGAAAAATCTGACCCGATTTGCGAACAAACCTTACAAATGTTTGTGGAAGCTTACGGGGCGGAAGCGGGAAATCTGGCGTTAAAATTATTACCCTACGGGGGATTGTATCTTGCGGGGGGAATTGCGGCTAAAATTCTGCCCTTAATTACAGAAGGCGATCGGTTTATCAACAGCTTCAACCACAAAGGTCGAGTCAGTCCCTTGGCAGAAAAAGTCCCGGTTCATATCGTTCTCAATCCCCAAGTGGGATTAATCGGTGCCGCTATCTGTGCCGCCCGATTATAGTAACGATAACCCGGGGGTTTATTCCCTGCAAACACCCGCCCCTGACACCTCCGGTTCCCTCCCCTTGGCAAGGGGAGGGTTAGGGTGGGGTTCCCTCCCCTTTCTCTGTCCAGGTAATAAATTTAATCACCAAAAACAGTGATGGAATGTAGAGGCGCTTCGAGAAGCACCTGTCCAAATGATAAGTTTAAGGGAACTCAAAAAAATAAAATCTCCAAAACGTTCGTTCGTAGTGACGGATCAATGGAGTATCCCCGTCAGTGTAGGGGCGCAATGCTTGCGCCCTTGGGGCGCAAGCATTTACTCCGACAAGAAACCATGATTTATTAGGGGTCGAGAATGGAGTCACCT
>JAABSJ010000165.1 GCA_011390515.1 Oscillatoria sp.
TTACTACGAACAATTGGAACGACTGAAGTCGTTACTACGAACGGGGAAGAACGACTGAAGTCGTTACTACGAACAATTGGAACGACTGAAGTATTGTAGGGTGGGCATTGCCCACCCTACAGATAGTGGGCATTGCCCACCCTACAGATAGCTGAATTTAACGGCGGCGTCTTGTGCCACCACCTGAGCGACGGGGGGCCGATCGCGTGGGAGAGGAGGAACGACCACTGCCAAAACTGCCACGACGGGGAGTGGAACTGCCAGATGAGTTGGAGGCAGGTCTTTGTAGGTTACTGCCACCGACACCGGACCCAGTAGGTCGCGAGTTGTTGGTTCCCGTGGCGGGACGATTCACATTACTGGGATTCGATCGCACCCGTCCCGTTGTCCGCAATGAGTTTTGGCGATTTTGAACCGCTGGGGGTGGAGATTGGTAGCGGTTGGTATATTGTTGGACCGCTTGCTGATATGAGTTGCCATAACCGCCATAACCCGTCATCACGACTCCCGGTTGATAGATGGGGGGAACGTAATAGCGGGGGGTAAAGAGCGCATTGGCGACCATTTGTCCGGCGATCGCACCGGCAAAGGGAGTCCAGAAGCTAGATTGTTGGCGGACAATTACGGTTTCCGGTTGGCCGGTTTGGGGGTTGGGTTGGGTTTCGGTTACCGCGTGAATATATTCAATTTTGAAGTCTTCGGTCAAATGCAGGGACGCTTGACCGGACTCTACCTGAAGGTAACTTTTTTGACCGGCAGAGATTTCTTCTGGGGTTAAACTGGCCATCGGCAACGCATCGGTGCGAAACACCGAGGGGGAGGCATTGAGCAAAAACAGGCTATATTCGCCGTTGGCATCGTTATAGGTCGCCTGCTGGACGGGATAGCGACCGTCAGCCATGCGGGTTGGGGTGACGGAGGTGGTGGGGTTGGGTGCGATGGAGGAAGACGAACCTGTACTGGTGCTACAGGCGGTGGTGGTCCAACAGAGCATGAATACCATTAAAACTGGGATGAGTTTGCGGAACATGGCGGAGGTACTGCATGAAATTGATTCAAGTCAAGATTAACCGGACCGAGTTGCTCAGTCCGGCTGCTCTTTCTCTTGATTGTAAGAGAAGACTATTTGGGATGACAGGGGGGGATTTACAGGGGGATGAGTTCGGGAAAATACTCAAAGATTTGGTCTTCGGTGAGTTCTTCCCCGATCGCTGCCGGTGAAAAGTGGATTTGAATGCCACGGAGTCGCTGTTGGTAATGGAGGGCGATCGCAGCTTTCAGACCGGCTTGTAAGGCTTCCACGTTAGAGAGGTCGGTTTCCAGTTCCGGGACTTCTCCCTCTGCGGCTAAGGTAATCATGACGACGACATTGCGAGTCACCGGGAGGGAGAGGGTTTCCTCTGGCGAATCGGCTAACCGGACTTCACTGCCATATCGCGCAGCAGAGTCGGTAAATAGCTCGGTCCAATAGTCCCCAGCTTCCCCTTCGTCCCAGACCACATCTCCTTCATTGGCGGCAGACTTCCAATAGTCATCGTAGCGCAAGAGACTTTCGGTGATTTCTACCAGGGCCTCCCCGAGGGTTTCCAGGTCTCCATCGCTATCGAGTACGGGTCGGATGCCTTGGTTGAGGACCCCGAGCAGGGGAGCCACGTCATTTCCGGCGAGATGGAGAAAGATTCGGGAGACGACGAACCGGGAACGGCCCATCATTTTTTTAAAGCGATCGCGCATAAGTCTCGATTGGCAAATAAACTCAGAAAAGGAGTGTTTTAAAACTCGATTCCCTTGCGGTTGTCGGGTTTTTCTTAAAAATTATACACCCGTTCTATTGTACTAAAAAAACCGAGCGGTTAACTATCGAGATAGTAAAATCCATCAATAAACTCTACTAGGTTATTAATGCTGGGCAAAGAAAACTTAGTCGCTTTCATCGTGGTTCCTGTGGCGGTTTTGACTGAACCCGATGGCCCGATGTTGCGTTTTCCGAAACTGCCATCGTAGTAGACTTGCAGACTTTGGTCGCTAGAGTTGGTCAGCAACACTTGGGTGGGGGATTCAAAAAAGTTGTAGTTGTCGCTGGGGGTGAGGGTAACCGGAGGGATTTGCAGTTCATTAACGGCATGAATGGTTTGACTGAGGGCGGTACTCAGTTGTTTAATTTGTTTAATTGCATCCATGCTGTGACTGTTAATCGCGTAGGCTTGCAGCATTTTCATTAAGGTGATGATATTCTTCTGAGTAGCTATGGCATTTTTAAATGGGATAATGCCAATGTAAGCGGTGGGAAAAATATCGCGATCGCTATCAATTTTAAACACCAGTTCGGTGCGACGGTAGCCCACATTAATACTGGGAGGATGAGGCATCATTTCCGCTTGACTGGCAATTTGATGGTAGACCTGAGCTAAGATTTGATTGGCCTCATGAGTTAAGGGAGCATCAATGATAATCCGAACCGTTGGGGGGGTTTGATTAAAAAATTTTTTAGCTTCTTCGGCGGAAAAGCGGTAGATTTGAGTGCGATCGCCATGAGGACTCAAGTCAACCCACTCGCAAGTAATCCCTTCCGTTTTGAGGTTGTAGCGGGAAACGCCGTAGAGTTTTGCGCCGGTGAGAGTCGCGCCACTGAGGTCCGCACCCACCCACTCAACCCGAATTAAATTAGATTGGGTCAAATCCGCATGGACGAAACTGGAATTAACCAGGTTGGCGTTACTTAAGTCCCCTCCCAGCAAGTTAGCTCCGCTGAGTTTAGCCTCACTTAAGTCTACCCACCGGAGATTGGCTCCACTTAAATCGGCCCACCGGAGATTGGCTCCACTGAGGTTAGCTCCACTAAGATTGACCCGACTGAGGTTAGCGTGGCGGAGTTCTGCCTCGGTCAGGTCGGCTCCACTGAGTTCGGACCGGCTCAGGTCCGTCCCGCTCAATGTTGCCCGTTCCAAATTGGAGCTGGTCAGGTTCGTGCCTCGCATATCTGCCTCACTTAAGTTAGACCCACTCAAGTTCACTTGTCGGAGTTTGGCCTCTCGTAAATCGGCACCGCTGAGGTTTGCTTCACTTAAGTTAGCTCGACTGAGTTCAGCGCGGACTAATTCGGCGCGAATCAAAGCCGCTTGAATCAACTCTGCACCGCTGAGGTTGGCGCGGACCAGGTTGGCGACATTGAGGATGGCTCCATTGAGCTTGGCCTTACTGAGATTGGCCCCACTCATGCGAGCCACATTGAGTTTTGCGCCGGTGAGGTCCGCCTCACTGAGATTGGCTCCGCTGAGATTGGCAATACTGAGGGTGGCGTTCCTGAAGTTTGCGCCACTGAGATTGGCTCGACTGAGGTTGATCTCGGTCAGATCCATCCCAGAAAAGTCTCTTTCTCCTGCTGCATATTTTTTGATAATATCCTCGGCTTGCATATATGGGATTCCTGTGAAGAAATTGCTGATGGGTTAGTGGGTTAGGAGGTCAGGGTAGCCTTGAGGCCAAAATTAAGAAAACAACACAGATGAAAGAGGGGACAGAACAGAGACAGTCAGAATAGCGATCGCCATTGACGAAGATGTTTTATTTCTGGGAGATGGCATTAGAGGAAAAGTGCAAGCCTTTGATAAAATTAACCAGCAAGTTGACGGGGGGTAGAGAAAAATTGGGACTAGAAACAATGGGTCCAGCAGGCACTCCGTTATTGCCGAGGGCGATATTAACCATCCGTTTCCCAAAATGAGGATTGTGATGGACATCTAAGGTGCGATCGCCGGAATTAGTTAACACCGTTTGTGTCGGAGATTGAAAGAATTTTCCTCGTTGCACAATTCGAGAAAAGGTCTGGGAGTTTTTAATTTCCTTGACCTTTTCCCGAGCATTATTGAGTAACCTAGAAATTTCTTCCGATTCAATCATATCAACTAAATGCTCCAGATTCTCTTGGGTCACCCCGGCATCTTTAAAGGGGAGAATCGCCACATAAGCTGTAGAGAACAATAACAGATCATTGCCGATTTTAAAACTGAGTTTGGTGCGCCTAGAACTGACTTCAATATTGGGCGGTTCGATTAAGTCGGGATAGCGATGGGCGATTTGATGGTAAGCCAAGGCTAAGGCTAAATGAGCATCTTGGTCGAGGGCCGCATCAATCAGGAGCTCCACCGTCGGTAGGGTTTGATGAAAAAAGGTTTCCGAGGTTTCTGGGGTAAAGCGATAGACTTGAGCGCGATCGCCATTGGGACTCAGATCCAGCCACTCGCAGATAATCCCTTCGGTTTTCAACCCAAACCGAGACACCCCATGCAGTTTCGCGCCGGTTAACGTCGCACCGGAAATATCCGCTCCCGTCCAGTCCACTTGGATCATATTGGCGTAGGTCAAATCCGCGTACACCAAACTCGCATCCAATAAATTGGCTTGACTTAAGTCTGCACCTCGGAGGTTAGCGCCGCTCAATTTAGCGCCACTGAGGTCCGCACCTCGTAAATTCGCCTCACTTAAATCAGCCCAACGCAAATTAGCCCCAGAAAGGTCTACTCCCATGAGCTTGGTATGAGACAGATCCGCTTGGCGCAACTCACAATTTCTGAGGTTGGCACCACTGAGGTCCGCACCACTGAGGTTCGTCTCTCTTAAATTGGCCTGTTCTAGATTAGCCCCCATTAAAGAGGCTCCCCTCATGTCCGCTTCACTGACATTGGCGCTGACTAGATAGGCTTGTCGGAGTTTCGCTTCCCGGAGGTTGGCACCATTGAGGTCCGCTTGGGTGAGGTTCGCACCGCTGAGTTCGGCACGCATGAGTTCGGCGCGGATCAACGAGGCTTGAATTAACAGGGTTCCGCGTAGATCCGCGCGAACTAAGTTGGCAACATTGAGGTCCGCTCCATTGAGATTAGCTCCACTCAGGTGAGCGCTGTTGAGTTTCGCAACATTGAGCTTGGCATGGCTGAGGTTGGCGCCACTGAGGTCAGCACCGCTAAGATTGGCAATACTCAGGTTGGCTCCACTGAGGTTGACTTCGCTGAGATTAACTTGACTAAGATTGACTTCAGTCAGCATAACCCCAGGAAAGTCTCTGGCACCAGCTACATATTTTTTGATTAGTTCTTCAGCTTCCATCGGGGCACCCTGAGAACAGCGGGACTTTACGGTGATAGCAGGCTTGCATTACCATCCTAGCGGAAGAGCGATCGCGAGAGGAAAGTCCCCGCTTGTGGTACTGCTGAGTCGTTGGGAAGAGTTCCCGGGGTTCAAAACCACGGGAGGGATTGTTCCGTTGCCATTGCAACAGTCGGGCGATCGCCATCACAAAATTACCAAAGGCACCAAGCGGGATCACTCCCACCAGAACACCGGGAGATCGACTCACTCTAACATTTTCTGACCCTCAATCTTCCCAATTGCTCCCCAGGCGATCAACAACTCTAACTCGGATGACTTTTAGGAGTTTCCCTTGTCACCGACTAGAGTAATTTGGGTCCCATCGGGTCTGGGAAATGGCGATGGGATTCGGAAGGAGCCAACTGGGGTCATAATAAATCGGAATTAGGTATTTAATAGAGCCGATGAACGTTGGAATTGTGGGTTTGGGTTTAATTGGAGGTTCCTTGGCGTTGGATTTGCGATCGCAGGGTCACCGCATTTTAGGGGTGTCCCGTCGTCCACAAACTTGCCAGGAAGCGATAAAGCGCCAAATCGTGGATGAGGCAGATGTAGAGATGACCCTGATGGCAAACGCCGAAGTAGTATTTATATGCACGCCGATCGCGGCGATCGCCTGGACAGTAGAACGACTGGTCCCCCATCTCAACCCTACCGCTATCATAACGGATGTGGGGTCCGTGAAAATGCCTGTGGTCGAAGCGGTTACTCCCTTATGGTCGAACTTTGTCCCGGCGCATCCAATGGCAGGGACGGCAGAAAGCGGACTGGATGCGGCAGTGCCTGATTTATTTGTCGGACGTTCTTATGTGATTACCCCCACAGAGGACACCCCCGATGCCGCAGTAGAAACCGTGACCGAGTTGGCCCGCTCTCTGGGGTCCCAGGTCTACCAATGCAGCCCGGAAGACCATGATTGCGCCGTCGCTTGGATTTCTCATCTGCCGGTGTTCGTTTCGGCAAGTTTGATATCCGCCTGTCTGAAGGAACCTATGCCTAATCGCCTGAAATTGGCCCAACAGCTTGCCAGTAGTGGGTTTCGGGATACCAGCCGAGTCGGTGGGGGCAATCCCGAGTTAGGGGTGATGATGGCACAGTACAACCGAAAGGAAGTCTTGCGATCGCTCTATGCCTATCGGGATCAACTCAACCAGTTCATTGAGGCGATCGAGGCAGAAGACTGGAATGCCTTGACCCAGGCCCTAGAACAGACCCAACAACATCGTCCATTCTTTGTGGGAACCCCAGACAGCCTTGAGCATTCGCCATAACCAGACGTTAAACCCAGACCGTTTAGGACCCGGGTGCAATAGAAATTCCCGATTCTTTCTTTTAGGGAGTTGTCTCAGAATGGCTGAAAATCGGTACAATAGGAAAAAGAAGCTACCTAATTATTCGAGTTGATTAAAGCGTCCAGGCACCAAGTTAGGGGTCAGTTACCCAAGTCAGTCCCGCGAACTGACCCGAACGGGCCAGCCTTGAGGCCCACCCGGCCTCACTTGAGCGAGTTCCTAACGGGGCGATCGCAACAGGATGGGGAAAGACGGCAAACAAACCAGCCCCTAAAAACCGTCGGACGATCCTTCAATCCTTAGTTAAAATCCCCGAGTTCACCTAACTTTTGTTCGCCCCCTGTTCAGAATCCGAGCTTTTGTCAAATTCTCGCTACGATATCCCCCCTCGGCGAGGGCGACATTTAATTTGGATTGGTACATTGCGAGCAATATTGACGGGTTTTCAAGCTACACTGTCAAATTAAATCGGTAGCCATCAACCCCGAGGTGGAAAAGTTCAACTCAAGCCATGCATTATGGAAACAATCATCAACCCCATCCCGGTCCCACCCTCACTTTGGGGAACTGATGCGATCGCCAGGGCATTCTTGCTTTGGTGAGAAATACGATTTAGCAATTGAAAAATTATTTGCTCAGGAGAAGCCACCTATGCTACACCGCAAGATTTATCAATTCTGTTGCGATGGTCGTGAAGTCAGTATTTTCTTGCGGGATCAGCAACGTTGGATTGACGGTGTTCGCATTCTTGACATCGAAGGAGATTTAGTCACGATCCGCTATGAAACTGATGAAGAAGATGAACTCTCTTCCTGGGAAGAGATGTTTCGCCTCGAAAGCATCGGTGCCGTTAGCCAAAAAATTGCCTGCGTTTCGCGAGGTAATGTGGAGCCTTTGGTATCAGATGACTGTCCCGAAGCCGAACAAATTCCCAAACGCTCTCCCGACTTGAATCAAGAATAATTTCAAAAGTCGGTTTTGCCTTGAATCCTAACGTTTCCAGGTCACCGGGCGATCGCCACGGTTCAGAAGTCAAAAAACCGGGTTTCTGTACAACCCTAATTGAGGTTATCCCCATTACCGGGTAGGAAACCAGGTTTCTGATCCCCTCCCCCTCTTCTGGACCGAGGCGATCGTTAAAAACCCTTACAACAACAAATCCTGAATCATAGCCTTGAGTACCCCTGGGGTACTTAAGGCTATAATTTTTTAGCTCAAACCCACACCCAATGCAGGGTGCGGCTACATCAACAAAGCAACAACCGTCCGCCAATCGTTTAAACCCCCGGTGGTATTGAGCATGGTGCAAGATCTCAGCCTCAACCGACTTAAGTTGTTAGGCCGCCAATCGTTTTAACCCTAGCCCTGTCAAGGTGGTAAATGGAATCGAGCCTCATCCCTATTGGGGGGGCGTATTGCATACGCCCTCTTGATCCGTCAATGGAATCGAGCCTCATCTCTGTTCCTTGTAGGGGCGTATTGCATACGCCCTCTTGATCCGTCAATGGAATCCCACCTCATCTCCGTTTCTTGTAGGGGCGTATTGCATACGCCCTCTTGATCGGTCAATGGAATCGAGCCTCATCTCTGTTTCTTGTAGGGGCGTATTGCATACATGAGAGGGCGTATGCAATACGCCCCTACAAATACACCTTGACAGGGCTAGGTTTTAACCCCCTCCGGGTGTTGCAACTTTTCTCAAGAGTAAATTAGGTCTTTAACAACCGAATGCAAGTGCCTCATGAATCCGGCGGCGCGACAGGTGGAACCAGCGCCGCTTCAAAGGCGGGACAATAGCCATCAGGAGTCACCTTAAACCCAAATAAAGGAGAAACCTGATTCCAACACCGCTGTCCTCGATAATACCGACAGTTTCCGCAACATTCTATATTCGCACTGACCCGGGCGGCACTCCCTTGAGACAGCAATTCTCGTTGAGAGACCCCACGCACCACTAATTCCTCACCCTGCCAACGCGCTTCAATTAACCCGGTATCGGAAAACTTCTGCCAACGGGGGTCCAAGGCCAAAGTTTGAGACAGGGAAAGGGTAACACTGCTTGGATGTTCCGTGAGTTCTCCCGGATAAATTTCAGCCGGGGTCGCCGGTTGCAAAATCGTCTCGCCGATGGGGAGTTCGACGAGATTCCCCGCTTCTGGAGTATGGAGGTGATAACGGTTGCGGAGTTCATCCAAATTGGTCAAGTCTGCTAGATAGGCAGGGGAACCGTGGATGAAGACAACGTGCTGGGGATGTAAGTTATGAATCAGTTGAGTGGTGCTATTGCCGTCACAATGTTGGGCGAGTAAATAGGTTTCTAGGGTAAAGCGGGACTTGGGGAGATGGACAAATAAGGACTCTGGGTTATAGCGTTGAGGTTGTCCAGGATATTCGGGAAGCAAAATCAACCAGGGTTGGCGATCGCCTCCCTCAAAATTTTTGAGGTTGCTGTTTAATTCCGTAAGCAGGACACAAGGACCGTTTGCCAGTTGGGAACGGTGTTCGGGGAATAAGCGACGCACCCTTGGACGGATCCGTTCGTCCCAAAATAGGGGTTGATGGCGGGCAAAGTTTTGGACTGAGGCGGGGAGTTGGGGGAGGAGTTCTAAATAAATATCACAAGCATCGGCAACGGTTCCCTCGACCCAAATATCCAGATCTCGCCCGGTGAATTGGTGATGACTCCGCAGCAGCATCAGGATTTCTTGACCTAAACCTACGGTGGGGGTGGGAAGGAGGACGGATTGACCCTGGGCGATCGCCCGTTCGATGCGTTCAGCGAGTTGGTTTTCCTGCGATCGGCGATGGGGAAACCGCGAGGTCCCATAACTGCCTTCGACAATCAGCACATCTGGATCTAATCCCCGAAGTTCATCGAGGGGCAATCCTTCCACTAACCGGGAATTGGAGAGGAAAAAATCGCCGGTATAAAGCAGGGTATAGGGTCGGGGTGCTTGAGGCGATCGCCCGGATGGGGTGGGGGTATAGCTCAATAAAATAGCCGCTGCCCCTGGCAGATGTCCAGCCGGAAATAATTCAGCGGTCAATCCATCTAGAAATTCGATGGGAGTGCGCCAGGGTAAGGCTTGACAAAATCTTAGGCGATCGCCTTCTCCCTCGGGCCAGTTCAGGGGGAGTAGTTCTGTAGTGACTTCACTGGCATAAATCGGTAATTGGGGGAAGGCTTCATGCAGGGACCATAAACCCCGGGCATGATCGGCATGAGCATGAGACACCAGCACTAAATCTGCCGGTAAGGAGCCTGGGCCACTGCCCTTTTGCTCTAAACCCGCTTGCAAGGGTGAGATATCTCGGATGCCACAGTCGAGGAGGATGCGATAGGGTCCCATCCGCACTTGCAAGGAGACTCCCTCATCTCCATGACCGACACTATAGGGTAAACATTCAAGCTGATCCATTTACGTTGAGCACACCTGAACATCGCGACTCAAGTCTGGAATGATAGCGGATGAAGGGGGGGTGATTCTACCCCAGGTCCTCGGTCCCAAGCGGTTCCTGTTCCACCCTGGGGATACCGCAATCCCTGGGACCTTTCTCCGGTTGGAGGGATAGGGGCGATCGCCTTGACCCATTTTGCCGGTCAATCCTTCGGGACCTTGCCCCCTTACACAGAACTTACCCATTGGGGAAAATAAAACGCTAAATGTAGAGGCGATTCGCGAATCGCCTCTACATTTAGCCTGAATTCTCAAAATCTGCGCAAGTCCTGTTACAGCATTTTGTTTCCAGCCCGGTCCTGGTTTGCTCTTAGAATAAATTCTCATGATGGAAAACCCAGATGAGGCAAATGCTTTGCTCACCGGGCTACGGGATAAGGCTGGATTCTGTGCTATCGAGATAGATCTGTTACTCAGGTGAATCACCTCGTGGAACCGATGGAATTTCTGGATGTTCATCCACTGACCAAATCCGATGACTTAGATTCGATGCTACCAAGGAAGGGGATCATCCTCAAATCCTTTTTTGCTCCCCTCAAGAAGCAATGGGGTCTCTCCATCGGGTTTTTCGGGACATATCGGGCAATTGGGAGGCGACTGCTCCCTTTGCCGGAAATCAGTCCTGGTTTTGTCAAGAAATCCTCTCCTAGGGCATCGGTACCGTCGAGTTCAAAAACCGGGTGGCTTGACCCAATCTCTCCGCAGAAAGCCACTTTCTTAGGGACAGAAGCCGGTTTGGGATCCGATTGCTCTGATTTCTACCGGGAGGGCCCAGGATAGTGAAACTGAAAAATTAAGTAAAGTTTGGCAACAAAAGTGAGCAACCGGCTATGAAATCAAGTTAATATTCAGAGGGTTGCTATCAGACCCTCATCGTCCTCGGCATGAAGACTCGCAACGGGCCGGTTTCTTTCGATGGCAACGGGGAATGAAATCATCGGCCTAACCTGGATGCTTTGCACGAGGGAAGGGGATTTCCCACTGGATCCGTTAGCTCAATTGAAATTTTAGCATTTCTACTCTCTTGATTATGGGTGAAGCAAAACGTCGCAAGTCAACGCTCGGAGATCAGTATGGCAAAGAGCCCAGAATCGTGCCTTGGTTGCCGATTACTAAAAGTCAATCCGAACAGTTTGTGAAGTGGACCGTCCAAGGAAGTTGGCTCGGCATTGGTTTTTTGATTGTGGCTTGGTTAACCGTTCGCTTCATTGGCCCTGCAATTGGTTGGTGGGAAGTCAACTAAATTGACCTTTTCAACCTAATTTAGGGGCGATGTAACGCTGAATCTCTGTACTGAGTGCCCTTCTGGGATGCCAACTGGTATGGAGGCTAACGGGGTCCTTACCCCGCTTAGACAATCCGAGGATTGACAATCTCTCAAACAATTTTCTAATCACGCTGATAAGAATTTCCTATTCTTGTGGGCGATCGCCGTAGGCCAGCCTGCCTCTATACGCTTGAGGGAATTGGGGATCAATTTAGGCCGGCCAAAGCACTCCGGAAACCCCCGAAATGCCGCTGAATCTATGCCTTATCCAATGCTTAAGTGTTGTAACGGCTACCTCCTCTGACGGATGAATCACGTTAACTTAATGCCATCCCTTCCGTGGGACGTTTACAATTGAATTACCATTGGACAGGTGAAGCCCTAGATATTATATCGGCTCCAGGAGGAAGTCAAATCTAAAAAAAACATTAAAAAGTTCTAAACTGTGGTGTGGTGATAGGAGAAAATAAGTGTTTATCAGACTCGCCGAACAGCACCGTCAATTTGTCAAGGATCTCGTCATGAACCTACAAGCCCTAGCGATCGTGCTAGAGCGTCGGGGTTACCTGGCATCTTGCTATACCTGCGGGGGCCAAATGAATAGCGCCTCCTTTATGGTGAGCCTAGGAGAAGATCACTTGATTCGGTTTTTGGTGTCGGACTATGGGATTACCTGGACAGAAATGCGCGATGATCGCGAATTAATGAAATTAGAGGGCGCAGAAGCGATCGCCCAGCTTCAGGAACTCGCCAACCTGGTCAAATGTCAGATGAAAGTCGTTCCAGACCAGCCTGATCTGGCAGTGGAAGACGTCAATGAGCAACTCGTGTAGGAAACACTGGTCTGAGCTCGCCCTTGAAGGGAACCCGATATCTCAATCTCCTGGGGGTCGATCAGGAGAACATCGGGTTTACGATAAGAGAGCGGGCTAATTTTTTTGGGGCTGAAAAATGTTACGCTGGAATAACGGAACGACAAACGCCACGGTAACGAGCGCTCCTGGGGTTTATCTGGCTTAAATTGACGTTTCGCGATCCACACAGCCCGTTTGCAAAAAAAATATGACCGCCCTAGAAGCCACTTGGGAACATCATTATATTGAAACGAACCGGATCCGCTTGCACTGCGTCTCCCAAGGAGAAGGGGAACTCGTTCTCCTGTTGCACGGATTTCCGGAGTTTTGGTATTCCTGGCGCTATCAAATCCCAGCGCTTTCTCGATATTTTAAAGTAGTCGTCCCGGACCTGCGCGGCTATAACGATTCGGACAAGCCCGACAGTGGCTACGATCTGGATACGTTAAGTGCAGATATCAAAGGTTTAATTGAGAGTTTAGGATATGTCAAGGCCCATATCGTGGGTCATGATTGGGGAGGGGCGATCGCCTGGCACCTAGCCGAACGGTTTCCCAACTGCCTGGATCGCTTGGCAATTTTGAATGCACCCCACCCTCAACAATGGTTACAGGCGATGGGAAGCAATGTGGATCAACTACGCCGCAGTTGGTATGTCCTGGCATTTCAGGTCCCAGGAGTCCCAGAATGGCTGATTCAGCAGAACTTGAAAGATTTTGTCAAAAAGATGTTCCAGGAACAAGCGATCCGCAAAGGAGCCTTTACCTCGGAACTGACTAAGATTTATCAAGAAGCGTTGGAAAAACCGGGAGTGCTCTCTTCGGCGATTAATTACTATCGCCAACTGATGTCTCCCTTTAATTGGGTACCGAACTTGGGGCGATCGCCTCATTATGTCACCGCACCCACCCTGGTGTTGTGGGGGGAAGAAGATTCGTTTTTGAGCAATAAGTTAACCGATGGATTCGATCGCTTAATTAAAGCGCCGTTTCAACTCAAGTTGGTTCCCCACTGCGGTCATTGGATCCAGCAGGAAGTCCCCCATCTGGTCAATCGAGAATTACTCTCCTTCTTGCGCGCAACATCCGATCGGGGACGGTTGATTGGCAAGGAGGAAGAATGATGGGGGGGGATGGGGAAGATGGGGGAAGTTGTTCGTAGTAACGACTTCAGTCGTTCTCCTCTTTTGTTTGTAGTAACGACTTCAGTCGTTCTCCGATTTTGTTTGTAGTATAGCCTTTCTCATGTCCATAAGGTACATCCCTCACCCCAAACCCCTCTCCCAGAACGGGAGAGGGGCTTTGAAAAGTACCTCATCAGTCCGGGAACCGCTATA
>JAABSJ010000166.1 GCA_011390515.1 Oscillatoria sp.
CCCCTCCCGTCCCCCTTAAGAAGGGGGAAGCCAGAGGAATAAATGTTTATTTAACGGGGGGAGCCAGAGGAATAAATGTTTAGTTCCACGGGGGGAGCCGGAGGAATAAATGTTTAGTTCCACGGGGGGAACCTGGAAAGTCCCCCTTTTTAAGGGGGATTTAGGGGGATCCTCCATATACTTCACCAACCAGAGAAAGGCTATAAAACATCAGCTATCTCTTCCTTAACTTAGTTTTGAAAAGGGAGAAATAATCTACTTTACAGGATTGAAGTATCAACTCACCCAATCGGTTGGGTGAAATCCCCTTGACAGGAGATAATACTGCCCTCAAATGCCAACTAAACGAGCCGGAAAATGAACGGATAGCGGTAAATCAAAGTGGGGTCCGAGAGAACCTTCACAATGGCCATAATCGGCAGAATCCACATAGCGGCTAATAAAAGAAACAGGAGAGGAAACCCAATCAGGATAACAGTCAAGATGCCAAAGATGACGCCATAGAGATAAATATTGAGATGAAAATTGATAGATTCTCGGGCATTCCCTTTAACTACCGGGTCCTCGGACAGAAACAAGATGGCGATCGGCAATCCGACGGAAAGAACCGTAGCACTCAAAAAAATGGCTCCATGAGACAAAACCGATAATAACTTCCGTTTATCTGAATCGTACATAAAAAATCCTCCAATGTTGCCGATCGCCTGCTACTCACGTTATAACACGCGGAAAATAAAAGGATACTCGAAAGGGCGGTCCGGATTTCCGAATACCTTGAGCAACGCAAACGCCGTCAATCCCCAATGAAGAACATATCCGGCAGGGGCGAGAATAAATCCCAACAAGCCCAAGGTCAGAAAACTCAGGGCAACAATCACCGCACCCCAAGCCCAGACATTGAAATGAAAATTGATAGATTCTTTGGCATTATCTTTCACAACCGGGTCATCGGACACAAATAAAATCGCCAGAGGAATCCCAATAGACACCAAAGTTGTACTGAAAAAAATTGCCCCATGAGACAGCAGGGATAACAGCTTCCGTTTGTCTGCATCGTACATGAATTGAACTCCTTTTCTGATTATTCTGCTTAAACTTCCGTGACAAATCGCTGGGTATGTAATGCGATCGCCACTCATTCCGGATGAGGTCGCCTTTTAATCTATCTCAATTTTGCAACAGCCCGAGTGATCCGAGGGGGGGAATCTTCCCCCTATTCGATTGATGATGTCCACACCCCTCCAGACTGTTGACAAACCGGGCAACTCACCGAGTCTGCCTGCGATCGACCGAGACAAAACGACCCCCGGGCAAAAACTCCCCGACCCTTTTCCCCAGTGCCACAGCCCACAGATTCGGGCTACGAATGATTTAGACTGGCTATAGAGCATTTAAGAATCGAGACTGAACCATCCCCCACCTTCTCGATTCTGACTGTTTAGTTCTCGTTGAACCTCTTGGTTCATCTACCAATTGCGAATCGATGGCTATGGAACACTCGGATCTCCAAACAGGGTTGGCGGCGCTCAAACAAAAGAATTATGAAATGGCGATCGCCATTTTATCCAAGGTTTGCGAACAAGAACTCCATCAACCCACCGTTGATCGGGCGACGATGGGGTTGGTGATGGCCTACAAAGGGAACCGCACCCAGTCTAAGGCGATCGCCTTATGTCAAACCTTGACCGCATCGGACAGTCCCAAGGTCAAAGACTGGGCCGTGCGGACCCTGGCTCAGTTGAATCAATCTGCTCCCTCCTCACCCGGATCTCAACCCCAGACCCCGAAAACGGTCAATCGCCCCGCCAATCCGCCTTCCCCCCTCGGAGGAGATCCCACCGGATTTGTGCCATTCAACCCCTCCTCTTCCGGACCTGCTCAACCCTCCCCCCTCACCCGTCCAAACTCCCAGGACATCATTTCCCCCCTGTCCCAGGGAAATCCCACGGGATTTGTCCCCCTAGAACCGGCTCAAGGTAAACCTGCGCCCCGGTCCCCGGGCAACCCACCACCCCTGCCGCCACCTAAGCCACCCAGACCCCCAGGAGGGGCCACCCCTCGGCTAGGAGTCAGCCCCTTAACTCCAGGCTCATCGGCCCCCGCGCCGCATCAGCCTCCCAGACCCCCGGGTTCCCAGGAGGATTCCCCACAAGTCCTCCCCTTAGAAGCGGATACCGAGGGGATAGATTATTTAACCCCGTCCACAAAGAGGGCTGATTCACCTTCGGCCAGGGCATCGCAGTCCGGACAACCCTCCGCAACTCCTCCAGAATCAACGGTTCCAACTCCACAACCTCGGCAATGGCGTCAGGCGGGACGGGCGCAAAACTGGCGAAAACTCAAACCCGTTAAACCCACCTATCTATTGTTTGCCCAAATCGGCAGTGCGATCGCCCTGTTTTGGGTACTGCGGATTTTCATGAATTGGGGCATGGCAACGGCGAATGACCTGTTCCATCAACTCCCGCTTTTAGGGCCGATCCAAAGTTTTTATCGGGACCAAACTTGGACCTTGGCGGGCATCCTCGTCCTGTTGCTCGTTGCCTCTCCCTGGTTACTGGATTTACTGCTGCGCTTCGCTTATGGCATGGAAAAACTCCCACCACCGAAACTCGGTAACTACAGTCCAGAAGCGCGGAAATTGCTATCCCGCTTTAGTTTGGAGCGCAAGCAACCGGCCCTGTCCCTGGGGGTGATTCCCACCGATGCACCGATCGCCATGACCTATGGTTTTGCTCCTCGGTTTGCCCGAATTGTGGTCAGTCAAGGGTTATTAGAGCAATTAGAGGACGATGAAATTGCGGCAATTTATGCCGGTGAATTAGGACATTTAGAAAATTGGGATTTTCCCCTGATGTCTTTGGCGCTGTTACTCTGTCAAATTCCTTATGTCCTCTATTGGCAGGTGTCCCGGGATGGGGATAAGTGGGTGGACTCTCAGGAGTGGTTTGGCCGGGTGATGTGCCAGACGGCAGGGGTAATTTCCGCAGTCGCCTACGGGTTGTACTGGGTGTTGCGTTGGCCGGTTTTATTCCTGTCGCGCTTGCGGTTTTATTACAGCGATCGCGCCTCTGCCTCTTTAACGGGTAATCCCAATGCGCTGACTCGCGCTTTACTGAAAATGGCAATTGGGATTGCTCAGGATGTGGAGAAACAAGGTCACACCAGTTTTGTGCTGGAAGGATTCGATTTACTCTCGCCAGTCGGCTATGTGCAGGGGATGACCTTGGGGAGTTGTTCTGCCTATCATTCTTGGGAAAATCTCCTGCAGTGGGACCGCCACAATGCCTACAAAAAATGGTTGACGGTTCCCCAATCTCATCCGCCTTTGGGCGATCGCCTCACCCTGTTGGATTTATATGCTCGGTTTTGGAAGCTCGATACTGAGTTGGATTTTGCCCGGGATGGCGCAGTGGTCCCGGCAAAATCTTCCCGTTCGATGCTCCAACGCTTGTTATTACAAGGTGCACCCTATTTTGGTCTTCCCCTGGGGTTACTCGCCGGGTGGATGCTGTGGGTATTTGGCGCAGTGGCGGTGAACCTGGGGTTTGGGGCCCTGGATTGGGTATGGGGCGATCGCTCGATTCTCCAGGGTTCTTTATTAATAGGGGTAAGTTTGGGGATTGTTCTGCGGATCAATGCCTTTTTCCCAGACATTACCTCTAAAAATATCCGCAAAAACCCCTCTTTGCCCGAGTTCCTCACGGATCCCGATGCCATTCCGGTGGATAGTTTACCCATTGGTTTGGAGGGACAACTCCTCGGACGGAGCGGAATCAGCAATTGGCTGGCGCAAGATTTAATTTTGCAGTCCCCAACGGGATTAGTGAAGTTGCACGCCGCCTCCAATCTGGGGGTTTTTGGGTATCTTTGGCTTTTGTCTAAGCGTCCTAGCGATTTCGTGGGACAGACAATTTCGGCAGTCGGTTGGTTCCGTCGGGGTGCGACTCCCTGGATTGATCTGGACCGATTTACCACCGCTGATGGCAAAACTCTCTCCAGTGCTCATCCGATCTGGTCTACGATTTTGGCAGGAGTGGCGGTACTGTTAGGCGTTTACTGGATGTCTCAGGGGGGGAGCTAGGACAAAAGTTAAAGCCCGGACTCAGAATCCGTCCGGAATTTGTTACAATTCTTAATTAAACCCGTCCATCCTGGGGCTAATTTGGAAAAAATCCCTCGTTTCACTGTTGGTCAACGCCCTGGTGAGAGTCAGGGTTGACCCCTTCCCATCCAGGGAAACAGCACCAGGTCTAACATAAGGGCGGGTTTTCCCTCGGAATTGAGAAAAAGTTGAAACAGCCAAAAAATGGGCGGTTCATGGGAAAAATATTTGACAGTGATCAGCTAATGGTAAAATTTATAGTCGGGAAATCGAAAATTTTTGAGCCAACTACTAGCTCACCTGCATAAGCTGTGATATTTTTAAGAGTGGCTCGATTGAGGCCAAAAAAAAGTAATGGGATGGGAGATAATTACCCATTTCTGTTAGAGTGAGTAAGAGAGCGCCCATATTGAGAAACGCATCAACTTTACACTTGAGCCGTTTGAAGTTTACCTAGGTGGTATTAAGGAGAACGCTAGTATGCTCGTCGGTGGTTTGGAAGCCCCGGATAGAGGAGATGTTTCCTAAAGCAGATTTTTATCAAAAGCAGAAGAAAGGAATCCTGAAAGATCCAATGCCCTACCTAAAATTTCACCGAATTGTTACAAGCGTTCGAGGCAATGTGTTGGCGCGTATTTTTTTCGATAGGGTATGCCTGGGGTGGGGTGAGCAATAGTGAACCGATTGATAAAAGCCAAGCCGTTACTACTTTTACCCTTGTGCGATTAAAGGGTAATGAGAGGACAGGAAAGCTCTCGCTTTAAGTCGTTAACGACGAAGCCCCGAACAAAGGGATCGAGTCAAAAAAGAAGGTTTTGTATTTAATTGATTTTCCAAAAGATAGGAGGTATCTCAAATGTCGATTCGTCTTTATATAGGTAATCTGCCAAAAGAAGTCGATCGCAAAGAACTGCAAGACGTCTTTGCTGAAGCCGGTGATTCTGTGACCACTAAAGTCATTACCGATCGCAAGACGGGCAAGTGTCGGGGGTTCGGATTCGTCACAGTAAAGAATGACGAGCAAGCCGACGAATTTATCGAAAAGTTCAACGGTTATATGTTCCAAGATACCCCTCTCAAGATTGAAAAGGCATTGCCTCGCAAGAAGGGGAAAGGTGACGAGGAACAAGAAGGCGCACCCGCCGCAGAGACTGGGGAGGCTACTGCAACCCCCACCCCCACCACCACCACACCCACCCCTGCCGCAGCTAAGGTGGCTAAACCCACCACCGGAGGCGGTGGAGGCGGTGCTCGCGGCAACAACAAGTCGAAACGCTCAACCGGCGGCGGCAGCAGCAGCAGTGGCAGCCAAGACTCGGATTCGGTACAACCGGATCCTCGTTGGGCTGGGGAGTTAGAAAAGCTCAAACAAATGTTGGCGACTCAAGCCAGCAACTCCTAATTCAATGGAATTTCCCGCTAAATCTGCATTCAGGTGAAGGGTTAGAGTGGGAAAAAATCCGATGGATTGTTTTTCTTGAGAATATTTCCGCGATCGCATCTTCTGTGATCGCGGTTCTTTTTTCAGGTTCTAGAAGTTGTCCCTGGGAATTCCCAGGGTCCAATTGCCCGATCAAATTTTGTCACAACAACCCCAAACGGGTTGTCATCCTGTATAATCCGGGTCATCCATCAAAAAAGCAGCGATCGCCCCTAAGAGGCTTTAGACATCATCAGATCCAATCGCTCAAACGGCTGTTGCTGGAGGTCCGCTTCCGGACGAGCTAAACCAAATCCTTGGCCAAAATCCACCCCCAACTCCTGGCAAAATTGGATATCTTGAAGGGTTTCTAAGCCTTCTGCTAAAACGAGAATTCCCTCGGAGTGAGCCGAAGAAAGCAAACTCTTGATTAAAGTCTGTTTGAGGGTAAACTGGCTACAGCCTTGGACCAAACGTCGGTCTAATTTAACAATATCGGGTTTGAGTTCCATTGCATAGTGATCCACAGAGACACAACCACACAGATCATCAACAGCAATTCCAAATCCCCAGGCGCGCATCCGTTCGATAACCTGCGGGAGTTTTTCGCTTTGTGCCAAAACTTCTACTTCGGTTAACTCAAAAATGATTTGTTCCGGGCGTAATCCTAAGTCGAGAATTTGTTGTAAATTCTGTTCGATGGATTCCGGATTTTGAATAATGGCGTTGGGTAACAGGTTGACAAAAAACTGGCGATCACTCTTAAACTCGGCAATGGATTCGAGGCAAGTTGTCCGCGCCAGTTCATCAAATTCCTTTGATAAATTTGTGGCGATCGCCGCTTCAATTAACATTCCGCCACTGTAGCACCCTCCGCGATCGCCTAGGGCGCGAGCAAGACATTCATAAGCGGTGATCTGGCCCGATTTCAGGCAAAAAATGGGTTGATATTTAAAAAATAGCCCTTGTTGGAGCAGCAGTCGCAAAAACCAGGCATATTTGATGGAACTGGTCACTGAAATCAACGGCTGTGCTTTCAGAAATTCCAAAAGGAGATGGGTTGAGTCTAAGGATATTTGGGTGACCACGAACCGAGAGGAGCTTTGAGCCATCTCTCCAAGCTGGTTGCTCAACTGCCAGAATATCTCCTTGAGTTGGCTCTTGGTGACGATACGATAGAGCAGGAGAGGGACTGCCGGAACGGGCTGAAATCCCAAGTTAGCCAAACAGGTTCTGGTCTCCAGGTCATTGGGCTGAATCAGCAGTTTGGGCCGTTCGCTTAAGAGAGTCATAGAGGACATAGTTTTTTAAATCTTTAATATTTGTTAAGAAATATAAATTTCTTGTAATCTATGATAATGCCTATCCGCTGGAAAAGCTCGTAACCTGACTTCAGGGCTTCGTTTAGGCTCATCCTTAAGCATGGGTTCAGGCGCGGGAAATCAGCCGATCGCGCGGAACGAACGATGGAGAATGGAGTGGAGATAGGATAAAAAGATGTTCAGTCCCTATTCTGTTGATATCACCGGATTTTCCGACTTTTATCATCGTCCTCAAGAGGGAAATGAAGACAAACCTGCATTAGCCTGGATTGTGGGAACGAAGGAAGCTAATGCTAAAGGATAGTCAATTTTGTGGGCCAAAATATAGTCACAAAAAATGGAAGTTTGCCGACTGAGGCCAAACTTCCATTTTTGCGGTCACTTGATGGCGGGGTTGCGATCGCTTCTGGATGCGATCGCCGAAAATCTGTATCTAAACCCGGTTTCCTTACAGAACTTGTGCCCTGAGCCATGCTAAAGGCAAAGAGATCATCTTGCGATAACGGGGGACGACCGCGCGCTGACGAAATACATCGTATTCGTTGCGCTCGATCGCATCGAGAATTTGGCTGTAAAGCATCGTTGCGGACCAGACGGGCCAACGAGCATCGGGATTTAGGGCCAGAATACCCTTTTCTGCCTTGACATAGAACTTGCGGGCGCGTTGAATTTGGAAGCGCATCAGTTGCCGCCATCGCTCATCGACGACCCCGTTCAAAAGGTCCTCTTCGGTGTAGTCAAACAAAGCCAGTTCCTCCAGAGGCAGATAAATCCGACCTCGACGAGCATCTTCCCCCACATCCCGCAGGATATTGGTCAGTTGATTGGCAATGCCGAGGGCGACCGCCTCCGCTGATGGATCCGAAGGTTCGTCCGTCTCCCAAGGGGAGGACCGAACCACGGGCGCAATTCCCATCACCGGCAAGGACATTAAGCCCACGGTCCCGGCTACGCGGTAGCAGTACAGTTCAAGGTCCTCAAAGGTTTGATAGCGACTGCGGTACAGATCCATGCGCTGCCCGGAAATCATATCCCGAAAGGGCTGGATATCCAGGGAAAAGCGTTCCACCGTATCCACCATCGCCACATCAGAATCTTCGATCGCCTCTCCAGCAAAGATCGATTCGAGGTAACCCTCCCACAGATCTAAGGTTTCTGGGGTGGTAAACCTTGCCCCAGGTCCGTCCACCAATTCATCTGTGCGACGGCACCAAGCGTAGATCGCCCAAATAGCCCGCCGTTTCGCTTCTGGCATCAACAGCGTACCCAGGTAAAAGGTGCGGGCATATTTCGCTGTGATTTGGCGACAGAGCTCATAAGCGTCGTCTAAGGAAGCCAGCGTTTTCATGCGTGGTTGTTCGGACAGTTGCAGCATTGGTTGCAAGCGGGGAGCGTCTTTAGATGCCAGAATTCTGGGTTGGGAATTCAGGGATTTTGAGTTGTAGGCCACTACTAATATCTAAATTCTAAAATTATTAATTCTGGGACTGACGGCTCGCAATGGCCTGCGCTGTCAGCTTACCAGAAAGTACGGCTCCTTCCATACTGGCAAGATAACGTTGCATGGTGTAATCGCCCGTCAGATAGAAATTGGGGATCGGTGTGATTTGGGACGGACGGTAATTTTGGCGTCCGGGAGTTGCTTTGTACACCGATCGCGGCGTCTTGACGACGTGATATTTTAATAATTTAGCTGGTTTGTTACCACAAAAGCGATCAGGAAATAGATTTTCCAGTTCTTTCAAGGTAGCCGTGACAATTTCTTCATCGGTTTTGGAAATCCAGTCTTTCGCCGGTGCCAGGACTAATTCCAGCATTGAGCGATCGGGATTGGCATATTCCCGACAGGTGTTGCTCATGTCCGCATAGACGCTCAGTAAGGGCGATCGCGAAAATAGCAAGTGATCGATATCCGTGAGTTTACAGTCAAACCACAGATGCACGTTAATCACCGGCACCCCTTCTAATCCGTTTAATTGCTGGAAATATTCCATTTCACGCCAGGGTTGCGGGAGCATCACTTTTAGAGGGTCCACGGGCATTGCCGAGACGTAAATATCTGCGGTTAAGACTGAGGAAGGTTTTCCCTCAATGCCACGGACCTCAAAGCCCCGGACTGCACCTTCTTCGTCGAGCAAAAACTCTTTAATGGGCGCGTTTAACCGGACTTCACCGCCGCGATCGGTAATGTGGTCCACGATGGGTTGACAGAGCCGTTCTGTCGGGGATCCATCTAAAAACGCCATTTTTGACCCGTTTTTTTCTTGCAAAAACCGATTCAGTGCCGTCAGCAAAATGGTTGCGGAAATTTCATCGGGGTTGATGAAGTTGAGCGCCTTGGACATGGCGATGAAGACTTCTTTTTCGACCCTAGGTGGGATATTTTTCAGTTTCAGCCATTCGGAGAAGGAATATTTATCCATCTCTTCGACATATTTCTGCCCCTGCACCATTGCTGGAATCAGGCCGATGCCAAACTGAATTTTTTCCGGCCAGGTTAGCATATCGTTATTCCGCAAGATTGCCATCACCCCATTCAGGGGGGCAGGCAGGTCCGGGAAGTCAAACCGGGAGTAGGTTCCCGGGGCCTCCGGCTGGTTGAAGATCATGGTATGTTCTTTCCATTGCAGCCGGTCTTCGATGCCTAGTTCGCCAAATAGTTGCAACATATTGGGATAGGCACCAAAAAAAATGTGCAGCCCGGTTTCGTACCAGTCCCCGTCTGCATCTTTCCATGCTGCTACTTTCCCCCCAAGGACGTCCCGGCGTTCCAGGACTATGGGGGTATGACCCATGTCGGTCAGATATTTCGCGCAGGAAAGTCCTGCTAAACCCGCTCCTGCGATCGCCACGCGCATTTGGTAATAATCCCCTCGTTGAGATTCTTTAAGATAGTGTTAAGTTTTTTGAGTTGCCTCTCATTATACCTTTGCAAACTGTTACATTTTCTTTTTTTACCGTCGTTTTTGCAAAATAAAATTCTCGACTCCCCGGGCGATCGCCAACTGCACCCTCTAATCCCCTCGGGTAAACGGGATAACTTCTTGTTAATTGAGTATCCACCATCTTTTCCCCACCGTACCCTCTCGGGTTTTCCCTTGAAAAAATAACAGCTTAACAATTCCCTCTTACCAAATTGTGATGGTTCCCAGTTAAGCCTCCCCTGAATCGTTGGGGCAGGCCCTGAAAGGCACGGGTCATATTCGGTGACATCCCACAATTTGCCTAACTCCTACCGGGTCCGGGGGTACAGTAAGGGAAAGACAACCGGGGTTTTTACCCCATTTCTGCCCCGAAAGCATTAAATAGGGGCGGTGAAAGCCGGTTTCTTGTGCAGGGAATCTCATCCTGGACCGATACCCTAGGTTTCGTGACCGACTCTGTAGGGTTCAGTGAGAGGGGAACTGTCTGATTGATTTAATCCGCTACCGAGGCCCTCGGTTGGGCCGCGCTGAAATTGCGATCGCCCTTGAGTCGAAGGCCCTAAATTCAATGATATAATCTGCCATTGATTCGGTTTAGTGGAGTCATAGGCCGCAAGGCTGACCCAATTAAGGGAAATGGGTCCAGAACACAGAGGTTGAATCAGTCTAAGCATTTTTATGATCAATGTGATGACTGACTCTTACACTATGGTCTTGACTTTGTGTTCAACAGAATTTGGCGATCGCACTGAGCTTGGCCCGTGCGATGATAGAGATCCTTTGGGTTTTTACTGCCCATAATGTAGGAAAGCGATCGCAAAAGGGTTCAGGATTGCTCCTGCCTCTTTCTAGCCCCTGGATTCCCTCGGCAAAGGTCTAGTCACCCTCTGGTCCGATTGTCAAACGGAATCCGGTCATAATCCGGGCTGATTCAGTGGCAGATCCCTCGGACAGAGGGATGCCCTCCCCAGGGCGAGTTCCATTTCAGAGCAAGCGGTCTTAAAGTGGTGCATCCTCTCCATAGACCCATCCGGTTTGGACAGATCAGAGCAATATAAAGGAGTAGCGATCAGGACAATCTCATGACAGCCCAATTATGACCCTAGAGAATAACCATTATTATCAACTTGTTAAGTTTTATGGGTTTACTCTTAATAATTCACTCACCTTGCCAACAGCATTTTGGCATTAAAAGAACGATGAATTATACGCCAAACCTTTAGAACCAGAAATTACGGAGGGAGCGATGAGTATAATTCTAATTGTGGATGATAGCGGTACGGTACGCGAAATGGTATCGGACATTCTGAAAAAAAGCGGTTTGGAAGTGATTGAAGCATCCGATGGAGTACAAGCCAAAGAACAAATTCAGGCCAAACCTCCGGATTTAGTCGTCACCGATATTGTCATGCCCAGAATGAACGGCTATGAACTTTGTCGATGGTTAAAAAATGACCCGAAAGCCCAGAATATTCCCGTTATCATGTGTACGAGCAAAAGTCAAGAGTTTGATCGGTATTGGGGGATGAAACAAGGAGCGGATGCCTACATCACGAAACCATTTCGTCCGGCAGAACTGATTCAGACTATTAAACAACTCCTGCGCTGATCCGATCATGGGGTGGCGTCAGACTGTGGAGTAGCTGTCAACCAACCGATGCCCTCGCTTGTTCGAGGGCCGGATCCTATTTTCTGCCCGGTTTCATACCAGCAGAGACAGTGGGGCCTTAAATGAATGAACCAGCCTATCCGGGGGCGAGTATATAGATCAGATGGACTGGCATCGCGATCGCCCCTAGTGACCTAACCCCCCAACCCCCTTCCCTGGAAGGGAAGGAGGAGAAGAGGAGGAAATGTTTTTTTAGGTTAATTCAACGGACTTGATATAAGTCCTGAGTAGTGAATAAGGGATTTCCAAACAATAAACTCTTCAAAATCTTTGAGAAGAGATCCCCCCAACCCCCCAAAAGAGAACGCCAATCGGCTTGAACAATTCTCCTAAAGTTCTCATGCCCCACTTTATTTATTAGACTTCTTGCCAAATTCTAAAAAGCCCCCCTTTTTAAGGGGGGTTGGGGGGATCAATCCTTTTTTTTGCAAGAGGTCTATTGATACCAAATCCGGTTGTTAAAAGTCGATTTTCTCTCGCAGCCCGCGTAGGCAGGCTTCGTCCGCAAACGCCCCACCATGCACGGGTGTGGGTTTTGACAGACCTATCACAACCGGATTCCGTATGAAATCCCTAAGTGGGACAAGAAATCTGGCTTCTAACCGCTATTGTACTGATGTTTTAGGCCTTGAGGCTCGGCGCGATCGCGGTTCGATGGTGTGCGGATCCACCTGGTATTGTGCTGCTGCCGCAGACATCGGCAGTTTTAGCAACTCGGGATTTTCCAGCAGCATCGGGACCCCTGGAAAAATTGGTACTATCCCTAACACCCGGATCATCTCTGCCGCCACCGCTTCGGCTAAGAGGGGGGGAACAGAATTGCCAATTTGGCGGAATCCGTGCCATTTCGTAACATGGAAGCGAAACCAATCCGGGTAGGAGTGTAATCGCGCCGCCTCGCGAACTGTAATACAACGGGGTTCAAACGGATGAATCGGACGAGGGGAAGTATAAGCCCCTCGATTACTGGGAGTTCCTGCTCTTAATGTATTACATAATCCCTGGGGATTGAGCTTATGGAAGCGACTGACAGGTTCGGATTTGCCGGGAGGGGTATCTTTGAAGCGATCAATCGCCGGTTGGGTATGCTGAGTGCGATGATTGCCAGTGAGAATATTCCTATCCCATTCCCGGGGATAAGCATAATTGTGAGGCCGTTCAGAACTTCCCTGCATCTGAATTCCATAAGCACTTGCGGAGGGGTATGTATAAGAAATCCAGTCGCGATCGAGCAATTCAGTATATTTTTCTACCCTCGGCAAATCTTGAATCGCCTCCCAAACCGTTGGCGTTGCTGGCAGATCCGATAACTGGCGTAACGACTTGCATTCCGGAGGATTCGTAATGGGGTTGGGATAGACAGGTAAAGACAATCCCTCGCGACATCCGATTAAAAAGAGACGTTCTCGATTTTGGGGAACACCATAATAAGCGGAGTTAAGCACTTGATAGGGAGTCAGAACCTGATAACCGGAGTCGTGAAATTTATCGATAACTTCGTCTAAAAGCTGCTTATGGGGACCGATGGTTAATCCCCGAACATTTTCCATAACGAAATACTTCGGTTGGAGTTCGGTAACGATGCGGATGAAGTGAAACACGAGGGAATTGCGCGGATCATCTAAAGCGCGTTTACCCATCAGGGAAAAGCCTTGACAGGGGGGACCTCCACAAACCACATCAATCTCGCGGCTGCCAATTTCCGACTGGGTTCTAATCTCGTCCCCAGTTGCCTCTACCACACTTCTGCACAAAA